>NZ_JACJQJ010000038.1 GCF_014696615.1 Nostoc linckia FACHB-104 | reverse complement strand
CTTTTTATCGTTGAGATGATTCCCAAGTGTAAATATTTGAAGCACTCATAATTTCTTACTTCTTTAAATAAGTCTTTATACTCTGCACAATATTCATCTATGATGCCAACTGTTGGATGAGGATCTCTTGCTAAATGTTTCAGGATTTGTAATTCTACATCCATGGCCCTGCTTACCTTCCAGAGTTTTTTCTTTTCATCCTTTTATTCAGAATACTCGGAAAGTGACAGAAGAGGGATATTCCAGACACTTACACTTAGGGGACTGTTTGTCTTTTCAGTCGAGCATCCCGTAATCACTTCCTGTGACAAAAGCTGGACTTCGGGGACGCTTCGTCAAGATTGGGTTGTTGATAATTATTTTTCAACCGGACTGCGTGTTACTGAATGGTTGGGCGGAACGGTGGAAAAATATCACCGCACTGTTGAAGACTATTTTTATCTTCTCAATGAAGCTGGTTTTATTGTTGAGAATCTGCGTGAAGCCCATCCCCAACGAGAACACTTTCACAATGTGCAAACCTATGAGCGACGAAAGCGGATTCCGCTGTTTTTAATTATCGCGGCACGTAAGCCAGGATAGCATCAGCGCATACCTGTATTAGAGGAGCAGTAAAAAACCCAATAAAATTTACGTTGTCTTTGAAGGTTTGTAATACCATTTTGAAAAAAGATAGATGGGTAGGGGCACGGCATCCATAATCTTTTGGTATATCAAATATCTCACTTGTACCATGACCCTAAAAAGAATTTATCTGTCTCAAACATTATTTGAATTTGTATAACAATACCGCAATTAACATAACTATATTGAAGAGGGGAAAAGGGATAAACCTTTCCCCTTTCCCCTTTAACCAATAAATATTTGAAGTGAAATTAATTATGATAGCCATGCAAAACCCCCTTGAAAAAAGGGGGGTATTCAGTTATGTCTACAACTTGTGACACCTGATTTTGCATTCATAGCTTATAAGTTCTCACGCAACAACAATTAAATAAGAACTCTTACAGCCTAACTCATACCAGCGTGGCTGCTGCCATAAATTGCGCGAGCATCTTGGTCAACCTTACCTTGAATGGGGTTCCAGTAGTGGGACATTTCTTCAGGAAGACCGAGTTCTTGTGCGCTACGCATTAGCATAGACTGTTGGCGCTTCTTGACTTCTTGGTATTGACGCGCCATGATTGCACGAGATTTTTCTTGAATAGACATAACTAAGTCCTCCGTAGTTTTTTCTTATAGATGATAGATGGAATGTTCTTTCTTTATTTAATATACCAAATAATTCTGTAACCAAAGTTACAAAATCGATATTTGTAATAAAAGTTAATAAATTTCGGCTTTTTATGAGAACCAACGCCAACAGCAAACATTCGCCAGCCGCCTGAAACACCTATTGAGATAAGACATATGGCTTCAGATTGGGATAGTTTCCACATACACAACTATCCCCCGATTGATGATTTATTCGTTACACTTATTTATATTTGTACGGTTGTACTATCAGAAATCGCAGAAATTTAATTGGGCATTGGTTATTTATGACCCGGGAATAGGCAATAGGCAAGAGCCAAGTAGATTTTTGATATCTGAAGTTTAAATTTTGAATTTGGAGCAAAGCGACGTGACCGTTATTTACCCACGGAAATTTCAGAATGCGATCAGTGCGCGGGATATCCTCAAACAGGTAGTACGCGATCGCGAATTGCATTTAATCACCCTCAACCGCTACCGTTATAGTGAGCAGCGCAGTTGTAAAGACTTGACCGAGGTGGTTGAATATCTCAATGGACAGCCCAAGCAACTAATTCAGGATTTGTCGCACCACATCTCTGATGAAGCGCGTCATGCAATGTGGCTAACGGATTTGTTAGTCGATTTGGGAGCAGATATTGGCAAGCCACCAGGTTCTTCCTACATCGACGAATTTGAACGGTTACTCGACTCAGAAAATCAAGACCCAGTCGGCAACCTAGATGATTTTGTCATTTCTACCCTAGCCACAATTAACATTACCGAAAAGCGGGGTTGTGAGTATTTCTCTGCTCATATCTACGCTTTAAAACAAGCACCACAAACTGAAGAAAACATTAAAATTCGCGAAACTATCGAAAAAATCTTGCCAGAAGAAGCCGGACACGTGCGTTGGGGTAATCGCTGGTTAGCGCAAATAGCCGATAAAAGTCCAGAACATCGGCAAAAAGTCGAGCTAGCCAAGCGCAAGTATGCCGCAATTGAGCAAGCTGCCTTTGAATCTGGCATGGATATTACTCTCGGTGCAGAACTGCGGCGAGTTGCTACCTTGGTGGAACTAGCAAATAATATGCCAGTGTGGCAACGTCCCCAATACCTCATGGAACGCTTACCGCAGACTTTGCTAGCACCTGAGTTGCAAATGGTGAGAATCCAAGCAGCTCAAAAAGCTTGGCAGCGCGATCCCCAAGCTTTTATGGAGAAATTTGTACCCATGTTCCTCAACGGGATTCAGAAGAAGAGCGATTAGGGATTGGAAGCAGGCAGGGGGGCAGGGGGGCAGGGGGGCAGGGGGAGAATAAATTACCAATGCCCAATGCCCTAATCCTGTAAATGAGCAAATTTATAGCCACCCCAGAGAGTAAGTGCGATCGCAATTACTGATAATATTGGCAGGCTGTACCAGGGAAATTGGGATAAGGGTAAATGGGTGATTGCCCGTAGTCCAATGCTGGTATAGGTTAGAGGTAATAGGTAAACTAAAACTTTGAGGGCAACTGGTAAAGTACTAGGGTCAAAGAAGGTGGCTCCTAAGAACGACATCGGAATAATGACAAAGTTATTGTAGAATCCCACCGATTCGAGCGATCGCACAGTCAATCCGACAATTACCCCTAACCCTGCGAACACGGTACAGTTGAGTACCAGTAGCAACAGAAAAAGTGGATGCAAAAAGTTCCAATTACCAGTTAACAGCAGCGCCACTAAAATTACAGAGCCAGAGGTCATCAATCCGCGTACAACTCCTGCCAGCATTTTGCCAATGTGCAATGCTATGGGTTGTATGGGGACTAACAAAAATTCTTCAAAGGTTTTGGTGAATAACCTCTCGCCACAAATTGAAAATGTTGTGCCACCAAAGCTGATGGTCATTGATGATAACGCTACCATCCCCGGCAGAATAAATTCTAGGTAGTTATTATAGTTACCACTAATTCCTGACCCCGGACGGATTGAACTCCCTAAGCCTAAGCCAAAGGCTAAAATATATATTAGTGGAGACACTAAACCTGATGCTGCAATTTGTACTATTCTTATACGTAAATCTAGCCAATCTCCCCAAAAAATTGTCAGGCTATCAGCCAAGAGAATTTGAAATTGCGAGATTTTAAACCCTGTGCCCCTGATTAGCTGTCTAGAAGATGTCACTTTTTTATAGTTATATAATCAACTTGTTTTAACTATTACTTTATATTTCTTCATGTATACTTAGCAAGCTCATCAACTTCTCCCTCTGCTCCCTATGTGTAACCATATTTTGGAGAATTGGTATTACTAGGGTCGATTAATACAGCGTTGAATTTTCTTGCTGAATGATATGTTACTTGATAGCTTAATATCGACTATTTGTGTATGAATACTCCACAAAGCCAATCTACAGCATATGCTGCAGATACATTCATCAATAAAATCTACGATGTTGTCATAGTTGGTGCTGGGCCTGTTGGTTTAGCCACTGCCATTGGTTTACGCAAACGTGGTATTAAAAATATTCTTGTCATAGACCAAGCTCGTGCTTTTCGTCAGGTTGGCCAAGTTGTGGATCTTTTGCCTAATGGTTTAAAAGCTTTGAAGTATGTAGATCCTAACGCCTACGAAGCAGTCAAAACAGCAAGCTTTACTTTTGTTAATTCTGTGCAGTCTGATAAAGAGCAAACTGCTGAAGTCACAGAAAAAAATCCACCAAAGCCTTCTCAAGAATGGGTTTCTAAAAACTTCCAGGGAAAAAAAGTTAGGTCAATTTCTTTGAGTTTTGATGTTTGGTGTCAAAATTATGGTGAGGGTCGAGTTTCAATTTCTTGGTATGATTTGCAGAGTACCTTAAGAAAACTGCTTCCCGAAGACCAAGTTAAACCAAATCATCGTTGCATCAATGTTGTGGATGAACCAGAATTGGGATGCGTCCGCCTCGATTGCATTTCTGATGCAAGTGTAGAAGCTAACCCCTATGCATATTGGGCAGATGGACAAAAAAATAACGATCCATTAGGCCAAAATTTAGACAGTGTCTATCAAAGCTCAGTTACAAAATCATTCCGAGCTAAGATAGCTATTGCAGCAGACGGTATTAACTCTACAGTTCGTAGACTACTTTATGCAGATAGCCCTTACCAAAGTTTTGCCAAACCAGAATATTCTGGGTTTGCAGCCATATTTTGTAGAGAAATACCCGACATACCAAAGGAACTGCGATCGCATCTTGAAGAGAAATTTTTTGCAGGCTCACCAATTTTAACAGTAACTAATTATGAGCTAGCCAGCGAGCAATCTTTTAGTCAATGTCCGAGAATGTTGTTACTTAACAGACAAAGTATTAGCTATCTGGTACATTTGCCTGTACCATTAAACTCATTGCAGAGTAAGTCTGGTAATGAGTTGATTAACTTAGCTTTGCAAGAGTTAGAAAAAGCAGGTTATCCCGATGAACTTAAACAATTAGTGCAGCTATCTCCTCCAGAAAATATGTTGCAACGTCCGTATTACATTCATCGCGCCACTGGTGCTGAGAATATTTTTCCAGCTTGGAGTGCAGGACGAATTATTTTAGTTGGTGATGCAGCACATGGTATGCCTCCTTTTATGGCTCAAGGAGCTAATCAAGGACTTGAAGATGCTATGGCAGTTACAACATTAATTAATCATATTGCCAAAGAAAATGATTGGGATAACAAGCAAGCTATAGCCACAGCCTTCGAGAAATATGAGCGTCTTCGTCGCCCGTTTATGGAATATATTCAAGCAGCCACGTTAACACAGTTTCCTAGCTCATCAGATCAACATTGGCAAGAATATAACCAAAAAGTATATACCCGTAACTTTGACCAAATAATTACAGAATTACAACCTATTTCACATAAATGAAGTGAAGGGAAGGGCCATAGCCATCTTATCTAAGATTACCCGTATCTCACAAAGTTGCAATCTGCTGTAATTTCTGCAATTCTCTAAGAAGTCTCACTTCTAAGCATGAGCGGAATTTTTCAACTATACTGTGCTATGCGCGTTTAGCCCTTTTGTCAGGAAGGCTATATCTAGTCCCATTTGGCATTTGTCAAAGGGAACAGAGAACAATAAATTTACAGTTTGTTTA
This sequence comes from Nostoc linckia FACHB-104, assembly GCF_014696615.1. Classification (GTDB taxonomy): domain Bacteria; phylum Cyanobacteriota; class Cyanobacteriia; order Cyanobacteriales; family Nostocaceae; genus Aulosira; species Aulosira linckia_A. The sequence continues at coordinate 70,673 of NZ_JACJQJ010000038.1, read as the reverse complement.
CTTATCCACCTTGTTCCCTCTACTTTCCCATACCCTTGACACCCTATATTTTTAACTGATGCTGTAAAAAGTCAAGAAACTAGGAGGCAATTCCACGCAATAATCGTCATACTTAAATAGGGAGAGCATTGTAAAAAACTCCCTGCTATCTGAGGCGTGAAGGTAAACCAGCGACAATGAGACGTACACCTACTAGATCAAGTAATAGTTCCAAATCTTCTCCATTACAATCTTCCCTCTTTAACTTCACCACCATAGCAATTTTGGGGGGAGTATTTGTCTTGGGGATTGGGATTGGCATTGCTTTTAGCTCGACAACAACTTTGTCCCCATCTAACGTGGCTTCTCGTGAATTCATTGATACTAAAGCACCAAACCCTGAGATTTGTGTGCAATACGGAGCCAGCGCTATGGTGATGGACGCAAGACTTTTCGTAACTCTTAACCCGTTTAATGTTTATGTTGCTCAACCGAGTATGCGCCCTGGATGCGTTCTGCGGCAAAATAACTGGGCACTTTTAGAGCAGCGGAAGTTAGTAACATCTGACCAAGTAAGAGAATGTAAAAATCGCTTAAATACTTTTGGTTTTACAGGTAATTTAGATACTGACAAGCCTGATATTAGATGCATATACCAAAATGAAGCAGCGCAAAACTTCTTTATGTCTCAACCGGGAGCAGTTGCGCCGACTCAAGAAACGGATAGATTCTAAAAGACTTCCACTAAAGAAGTAGGGGAAACGGGATCAAGGGGAAAGAAAGCCGTTTTGATTTATGAAATTCGACAATTAATACCAATTTGAAAAAAGAATGCAACAGATAGGTAAGGGCACGGCAGTGCCCTTATCCCTACGCACAATATATCTGTATGAGAATTTTGGTGAATTGGTAAGCTGATACGCACCCAGTACTTGTCGGTGAAGGGTAAAAGGGGAAGGGGAAAAGGGGTAAGAAAAAACCTTTAACCCTTACCCTTTCACCTTTTCCCCAAACCAAATTCCAAGTTTAAAATCCTTAACCGAGCAGTATTGGATACGCACCTAGAGCAAATATTCTGTCGTTAGGGCTGTCAAGGGTCAAGAGTCAAAAGTCCAAGCTAGCCTTTGACCTGGACTCTTGAACGCCAGTTGCTTCCCCGCAGGGGTACAAGTCTGTCGACCGAACGCACTGGCTCCTTTTGACCACCTGAGCGCGAAATATACAATTTAAATGCGTAACAGCTTATTAATTCTTCATCTCAGTTTTTTGCTGTTGATAACGCTGTTTAAACTGCTGTTGCTGAATTTTATGATCCACAATAGGGTCAGGATAGCCCACTGCACGCCGTTCTAGTGGAGTTATTTTACCAGTGACTAAATATTCAGTATCTATAGACCGCAATTCTGGCAACCATTGGCGGATGTATTCGGCATCTGGATCGAATTTTTGTGCTTGGCTAGCTGGGTTGAAAATACGTATGGGTTTAGGGTCCATGCCACTAGAAGCACTCCATTGCCAACCACCATTATTGGCAGATAAGTCTCCATCAATCAATCTCTGCATAAAGTATTTTTCTCCCAACTGCGGACTAATTAATAAGTCTTTAGTCAGGAAACTGGCAACAATCATCCGACAACGATTATGCATCCAGCCGCTTTCATTCATTTGGCGCATGGCTGCATCAACAATGGGGTAGCCTGTTCTGCCTTCACACCAGGCTTGATAATGTTCTTCATTGTTTTCCCAAGGAAAACTTTTGAAGGCTTCGCGGTATGCACCTTCAGCTAATTCTGGGAAGTGATACATGGCGTGTTGATAAAATTCCCGCCATGCTAGTTCTTGTTGCCATGTGCGGATGCTGGTTGTGGTTTCATCGCTACGGCTATTCTCTAGCGCTTCTAGGGTAGTTTGCCAAACGGTGCGAATGCCAATTACGCCAAATTTTAAAGCTGCGCTCAGCTGTGATGTCCCATCCATAGCTGGAAAATTGCGCTGTTCCTGGTATTCATTAATCGCACTGGCGGTAAATCCCTCTAGCCGTTCTTGTGCTGCGGCTTCTCCTGGGGGAAGAACTAATTCGCCATCCCAAATAAATCCTAAATCTTTGGCGTTTGGTAGTGGTATTGCTCCGTTTTGTTGGGCAATTTCTTGTTCAATGGCTGTTAACCCTTGGACATTTTGCAGAGTTTCTACTGGTTTAGCCTTGGCTTTGCTAATCCAATTTTTCCAGAAGGGGGTGTAAACAGTGTAAGGGCCATTACCACCCGTGCGAATTTCTGCTGGCGAGTGCAGGATTTGATCCCAGTTTTCTGTTAAAAATGCAATGCCTTTTTCTTGGAGAGCATCAATTATAGTGCGATCGCGTTCTTGAGAATAGGGTTCTACATCCCAATTCCAAAACACAGCTTTGGCATTTAACGCCGTAGCTAAGGCGGGAATTGCTTGCATGGGATTGGCGTGGAGTATTAACAACTGGCTACCCGCTTCCACATAGCGCTTTTGTAATGCTTGTAAGCAGCCAATCATATAAGTTACCCGCACCGCAGCAATATCGTCTCTTTGGAGAATATTCGGGTCGAGGCAAAATACTCCCACTACCTTGGGACTTTGTTTGCGAGCTGCGGCTAGTCCTGTATTATCAGAAATCCTTAAATCGCGGCGATGCCAAAATAGAATTAAGTCAGACATTCCATTATCTTAATAGTTCGCTTGTACTAGCTTATAGTCTCAGTGTACATATCAGCATCACTCTACCGATAAATTTCTCGATTGGAGAATCAGGTTTTGTCTGGGAAAGGAGAAAGTTATTGCCTTTACCTGAAAATATATTGATAAATCTTATTTTGCTAAGGGACTTCCAGAAATTAAATTATCCAATTTTGAGAGCGAAGACTATAATTTTATTCTTCCTCCTCTGCTCCCTCTGACTTGAAAGTTCTGAGTGCTGAGTGCTGAGTAAAAATCCCCGCCTCGACTTTCATGCTTGGCGGTGAAATTTTTTCATTGGGACTGCTTACCAAAGCGATTGATTATTTTTTTAAGAGGAAGCCCCTAACCCTAATCTCTAGCTATAAAGAGTAATCTGACAACTTCTCCAGGATTTTTGACCGCATCCTGTGACTATAGGAATGCGATCGCCTAATAATGACAACTAAACTAATAATACAGCCAACCTCATATCAGCATCCTTGGGATTAGATTTGTGTATTGTACTTACTATATTTTGTTATCAAAATTACAAGCAATTGTCATGTGTGAGCAATCATTAAAAAATTAAAAATATTTTTTATTATAATCAAATAACTATAAAATTTTTACTTATACTAATTATCATGAATCATAATAATTCTTGTATATGAATAAGACAAAAGAAATATTAATTTGCGATGATTCTGTAGAATGTGCGATTTGGTTAAAATCAGCATTATTAATCAATGGTTTTAACAGTAAGATATTTAATTCTGGTTTAGGATTGCTCACTTTTTTAGAAAATAACCCTGAGGTACCAGAATTATTAATAGTAGATTTGCGAATGCCTATAATCAGCGGATTAGAGATTATTCAACAGATAAAACAATCCCATAGGCTGAAATCTATTGCTATTATTCTAGTCACAGCAATGGATTCACTGGATATCACAAATATGCAGCATTTGGAAATCCAAGGATTTATTAGAAAGCCTATTAATTTAGATATTCTCATCTCTCAAATTACAGCAATAGTGCAAAAATATTAAAATAAATTTATGTGCATACAGAAGTTGCACTATTATAATTTTTGATTAATTTCACTCGATTAATCAAATCCGAATTATATGGGTAAAATAAAAATATATATCATGAAATATGTTGGCGGACGAATTCAATTACTTCTGTTAGCCCTTGTTGAGTTTTCAGGTTAGTAAAAATAAAGGGTTTATCGCCGCGCATTTTTTTAGCATCTCTATCCATAACATTTAAATCTGCGCCTACATAGGGCGCAAGGTCGATTTTATTAATCACCAATAAATCAGATTTAGTGATGCCAGGCCCACCTTTGCGAGGAATTTTATCACCAGCGGCAACATCAATCACATAAATTGTTAAATCTACTAATTCTGGGCTGAATGTAGCTGCTAAATTATCGCCGCCACTTTCTAAAAATACCAAATCTAAATTAGTAAATCGCTGCTCTAATTGTTCAATTGCAGCCAAATTCATCGAAGCATCTTCACGAATTGCAGTATGTGGACAACCACCTGTTTCTACACCCAAAATGCGATCGCTTGCTAGCGCCTGAGAACGCACCAAAAATTGTGCATCCTCCTGAGTATAAATATCATTGGTCACCACAGCAATTTGATACTGCTCACGCAACGCCTTACATAAAGCATCTACTAATGCAGTTTTCCCCGAACCAACCGGGCCTGCAACTCCTACTCGAAATGTGGTATTTGTCATTTGTTATTTGTCCAAGAGTCAAGGGTCAAGAGTCAAAAGTCAAAAGCGATTTATCCTCCTTGGTTTCAGTCCCCATTATCCTTAATTCCCAGGAGTTCTTAATTTTGAATTGATTTGTCCCCAATCTCTAACTCCTAAACAACCTTGTATACTGTGTTTCATGCTGCATACTAGCAAGGGATAAGCCCCAAGTACAACAGGCGAGTTCATCATCTTCTAAAGCTAAAATTTCTACTGCTGCAACATTTAATAATGGCTGTAAGTCTATTAATAACTGCTGTCCGGTGGTTTGTCCTAAAGGTATCAGTTTTACACCAGCGGTAATTAAATTACTAGCCCAACTATGCAGATATCCTAGTACAGCAGCTTGAATGTTGATTTGCCAATGAGCCGCAGCAATACCAAATGCGATCGCATAATTGCTAGGATTACCAACAGCATTCACTATGGGCATGATTTCTGGTTGTAGTTTACCAAGTAACTGCATGAGCGATCGCCCCATCTGCCAGCTAGCATTACGTAACTCTGCGGTTTCTCTAGCAGCCGATAACCAATGGTTCCAATAGGTTAATGCTGCCAAATCTCCTATTTTCGCCGATTTATAAGCTCTCAGGATTACAGCCGCCTCGATGCGAATTGCACCATAACGTAGTTGAGATGTTAACCAGGCTTGCAGATTTTGCTGATTGGTAATAGTATTTTGTTCAACTAAGGTTTCTAATCCTTCCGAATAACTATATGCTCCTACTGGTAAAGCTGGGCTAGTTAACTGCAAAATAGCTAAAAAAGAGTTATCAGTGAGCGTGATGTCCATCATTGGTGTCAACTTAAGCTAAAAGCTATATAGGGCGGGCGTTGTACAAATACCTCGCGCCCTCATCCCCTAACCCCTTCTCCCGCAGGAGAAGGGGAACTAAATCTCTTGCTCCCCTCTCCTCGTGGGAGAGGGGCTGGGGGTGAGGGCGAAACCTTGCAACCAAGAGGGTTTCACGTTAAGTTGACACGTATGGATGTCCATAAGCTCCCTGTTCTGGCTGAAATGGTAAAATTTCTGCTTTAATTTCTAACCCTAATTGTTCTAACATTGTTTGTAAAACTGAGTCGTTAGATAAGCGTAAATAGTTAATTGTAATTTCTACAGGAACATGGCGATTTCCTAAATGATATGCTGCCCTGAGTAATAATTGTGGTGTGTCAGCAAAAACAGTTAAAACTGGTTCTGGTTTTGCCTTAATTCTCATTAAAATATCTTGCGTTTCTTCTAGGAGAATATCACCATCTTGCAGTACTGTACCTCTAGGTAAACGCAAAAATACAACCTGACCATCTGCTGTTTCAAAACGATGACGGCTGCGGTTACGTTCTTCGGCTGTGAGAGGTAAAGTTAAGCTGACTACAGCATCGGTATCGGGCAGTTTACGTTGGGTAAACGTCAACATAAATTAATTAATTTAAAATAGCAAATTGGGATTTGGCTGACTTTTAAGATTTGTATCAATTGCCAAAACTCTTAAATACTATAGCAGTTCCAAATCCTACTATTTCACTTTAATTAATTCGATTTTTTCAATTTTTCTATTTCACCACAGTGCCTCAATACTTGTCGGTTAAGGGCAAAAGGGGAAGGGGAAAAGGGGCAAGAAAAAACCTTTAACCCTTACCCTTTCACCTTTTTCCCAAACCAAATTCCGAGTTGAAAATCCTTAACCGAGCAGTATTGCACAGTGCCTCTCTTTGTCACTACTCAGAACTTATATTAAGACCTAGCTGATTCTGCTGGAGTAGCACCTGCTGAGAAAGCCAACACAATTGCTGATCTTTTATTCCTACTTTCATTAATCCGTTAACAGTTTGCATCAGGTAATCAGCACAAGAACCAAGCTCTCCAGATGCGGTGGCAATACTGTTAATCATTGTTTCCAAAGAAATTTTACCAGCATAGGCACGATGCTGGCGGTTAATAACAAAGGTAATCGCTGGGAATTGTTGCATCCCGTCAAATACTTTTACCCAATGAGGAATATAAGAACCGACTACCATTTCCCGTCGCCAAAGCAGTGGTAGTTCCGACGATACATCAGCAGCAGCTATTCGATATGCAATACCTCGACAACTACCACCACTATCTAAACCTAATACTAATCCTCGATTTTCTGGTGTACCACGACCTTGAGGTACCCACAAGCAAAAACGGCGATGCCAACCGTAAATTTTACCAACGCGTTGCTCTGCAAATTTAAAGATAGGGTTCCAAATAAGCGAACCATATGCAAACAACCAAACATCAGAATTTGGCTGATGTTGCTTCATTGTTTGGCTGAAAGATTCTTGTAACTGTGCTTCACTTAATATTATGCCAGTCCCAGACTTGACAATCGTCTGTTGCAAGCGTCTAGATTCGAGATCAGAACGTGTGAGTGACAAAATATAGTCTCTTTATCGTACTCAATCGGTAACTATCCTACCAGAGTCAGTGCATCTTAGCTGAGGTTGATTAGTTTCTTAAATTTGTCTACCGATGGCAAAATCAAAGAGATAATGTGCCATTTGCAATTTAGAGCAAGGCGGAATTTCTACTTTGTTTCCTTGTTTATCTAAAAATACTGCCTGATTATTATCGCTGCCAAAACCACTATCAGTTTCATTGATGGCATTGGCAACAATGGCATCTAACGCCGCCCTTGATATTGACGCTTACACTCAAAAAATTTGGGCTTGATATTCTTAAGTTGACAACAATGAAAATTGTCGTCAACTTAAGAATAATTTATATGTCGCAAACATTATTTGAATTAATATTATGTTTGTGTTCGCTCAGCTATTCAATTTGAGTAGCTAAAAACCTAAATCTGCATTTGTAAAAAATTTCCAGATTCAACTACTCAACTATTTTTATCTACTGGGACTAAAATGTAGGTTGTCGGATCATTAGGTTGCTTAGGATTCTGACTCTCAGGCTTTTCCTCCTTGACTACACTTTTGATAGTATCTTTAGCATCAACAGCCTGACCTTTAACAGTATCTACTGTTTCTTGAACAGTTTCATTCACTCTCACCGATGTCACTTTAACAGCATCTACTGTATTTTTTACAGTGTCATTAACACCCTGCACTGAAACTTTAACAGCATCGCCTATATCTTTGACAGTATCGTTAACACCTTCTGCGACAGTCTTGATTGCTTCCCCTACACCTTTAGCAGTTTGGTTAAGATTGTCAGCTGTGGTTTTTACTCCGTTTCCTAACCCTTGTATTGTTTTGTTAATCCTTTGGGTTGTACCCTTAAGAGTTAAAGCAACAGCTATCGCGCCAACGGTAGCACCAATAATTGCTCCCATTGCTACCTTAGCTAAATTATTGCTTTCTGTATCTGCTGTATTAGCCTCAGTTTCACCTGTATAAAGGTCAATACTTGCTTGAGATTTATCTAAAAGTTGCTGGTTGCCATTCATTTTGATTTTCTCCTTAATAGCCAAACTACCGAAGACTAATTAATTCAGTATTCCTAAGTTAAATAACTTAGGAATACTGGCAAAATTGGGACTTATTAAGGCTAAAAAAAGTTTTAGTTATTTCGTAGTCAGCAATTTATTGCTTGAACACCAAAACTCAATTCCTGAATAGCCTCTAATCCCTTTTCATTGCAGTTTATGATGACTACTTATGTATCCGATAGTCAGTCAAGACGAGCAATTTCTTCTTCAAGTGAGTTAGCATCAAAAGGGTTTCCCGGTGCTTCCGTTTCTTGTAAAATAACTGAGGTAACAATCAGTCCCTCAGCCTCTTCTGGAGATGAAATATAGAACATCGACTCACGGTCTTGACCCATACCCATTTGCTCATTCCGGTTCTGCTGAGTATCGGTCATTTGGTTTTGAGATTGATAACCCTGACTTCCAGAAGATTGGGCATTGTTAATTGTATCCTTGGCTATACCTGCTGCACCTTGCACAGCTTGGTTAACACTCTGCGCTGTATTTTGTACTGCATCTAGAGTACCTGCTGTAGTTTGCCTAGCTACGTCAGTGACGTTTTGTGCTGCATCTTTGGCAATGTTTGCACCAGCTTGTACAACTTGGCTAACACCTTGAGCTGTATTCTGTACTGCGTCCAATGCACCTGCTGCGGTTTGCTTGACTCCCTCAGCTACACCCTCAGCTGTATCTAATGTGCCACCAACAATAGCTTGAGAAGCGCCATCAGCAACACTCTTTGCTGCCTCTCCTAAACCTTTGGCGGTTTGACCAAGACCCTCTCCAATAGTCTTTGATGCCTCTGCTATACCTTTGGCTGCAATGTTCAAACCCATACCAATTCTTTTACCAGCCAGCGCACCCACGGTAGCACCGATGAGTCCGCCTATCAATGCTCTAGTTAAGGTAGGATTGATGCCTTTATTTTCGGAACGAGTATCGGGTTGAGGCGTAGTTCTAGGAGGATTGATATCTCTTTGTGCTCCAGTGCCTTGATTTATGTTAGTTGAACCTGAAGATTGACCCATTGTTGTGCGGTCAGAGTATTGATTTCCAGATAGTCCAGCGCCTTGGTTCATATTAGTTGAACCTGGATAAGATTGACCCATATTTGTTCGGTCAGAGTATTGGTTTTCAGGTAAACCAGTAGCTTGGTTCATATTAGTTGAACCTGGATAAGATTGACCTGTTATGCGGTCAAAATTTTTGCTCTGGTTGTTTATACCTTGGCTACTTTCAACCATATCAATTGTCTCCTTAAGATTACAACGGGTTAACAAACATTAAATAATGAACGTTAATTAGTGCCACGTACAAACCTAACAATTACAAGCAATAAGTTAACTGCTCTAAAGAAACACATCACTAAATTATTTCTTATCGAAAGTAGTAGTTATTTCAGGATAGCCACAAGTTATACAAAATTAATCAACAATAAAGATTAGATAATCCCTTACCGAGGCTGCATTACAATCCTAAAAGATGAAGAAATCTGTGGCTCTTTACTGTAGCAACGACGACATCAAAATTAGTTATCTTAAATAAATGCAAGATACTGGCGTAAGAGTATTAATGATGCAGAAATTACTACAGGGGATGAGAAAAACGCTTTATTTTTCGCGAAAATTAGTAATAATATGAATTAAAAAAATGGCAGTACATCACACATCTCTAGGGATGTAAAGATGTGTGCGCCTATCTGATGATATATTTTATTTTTATCGAATAAATTTACTAAGCAAACGCATCTATTGGGTTTATTCAATTTGTCTATTGAAAGCAAAATCATAGAGATGATGTGCCATTTCTAATTTAGAACAAGGAGCAATTTCTACTTTGTTTCCTTGTTTATCTAAAAAAACTGCCTGATTATTATCGCTGCCAAAACCACTATCAGTTTTATCGATGGGATTAGCAACAATAGCATCTAATTTTTTCTTCTCTAGCTTTTCTAAAGCAGGGGTAATAATATCTCCAGTTTGGGCAGCAAATCCAATTAATTTTTGATGTGGTTGCTTGAGTTTGGCTAATTCACTGACGATATCTGGTACAGATTCCAAGGGTAAAGATTGGGGAAGCGATCGCTTGGGTAATTTCTCGGTACTATAATCTCTAGGCTTGACATCCGCGACAGCTGCGGACATGACTATCACATCTGCATTGGCGAAATATTCCCCCATAACTTGCTGCATTTCCTCAGCATTAATTACAGGAATTGCTTGCACTCCCAAGGGAACATTCCAGCTAGCTGGGCCATGAACTAGGGTGACGTTTGCCCCACGATGCAAGGCAGCTTGAGCTAAAGCCAAACCCATTTTACCTGTGGAAGGGTTGCCAATAAACCTGACTGGGTCTAAATATTCTCGGGTTCCGCCAGCACTAATTAATACCCGCTTCCCGGCTAAATCTCGTTTACCACCTGTGTGTAATAGCGATTGAATGTAAGTCAAAATCTCTGGAGGTTCTGCCATCCGTCCAGCACCAACGCGATCGCAGGCTAATAATCCTGATGCTGTACCCATTCCATGATATCGGCTATCTGTCAACAATTGCCGCCAATTGCGCTGTACTGCTAGCTGTTCCCACATATCTGTATTCATTGCGGGTGCTAGTAACACTGGACAGGTAGAAGCCAGCACTGTATTTGTGAGCAAATTATCAGCCATGCCATAAGTTAACTTGGCGAGTGTATTCGCTGTTAATGGCGCAATCACCAGCAAATCTGCCCATTCACCCAATTCTATATGTAATGGACGCGAGTGAGTTGGCTGCCAAAACAAATCATCTGTATAAGCCTGATGACGGGAAAGGGTAGCTAAAGTTAGGGGGGTGATAAATGCTTGTGCTGAATTGGTGAGGATGACGCGCACTTCTACACCAGTTTTAAACAGCGAGGAAACTAATTCACAAACTTTATAGGCGGCGATACCCCCACCTACGCCAATTAAAACCTTAGATGTGGAATCAGGCATGGGTAAAAAGGATGAAGTATAAAGAATAAAGGCTGAAATGAAGAGTATTTAGTAAATATGTTGTTGATTTCATCCTCATGCTTCATCCTGATGCCTAAACTATTGTTGACGAATAGACACTACAGTCATGGAAAAGGATGGAAGATGTCAGCCAGGTAATTTCATCTTTCATCCTTTATCCTTCATTTAAGCTTCGTCATAGGGTTCTAAGTCAAGGAGGTGGATATAGGGTTCCACTAACTCCGGCCGCTGAAATGCGATCGCTCGCAGTATATGCCAATCGTTTAAACCCTCAAAAGCATTGCTATAATTATCTAGCTCTAGACGTGCAGCTAGCTCCTCAACTTCTGCTGCAGTCATGGCAGCAATTTCTTTTCTGGAAATGCCTAGAGTTTTCATAATGCTTGCCCCTCCCTTATGCAGCATTCGTACCCAGCATGGGTTGGGTTATGCTTTTCACGGCCACCCAATATATCTTACTCATTAGATGGCGTGGATTTTGTAAAAATTTTCCGAATTTATACGTTAATTTGTAAAAAAATTACAATTGAGATTAGGCAATTGCATTCACAACAAAATTCCGTAGCAGGTCTAACATTTGCTGACCTATTTCATGACCCATGTGGAATTCTTGGTATTGCACCTCTACACCTATAGATTCTAGGATTTCTCTGGCTTTTACTGCTGCTAAAAGGGGCACAACCTGATCTTGTGTACCATGAGTAATTAAAGTAGGCGGAAAACTATTTTTAGCTACCTTACCAGCATCAGGATGCAAATAACCACTCATTGCCACTAAACCAGCTAAAGGTAAGTTTAATCCCACATCTAATGTCATTGCTGCTCCTTGCGAAAATCCACTGAGAACTGTCCGCGATAAAGGCACACCAGTCACACCTTCTAAAGATAGCAACCAATCTGTTAGTATTTGCCGACTTTCTGGCAAACCCTCATACATATTTTCTGACCTCAAATCATACCAAGCCCTACCAATAGGGGCATAAGGATAAGGATAAGGGGCATTAGGAAAGACAAAGTGATATTCTGGCAAGTTAAAAAACGGCAATAGCGATGCCACATCATCGGCATTAGCACCCCAACCATGTAAAGTTACGATTAAGCCCAAAGGCGCTTGTTCGGTTTCTGGAGGAACTGAAATAAATTCTAGAGTTTGAGTCATCAGTCAATAACTAATCGCTGTTAAAAAATAATCCTAATCCAAAGTGAGGGGATGAGGGAGATGAGGGGGATGAGGGGGATAAGGGGAGAATAGTAATTACCCATTACCCAATCCCCAGTCCTCAGTCCCCAGTCCCCAGTCCCCAATCCCCAGTCCCCAATCCCCATACCCCATGCCCCATGTAAAATAATCTTCTGTCTTTCAATGTTTGTACCAAAGGAAACTGGGGAATTATGGCGCGTCTGGCTTTGCTGAGTGTATCTAATAAAACTGGTTTAATTGACCTTGCCCGCAGCTTGGTGGAAGAATTTAACTTTGATTTAATTAGCAGTGGCGGCACTGCTAAAGCAATTAAAGAAGCTGGGATTCCTGTTACAAAGGTCTCTGATTATACGGGTTCACCAGAAATTTTAGGAGGTAGAGTCAAAACCTTACATCCCAGAATTCATGGGGGGATTTTGGCACGGAAGGATTTTCCGCAAGATATTACAGATTTAGAAAATAACCAAATTCGTCCCATTGATTTGGTTGTAGTTAATCTTTATCCTTTTGAAGAAACTATTGCCAAACCAGGTGTAACATTACCAGAAGCCATCGAACAAATTGATATTGGCGGCCCAGCGATGTTAAGGGCTTCATCAAAAAACTTTGCTCATCTGACTGTATTATGTGACCCTGCCCAATATGATGAATATTTACAAGAATTACGTCAACACAATGGTGAAGCTTCTCTAGCGTTTCGCCAAAAGTGTGCCTTAAAGGGCTTTTTACATACTGCTAGCTATGACCAAGCGATCGCATCCTACCTCACCAAGGCCCAGGATGGTGAATCGTTACCTCAGCAATACAGCATCTCTGGTAACCTCCTGCAATCTCTGCGTTATGGCGAAAATCCCCATCAAGCGGCTGCTTGGTATGAAACAGGTAGTACCCCAACTGGTTGGGCGGCTGCAAGTAAACTGCAAGGTAAGGAACTTAGTTACAATAACTTGGTGGATTTAGAAGCCGCACGCCGCATTATCTCAGAATTTACAGATACTCCCGCCGCTGCGATTCTCAAACACACTAATCCCTGTGGTGTCGCTGTGGGTGATTCCCTTAAAGAAGCTTATGAAAAAGCTTTTAATGCTGATGCGGTTTCTGCCTTTGGGGGTATTGTTGCCCTAAATCGTCCGATTGATGAAGCGACAGCGAGTGAATTAACTAAAACATTTTTAGAATGTGTGGTGGCTCCAGGCTGTGAAGGCGATGCTCAAGCAATTCTCACTGCTAAATCTAAGGTGCGCGTCCTGATTTTACCAGATTTGACCAGCGGCCCTAAAGAAACAGTCAAAGCGATCGCAGGTGGTTTTTTGGTACAAGCTGCTGATGATGCGATTTCTGATACTAGCAAATGGCAAGTCGTCACCGAACGCCAACCCACCCAAAGCGAATTAGCTGAATTACTCTTTGCTTGGAAAGTTTGTAAACACGTCAAATCAAATGCTATTGTTGTCAGCCGCGATCGCACTACACTAGGAGTAGGCGCAGGGCAAATGAACCGTGTTGGTTCTACGAAAATTGCCCTAGAACAAGCAGGAGACAGAGCCAAAGGCGGCTTTCTCGCCAGTGATGGCTTTTTCCCCTTCGATGATTCCGTACGCGCAGCAGCAGAGGCGGGAATTACTGCCATTGTTCAACCTGGAGGTAGCCTGCGCGATAAAGACTCCATCAAAGCTGCAAATGAATTAGGCTTAGTTATGGTATTAACTGGTGTGAGACACTTTTTACACTAGTTTGGTTCCCGTACTTGGGACAGTTGATAAACTGTCACTCAGTCTACTTGTGGTTTGTTGACAGTAATGATATTTTTTAGTTGTGTGTGAGGAGCAAGTTGAAAAGAAAAAACGCCTGGGGTGGAAACACGGCAACACTCCCGGGCGTTTTTTCATTGGTATGTATCGCTAAAGGGAATTTTTCCAGAACTTCCAACTAAACAAAATATCTCCTTAAAGATAGAGTAGGGAGCAGGGGAGAGACACTGCCATGCTGACTCCAGAACTGAAAATAATTTATACCAAAGAATGCGACAGAGAAATAAGGGCACAATAATTTTGTGCCCTAAAAAATCATTTATGCGTCGTGAACATTATTTGGTTGGGATTATTTTCTAGACTTCCCTAATGAAGAATTGCTACTAGTATCTATACAAAAAGGGCAATTCAAACCAGCAAGAAGCTGTTACGCATTTAAATTGTATATTTCGCGCTCAGGTGGTCAAAAGTCAACAGTCAAGGGTCAACGGCTAGCTTGGACTTTTAACTCTTGACCCTTGACAGCCTTAACACCAGAATATTTGATCTAAACGCGTATTAGCTTAGCAATATGACTGTACAAAAACAAGTCAAGATTTAAAACCCTTCCCTGTTCCTCGTTCGCTATTCTCTCATCATTAGATAGTTACAATCTCCTAAATCGATAATTATCTAGGATGAATATGCCGTCTAGGGCCCCATCCCGGATTGATAATACCGGCTAAGTCTTCTTCAGATAAATTATCGAGTTCAGTTTCTAGTTCATCGACTGTGAAGTCGTAACCGCGTTCTTTTGCAATTTGAACGAAAGCTTCTGGATTGGCTGTTGCTCTGAGCTTTTGTTTTAATGCTTGATCCTGTTTTACAGCTTTTAAAAGTTGGGCAGCATTTTGTCGTGGCATGACAGTCCATCTCCTATTTTAAAAATTAGATTTGAATCTACAAATTTGACTGCTGTCTTTTTGCCAAATCTAAAACTTTAGTCGAGAAAATTCTCACTAAGCTTATAAATTTAGATTGTAAAACCTTAAGATAAAATAAATTGATTTTGACAAGAAAATATAAGTTTCTCCTAGGAGATGGCAGTAATTAACAATTAATTTATATCTATAGGAGGAAGACAAAACAAAGTAAAATTTAAAGTTTTAAATTCATCCATGAAATGTTTCTCAATACTATTTTGGATATTTTAAGTTTTATACCAATCAAAATATATAATGCGATAAATAGGTAATACCAATTCAAAATTAAAAATGACGCTCGTTCGTGTAGCGTCTCCCCTTGGGAGATGACTCGCTAACAAAATTCAAAATTAAGAAAACCATGTGTCGCAAGGGTTTTTGAGTTTGGATCTGTTGCTGAATTTTGGAGAATTGGTATAAGGGCACAATACTAATCGGTTAGGGATCATCCCAATTCTGCAAACTTACCAAATTAGAACTAGTCATTACGAATGGAGCGAAGCGGAATGTTCTCGTTCGGGTAGCTTGCTTCCCCGCAGGGGTACACCTTTTCCCCAAACCAAATTCCGCTTATGCTGTGATGGATGGAGTTCAAAGAAGAGGAGAAAAAGGAAATTACAGTACACAACGTGTCAGATTTCACTTTAATTCTTCTCCTTAATTGTTTGTTAAATAGTTGTAAATTTTCACCACGGCTTACTTAGCCTTTTGAGCCACAACTCCCACAGTGGCGTGATAAATGGCCCAAGTACTTGGATCATCTGCAAATTGGCAATACTGTTCAATGTCCTCATGATTGGCTTGACCAGTTGCAATATAAACTTCTGCAAGTTGCATAGCAGACATCTTCATTACTGTTGCTATACCAAAACCACCATTAACTAAGGGTGTATCATTGTCTATAGATAGCAGTTGTAAGCCCTGTCTCTGGCAAATAGCAGGTAACTTTACACCCAAAGCATAATCAAGTCCTTTATTCGCAAACATCCGCAAAATAGCTTGATTAACTCGATTCACCGACTGCAATACTTTTGAATTGCCCACAATTGCCCTAGCAGCAGCAAAATCAGGCTCCTCCAGCACAATCCATCCACCTGGTTTCAACATACTGAGCATTTGGGATAATGCAACTCGAAAGTCGGGGATATGGACGAGAACAAAACGTGCATGAATCAAATCAAAAGAATGCTTTTCTAGCTCTAAATACCGAATATCTTCTTGTAAGATTTCTACATTAGATGGCTGGGAGTCTTGTAAAAACCGAGTATCCATGTCTACAGCCACAACATTGCCGCTTTCGCCAACTATGTCTGCCATCCATCCCATAACAGAACCAGCTCCTGCGCCTACCTCTAGACATCGCCAACCTGTGGTTACGCCTGTTGCCAGTATTCGTTTGCGAGTTGCTGGATCAAATACTTTTTCGATTGTTTGCAGTCTTTCCAGTTCCGGAGAATCTTGGGACTTAGCAAATACGTAGCTAGAGTCTGTCACTATCATGTTACCTTATTTCCTATTAAACATACCCTGACAGTCTCAAGACTTAATTGACCGACGAAGAATAACTTAAAAGTACGTCAGTAAAGCTCTAATAATTTGTGCGGTGCGGTAATCTTTTAGACTGACTCTACTTTTTTAACACATAGAAATCTATTAGGTAAGAGTCCACATATACAAGCAGCCTACGCGACAGGACATGCCTAGTTTTTAGTAAACTGGGAGTAAGAGTTTCTGAATCATAGTCACAAGTTGCTTGAGTTTTACAGGTTTGCTCAGGTAATCATTCGCTCCAGCCTGTAGGCATTTTTCTTGATCGCCCTTCATTGTTAATGCAGTAAGGGCAATGATAGGGACGATTTCAAGCTCGGGAATTTGACGAATTTTTTGCATTGCTGTTAAGCCATCCATCTCTGGCATTTGCACATCCATCAAAATTAGATCGGGAGGTTCGGCTAGAGCTTGCTCTAATGCTTCTCGACCATTTTTAGCAAGGCGAATTTTATAGCCTTTTGTGGTTAGGTAACTGGAAATTGTAGCAATATTAGCTTCGTTATCCTCAGCCAACAAAATGATGGGTGATTTGTGTGCTAGATCCAAGAACTGACTAGATTCAGAAGTCGTTTCTGACTGAATTGTCGGTGTGGCGACTATAGAATGATTTTCTGCACAGGGTAGCGTAAAGGTAAAACAGCTTCCGATCCCTACTTCGCTAGTGAGACCGACTTCTCCACCATGTAGCTCAACAATATTTTTCACCAACGCTAAACCTAAACCTGTACCAGAGTACTGACGGTTGAGCGCACTATCAATTTGAATGAAAGGTTGGAAGAGTTTATGGATATTTTCAGGTGCAATGCCAATTCCAGTATCTTGCACGGAAAACCTCACACAACACAGAGAACTTAGCTCGTCTGTTAGGGACTGAGGGATAACCGCTCTTTCTGCAATAGGTGTAGACACCGGAAAATACTCAACTTTGAGTGTAATTTGCCCGCCCTCCGGCGTAAATTTCACCGCATTATTGAGTAAATTAAGCAAAACCTGACGAATCTGTCGTTCATCTACCATTAAGTTTGGCAGATACTCAGGCAGTTGAGTTTCAACCTGAATGCGTTTTTTATAAGCTTGCTGCTTAATAAAAGCAAGGCTTAATTGACACAGTGGTGCGATCGCAGTTGGTTGATAATCCAGCTCAATTTGACCCGATTCAATTTTGGCCAAGTCAAGAATTTCGTTAATGAGTTCAAGTAAGTGTGAACCACTGCGTTCAATCATTTTCAAAGCCAATTCTTGTTTTTCGTTAATGGCTCCAAATATCTGTTCTTGCAAGCTTTCGGACATCCCTAAAATGGCATTGAGGGGAGTTCGGAGTTCATGACTCATGTTGGCCAGGAATTCATCCTTAAGCCGAGTCGCTCGTAGCAATTCTGCATTGGTCGCTTGCAGTTGTAGTTCTCGTTCTTGTAGTTGCTCAGTACGCTCTTGTACTCGTTGTTCGAGTTCATGATTTAGTTTTTCCAGTTCTAGAGAGGTTTGATAGCGTTCTAGCTCAGAGCCAGCGCGAGCTGCAAAGATGCGTAAGAGTGTCTTGGCCCATTCAGGATGGAGTAAGGGGTGATCATGGAAAATGCACAAATTGCCAATGAGTTTACCCTCGGTTGTTTGTAGTTCAACCCCCAAGTAACTTTCAATGTTTAAGTCTGAAAACGGAGCTTGATCTGGGTAGAGTATCTTGATTGATTCAGGAATGCAACATTGCCCAGCTTGCAAGGACTCTGTACAGCGGGGGAATAATTTGTGGAATGATTCCGGGACTTGCAGAGTTCCATCCGCAACAAAAGCTAGTACTTGGAACCCCTCGGGAGTTACCTGAGAAACCGAAACGTAGCGAACTTCCAGGGCTTTGGCAATGTGGGCTACTAACGCTGGGAAAAAGTCTTGTCCCGTAACAGCGGCCGTCCCTTCAATGATTTGTCGCAATCCTTCCTCAGCACTTTCTCGCTTGCGATTGGCTTCGCGTAAATTCTGAGTTTCTTGCTGTAACTGATTCGCCATCTGGTTAAACGCAGCAGCAATTTGTGCAAGTTCATCTGACCCTTGCAATTGGGTTCGCTCACTCAGATTCCCGCCACCCCAACTATTGCTGACCGCAACCAGATTAGCCGCTCGGCGGGTTACAGTTCTTTCAAAGAAGAACCATGCGATCGCACTCAGCAACATTAAAATGCCACCAGTCTGCAATGATCGCTGCAACGCAAACTGCCACGCTTGTTGTTCCTGGGCAGACAAATCATATTCCAACACCAGAACACCAATTCGCGACGAACGTAGTTCACCTGATTTCGGCTTAAACCTTACAGGATAAAAGACAGCTAGGCTTTTCCGATCCTGGGAGATTTTGACCTGTCCCGCTAGGTTTTTCCTAGACTGGGACAACCAAGTACTGATTTGTGCCTCCTTTGTTAACGGTGTTTCCCTTAAATGCCGACTACGCAACTTATAATGGGTCGCTAAGATAACCCGATCATTCTCATCAAGCAACACCGCCAGTTTTAAATTCGGCTCTCCCCCCAGCTGACTAACCACGAGATTGGCACTTTCTAGGTCAGCCGATTTATTGTTATGAGTTCGGTAAATAAACTCCAACAGCGCAGAGGTTTTGCTGCCTAAAAACTTGGCTTTTTGAATCGTTTGTTCCTCCACCCGTCGATTTGCCATCGACACTTCCTGCTGGAAAGCATAGAAACCAGCGATACTGCTGAACAACAACAGAGTCACTGGGATCGAATACT
This sequence comes from Nostoc linckia FACHB-104, assembly GCF_014696615.1. Taxonomy (GTDB): domain Bacteria; phylum Cyanobacteriota; class Cyanobacteriia; order Cyanobacteriales; family Nostocaceae; genus Aulosira; species Aulosira linckia_A. The sequence continues at coordinate 51,583 of NZ_JACJQJ010000038.1, read as the reverse complement.
GTAACGGAAATGGAAAACGCTTCATAGAGGCTTCGTGGGTTTATTTTTGAAAAAGAGTTCAATATGTGGAGGTATTTCTCTGACTACAGTCAACGATTCGGTAGAAGCAATCAATTGCTTGAAAGGGTGTTCTTTTACCTCATCTTTGATTAAAAAAGACTACCGATATGGCTATGGCAACGCTTTCACCAGACGATCATCCAATAGTGACTCTACCTGAACTGCTTGTTTCAATAAATCTTTTTCAAGCATCAGTTTAGATAACTTCCGTAACACGTTCAGCAGCTTGGGATCGGCTTTACTGAGCAATTGTTGATTCTCCTGAAAGTCTGGGATATGAAGCAGTTCCAGCGTGGCCAAAAATTGCTTCGGGTTTAAGCCTTGCCGAGGAGCCATCCGTTTTGCTGCATCCTCAGGATGCTTGTTTAGATAATCGAGGGCACGAAACCAGCCCTGTATCAGCACGTCAAGCTGCTTTCTCTGACTTTCCAGAACTGTTTGCGGTACAACTAATACATCTACTATTTCCCCTGGAATTTGCCTGCTGTCAAACAATAAATTTGCGCCCATCTTCAGGAGCTTAGACCGAACAGGCTCAAAGGTTACCACTGCATCCACAGATCCCTGCTTGAAGGCAAACTCGTGTTCAGAAACTCCCAGAGAGACAATCTTTAGATCCTGGGGAGACAAATTCACCTGTTCCAACGCCCGTGTAATCACAAGCGCACCTAGAGCGTTAGATTCTACTCCCACTCGCCGCCCTTTTAATGCTGCCAACGTCTCAATTCCTGGCTTGGCAAGAATCGCATCCCCCCCAGCAGACACATCGGTAATCAGCACCACCCGGACATCATGATTGGTCTCTGCCAGGGAAAGTGTTTCATCTAAGGTCAAGGCGGCCACTTCTAGATCGCCATTACGCAAGGCTCGACTAACTTCCGTTGCCGAAGGATAATCTACTAATTGAATCTGGTTATTGTTGTAATAGCCCAAATCGCTCGCCAAATAGAGGCTTTCATAGCCTGGCCAAACATTCCCACCTACTCGTAGGGGTTGAGGTGGAGATTGTAAGCAACTACTAAGAATTACCAAAAGACAAGCAAGAGAAGCAAGGAAGTATAAACGTTTATGGGAGTTCATAAACAAATCCACATTGGCTGGAGTTTAGACATTCAAGCGATATGCTCTTAAGCCAGATTACGTAATAGGACAAGCTGAGAATGCATTTCCAACTCTAGTGAGGTCATTTATCCCTATTTGTCCCATTGAGAAGCTCTGCTCATATCATTAAAGTGCCGTAAACAGTAAATTAAATCATTATAGCAGTATAAAAATTTACGTTAAATAACTGCCCAACTCTGAACTAGTACAGCATGGTGTAAAAGCAAGCAATACAATCCTTGTGAGTAGAGATGCGATTAATCGCGTCTCTGTGACTTTTGACTTCCGCACAGCGGTAAGCTAATCGTCATTTAAATTGCATCATTTTCATGCTGGTAAAAGCTGTAAATCCTCTCCCTTGTCCTCCTACCCTTCTCCTGACGGAGAGGCTGCGCGCTAGCCTCTCGTAGAGAAGCTATGCCGTAGGCTTTACGGGAACGACTTCGTTGAATAGATTCACCAGTTGCTTATGGGGGAAACTCCCTTGGCGCTAGCTCCCCTGCTCCCCTGCTCCCCTGCAGCCTCAATGTGCTGTTAACAGCTTACTGCCGCCAGTAATATCAGGCTTTGTCGAATTATTTTCTTCTTGAGGTCACTAGGCAGAGAAAAATCTGTCTTTAGGAAGAAATTCAGTACATAAGTAGCAAATAGTGTTTTAAATCAAATAATTTCAGTGGTATGTATTAGATGCTTGAACAATAAAGACTATAAATTGAATCGGAGTTAACCCTTTTACCTCCCACATAATTTTCAGTGAGGCTTTCATAATGAGTACAATCACGACCCAAGACGGCACCCAAATCTATTACAAAGACTGGGGTGCAGGACAGCCTGTTGTCTTCAGTCATGGCTGGCCCCTAAGTTCCGATAGTTGGGAAGCTCAGATGTTATTTCTGGCCAACCACGGCTATCGAGCGATCGCCCACGATCGCCGAGGACATGGGCGCTCAAGCCAACCCTGGAACGGTAATGAAATGGATACCTATGCCGATGACCTAGCTACTGTAATTGAAACCTTAGATTTGAACGGAGTTACTGTGATTGGTTTCTCCACAGGCGGCGGTGAAGTCGCCCGCTATATCGGTCGTCATGGTACAGCACGAGTTAGCAAAGCTGCATTGATATCTGCAGTGCCGCCACTCATGCTGAAGACTGCAAATAATCCCGATGGACTGCCCATCGAGGTGTTCGACGGGCTTCGTGCTAGCTCCCTTGCTGACCGATCGCAACTTTACAAAGACCTCGCCAGCGGCCCGTTTTTCGGGTTCAACCGTCCAGGTGCTACAGTCTCCCAGGGGATGATTGATTGGTTCTGGTTGCAGGGAATGCAGGGGGGTCACAAAAACACGTTTGACTGCATCAAGGCATTTTCTGAGACGGATTTCACCGAAGATCTGAAAAAGTTCGATGTGCCAACGCTAATTGTTCATGGCGATGATGATCAAATCGTGCCTATTGGTGCTGCGGCGATCGCCTCCGCCAAACTGGTGAAGAATGCCACATTGAAAATCTATCCTGGCGCACCCCACGGACTGACCAACACCCACCAAGACCAACTAAACGCCGACCTCCTGTCCTTCCTTAAGGATTGACCGCAGAGGGCGAAGAGGATTATGGGACTTCCAAATAAAAAATAATCAATCGCTTTGGTGAGCAGAGGGAGCAGAGGAGAAAGAATCTGCCGCTATGAAAATGGGATAATTTATTTTCTGGAAGTCCCTAATATTAATAGGTCACGGCAGTGCCGTGACCCTACAATCTGTCGCATTCTTTTTTAAAATTGGTATCTCAACTTTGTTGATGAATTTGTTTGGATCATGACCCTTGATTCTCAAGTATTGACTATGGTAAATTACTTAAGACCAAGCGGTCGGAAATAATTTAGATGTCCAAAGGCGAAGAAACAAAAGCAAAAATTATCCGACAAGCAGCAGAACTGTTTAACCAACAGGGATATGCTGGCTCGTCAATTTCGGACATCATGCGGGTGACAGGATTGCAAAAAGGAGGAATTTACAATCATTTTCAAAGTAAGGATGACTTAGCACTACAGGCTTTTGATTTTGCGATCGCCTCTGTAACTCAGCATACTAGAGCTGCATTGCGTAGTAAACGCCATGCTATTGAACGTTTACAAGCCATTATTGGCGTATTTAGCAGCTTTGTAGACAACCCACCTATCAAAGGAGGTTGTCCAATATTAAATACTGCGATTGAAAGTGATGATGCTCATCCCGCCTTACGAGAACGCACTCAAAAAGCGATGAACTCTTGGCGAGAACTAATTCGCTTAATTATAGAAAAAGGAATTTCTAGAGGTGAAATTCGCGCTGGGTTAGATGCTGATGAAGCTACCACTATCATCATTGCAACTCTAGAAGGAGCCATGATGATGAGCAAGTTATATGATGATGCGATTCATATGCAAAGGGCGATTAATCACCTAAATCAATACATTAATAATCAAAGGAATTCGTAATTTTACCTAATATAAAAAATATGGTACAAATCAAAGTATATGGTTTAGCAGAGAAATTAAACCCGATTAAGGCGGAGTTATCCAATACGATTCATGCTGCTCTAATTGATGTCTTACAAATTAGCCCTGAAAAACGATTTCATCGCTTCTTTCCACTGGCAGCAAATGATTTTTACTATCCCTCGGATAGGTCAGAGCAATATCTCATTATCGAGATTATAATGTTTGAAGGACGCTCTATAGAAACTAAAAAACAGTTGATTCGCCAACTCTTTCAAAAGATTAATGAACGGTTTAATATTGCTGTAGCTGATATTGAGATTACTATTTTTGAAACCCCTAAATCTAACTGGGGTATTAGAGGCTTACCAGGAGATGAATTAATCTTGAATTATCAAGTAGAAGTTTAAGTATTGCAAATTTTGTAGCTCATTTTATCTGTGGATTGTATGACATAGCTATAGCTACATTGATTATGCTTTTTTTTGTAAACAAAAAGACCGATTGGTCTTAAAAATAAAATCAGGAGTAATTATGTTATTGACTGACAACTTGCAAAGACCATTAGAAGTAGAACTTGCCATACCTGTGAGGACTTATGATATTGATTTCGCTGGCATTGTGAGCAACATAGTTTATATCAGATGGCTAGAAGATTTACGTTTAAAGTTTTTAAATGAATATTTGCCACTTGATGAGCAAATTGAGCAAGGATATATACCTATTCTTGCTGGGACGGAAATTGAATATAAACGTCCAGTAAAACTGATTGATAAAGTTATAGGTCGTTTATGGGTAAATAGTTTAGGACGTTTGAAGTGGACTGTGCAAGCAGAAATATTAGCTAACAATGTAATAGCTGCGGTAGCTATACAAAAAGGTGCATTTCTCAGTTCTCATAATAATCGACCTGTGCCAGTTCCTGAAAAATTGCAGCAAATATATTTAGATTATCAAAACGCAAATAAATAACGATAAATTTTAAATTTTGGAGTTGAAAGATGGCTAATGTCGAATTAAAACGAGTAGTTGTTACAGGCTTAGGAGCAATTACACCTGTAGGAAATACAGTAACAGAATATTGGCAAAATTTGATTTTAGGGCGCAGTGGTATTAGCACCATTACGCACTTTGATGCGGCAAATCATGGGTGTCAAATTGCAGGAGAAGTGAAAGAATTTAATCCATTTGATTATTTAGAACGCAAGGATGTCAAACGTACAGATAGGTTTGTGCAATTTGCGATCGCAGCCAGTCAACAGGCGCTTGCTGATGCGAATTTCACAATCAACGAGCTCAATGCTGAACAAATCGGCGTGATTATTGGTTCCGGGATTGGTGGAATTAAGGTTTTAGAAGACCAACAAGCAATCTACCTCAGCAAAGGGCCGGATCGTTCCAGTCCATTTATGATCCCGATGATGATTGCAAATATGGCTGCGGGATTCACAGCGATTTACATTGGTGCAAAAGGGCCTAACTCATGTACCGTAACTTCCTGTACAGCTGGCGCTCATGCGGTGGGTGATGCATTTCGCTTAATTCAACGCGGGGACGCGCAAGCAATGATTTGTGGTGGTACAGAAGCAGCAATTACACCACTTTCAATTGCTGGGTTTGCAGCGGCGCGAGCTGTATCTAGACGCAATAACGATCCTACTCGTGCTTCTCGTCCTTTTGATCGCGATCGCGATGGTTTTGTTATGGGTGAAGGCGCAGGGATTTTGTTGTTAGAAGAATTAGAACATGCTCAAAGCCGGGGAGCGAAAATTTATGCAGAAATTGTTGGTTACGGTATGACGAGCGATGCTTACCATATCACTTTACCCGATCCCAGTGGTGAAGGAGCCGCTAGAGCTATTAGATTTGCGCTCAAAGATGCAGGGATTAATCTCCATCAAGTGAGTTATATCAATGCTCACGGTACAAGCACCTTAGCGAATGATGCCACAGAAACCGCAGCAATTAAAAAAGCCTTGGGTGAGTATGCTTATCAAGTACCTGTGAGTTCCACCAAATCTATGACAGGACATTTATTAGGTGGTGCGGGTGGAATTGAAGCCGTCGCTACAGTTATGGCGATAGCAAATGACCAGATTCCGCCGACAATTAATTTAGAAAATCCCGATTCGGCTTGCGATTTAGATTATGTACCGCATCAATATCGTCATCATCAAGTTGAAGTAGCACTTTCCAATTCTTATGCATTTGGCGGTCATAATGTTACCTTAGCTTTCAAGAAATATTATTAAAATTGATGTCAGCACTGAAAATATCAAAGTGCTGTCTTCAAAACATGAGCTATGACTTACACTCCACCTAGAATGCTTCAGGTATCGTGGTGAAATATAGTTCATGATTTATCATTCAAATTTTTGTAGATGATGCTTAACTGCTTCTCAACTTCTGGTGGTTTATTGGTAAAGCGAATATAGAAAATATTATCTGTAGATTGTTCTAAAACTTTGGCATAAACATCTTCGCTTAATAGTTCACTATTAGGCATCTTGAAGTTGAGCTTGATATTGGTGAGAGGTGCTAATACTTGCGAAACGTCATCTTGGATAAGAGAGATTTCTGCACCATGTAATGAAAGCTTGCTCAACTTTCCTTGCATAATAATGCTATCTAGATGTTTACCATCCAAAGCGTTATATTGCAGAGGAATTGCTTCAGTTAAAGTTAAAAAAACTTCTTCCTCTTTAGTCAGGTAAAGATTATATTCTCCACCAATACCACCAATTTCATAAATTGTGATAGGTTGTTGTACACCTTTGGGTTGGACTTGTTTTTGTCCATCAATTCTTACTATTTTCTCGACTGCTTTTAAAGTGGACTCAGAAATTAAAATCTGACCGCCAATACTGTAGGATTCAATACGATAGGTGAGGTTAACTTGATCGCCAACAATTCCATATTTGCTACGTTTCTCAGAGCCAATATTACCTACGACAACTTCACCAGTATTAATCCCAATTCCCATTTCTAAATTAGGTAATCCTCGTTGTTTCATGGTTTCGTTGACAGCATTCATCGCTAATTGCATTCCTACCGCACAAGCGATCGCTCTGGTTGCGTCGTCTTCGCGATGGGTAGGAGCGCCAAACAGCACTAAAATCCCATCTCCCATGAATTCATCGATGGTTCCTTGGTACTGGGTGATGACATCAGCCATGTATCCCAAGTAGAGATTGATGATTTTAATTACCTCTTCGGCTGGTAAGCGCTCGGATATAGCTGTAAAGCCGCGAATATCTGATGTAAGAATAGTAATATTCCGTCGTTCACCCCCTAGCTTCAGTCCTTGGGGATTTTCTAGTAAATTAGCCACTACTTCATCAGTTAAGTAACGGCCAAAAGTTTTACGTATAGAACCAGCAGTGCGAGCTAAATAACCCGTAACTGCGATCGCACTTCCAGCTAAAGCTAATAATGGCGGTATCACTGGTATCCACCAGCCTGCTAAAAAAGCACTATAAGAAAAACCCACCAACCCACCTGCGGCGATCACGGGAGTTAGTACTTGAGCAAGTGAGACTTTGCTCATTCCACCTGTGTATCGTAATTGCCAAATTAGGGTAGCACCCAATCCAGACCAGAATAAAATCCACAAATATTCTAATGGTTCGGCCCAAGTTTTAATTAAAGGACGGTGATCGAGTACAGTACTAAGAATTTGGCTAATTTGATTTGCATGGATTTCTACTCTAGGTGTGCGTTCGATACCGAAAGGAAAACTACTATTAAAGGGAGAAAAGACGAAATCTTCAAAAATTTCTCCCACATTTCCAATCAAGATAATGCGATCGCGTCCCCAATCGGGTGGGAGGCGATTTAGCAAAATATCTGACATGGAAACCGATTCAAAGGACTGTTTTGGCCCGCGATAGTTTAATAAAATCTGATATCCTCTTGCATCAGTGCCTACATAACCACCATCATTTGCAGCAAATGCAGGAAATGTAGTTTTACCTAAACGATATATAGATGCGTCGATTTCTGGGGGATTGATTCCTTGGGGCTGTAAATATCTTAAAGCCAGCAACATACCAAAGCTCCAAATCTTTTTCCCTTGGCGATCGCTAATTGACAAAAACCCACGCCTAACTTTCGCGTCTGCGTCAATCAGTAAACCATTAGCACCTATTTGTTCTTTAGCTTTCAGCACAGGAGAAGGCGGAACACCTGCACCAATTACTTGCTGAATACCAATGATATTCTTATAAGTTTGATAAACCTTAACTAAATCTGCGTTTCCTGGTTCTACAGGTAAATCCCGATAAATATCAACACCAATGACTCTAGGCTTTCTCGCTTGCAGTTTGAGGATTAACTGAGCCAAAAGCTTGTCTGGTACATAATCCTGACCAATCAGCTCGTGTAAATCTGCTTCATCAATACCAACAATGGCTATGCGATCGTCACGTGATTCTTGCGGACGTAGACGCATATATTGATCAAATGCTCTCCATTCCCAGAATTGAAGTACACCAAAAAAGCGTAGTAAGATAATCAATCCGGTAACACTAGGGGTAATAATCCATAAGCTACGCCATTGCCAAAGCAGCTGTCTCAGCTTTGTCCACATTAAACCAGACCAGAATTATTTTGTACTGTATTTTGCTAGCGCAAAATAATTGCATCGTAAATGATGTGTTACTCATTTTGTCAGAAAGTTATCAAAGTTTAACTGTTGACGGTTGACGGTTGACGGTTGACAGTTGACTGTTGACAGTTGACTGTTGACTGTTGACTGTTGACTGTTGACTGTTGACTGTTGACTGTTGACTGTTGACTGTTGACTGTTGACTGTTGACTGTTGACTGTTGACTGTTGACTGTTGACTGTTGACTGTTGACTGTTGGCTGTTGACTGTTGACTGTTGACTGTGAACAGCTAAAACATATATTTTTCACAGATGAAATAGGATTGGTATATTTCCTGATAATCTTAAGACTTCAAAGGAATCACACTGGCGCTTTTGGCTGTACTATCCCAAACTATCCAGCTACAAGAATTATCTACATCATCGGCATTATTTGTTACCTTAAAATACAGCTTATCTCCATTCTTTGGTTCAATGGCAAAATCAGCATTTTGGGCATAAACTACTTTAAACCCTCTATCTCTTAAACAATACATTGCCCAAGCTTTCAAAGACTGCTTGTATGGTTCGTGAGGAATTGGCGGTTTGGTAATTGCTTCTTCAATAACTTTAAATAATTGCGTTGATATCATAATTTTCTTGACTGCTTAGAGTTCAAAAGTTCGTAAGTTGGAATTTATGGTAATTGGTAATTGGTATTAGTCCTTAGCCATTAATAAATTTCAGCGAAATCCAAAAGATAAATTATTCTCATTTTTGAACTTAACAAGAATGTTCCTCTTTGAATGATAAGAGATATATAGCAATACTATTTCGGTTGTGTACAATATCGATTTTGGTTGTTGACTGTCAACAGTTAACTGTTAACTATCAAGCACCCTGCACGTAATATTTCACAAATCATTTAGGATGGCTATATGTAAGTAAATCTTCCCATACTATCTGTACTCTAGTTATGCGTTTTCATCTTCATCACTCCCTGAGTTACCGTCTGCAAAGCCTGACGCTGGCTTCTTTGGTATTTTACCTGACGTTTCCCTTGGGAGCATTGTTAGTCGAGCCCTTGGGAACTTCACAGGTATTAGCGCAAGGCTCAGATGCACGTAAAACTGAGGCTGATAGACTACTCCAACAAGGTGAAGAACTGCTGGATAAATATCAATCTCAAGCGGCGTTAAAAACTTTCCAGCAAGCTTTGAAAATTTATCGTCAAATTAAGTATCGTCCTGGTGAAGGTAGAACGCTGAAAGGAATTGGTAATGTTTACTATGATTTGCATGATTTCAATCAAGCAATTAGCTATCAACAACAAGCTTTAGAAATTGGTCAAAGTACCAAAGATAAGGATTTAGCAGCAAGAGCGCTGAATAATCTAGGAAATAATTATCGCGCTTTAGGGAATTTACCTCAAGCGATCGCATACTATGAAAAAGCATTGGCGATCGCCCGTGAAATTAAGAATCTTGATAGAGAAGCTAGCACGTTAGAAAATCTCGGTTATACCCACTTTAGTGTGAATCTTCCCAAGGCAATAGATTATTTAGAACAAGCTGTAGTGGTGCTACGCAAACAGTCTGGTGGTTCTCCAGATACTCAGCTACGTCTACGCAAACAGGAAACAGATATTTTGATTGCGCTAGCGAGGAATTATTATCTCACTGGTGTTTACAAGGGTGTGGTTGAGAGTCAAGTACCAGGCGGATCTTTTGATCGAGCGATCGCAACTTATCAACAAGCTATCACAATTGCGAAACAAACAGGCGATCGCCGTCAACTTGCAGAAGCACTGTTGGGTTTGGGTAATATGTACAATGCCAAGAGTAAGTATACAGAAGCCGTAGAACCTCTCCAGCAAGCGCTACAAATTTTCCAAACCGAGCAAAAATCACCAAGTAAATTGCGCGATACTTTATCTAAGTTGGGTGAAGTTTATAAAGGTTTGCGTCAACCAGAATCAGCATTGAAATATTATCAGCAAGCTTTGGTGATTGCTAAAACAATACCAGCTAGCTCTCCTTTAGAAATTGTAGAAAAAAATAAGGAGCAAGGATTACTGATTGCAAATATTGGCAATATTTACTCTGATACTGGTAAATATGACCAAGCCATTCAATCTTATCAAGATGCTTTAGGAATTTTACAATCATCTCTTAAACAAGTTGAACAAATTACTGATACTTCTAAAAAGTTTTCGGTTGATTTAGCCAAGCAACAACTCAACCAGGGAATTAAATTCAGTTATGTACAGATGTGTTTAGCTTATAAATCTTTGGGACAATTTGAGGAATCTAAGCAAGCTTGTGCAGAAATTTCTCCTAATGTCAAAAGTTTAACTGCTAAAAATAAATCAAACCCTCCTAAAACTTCACCAGAATTAGAAGAAGCGCTGCAAAAATTAAAGGAAGCTCAATCATTAGGTAAACCGGAAATGGTAGCCTTTGCTTTGGCACAAATTGGTGATGCTTATGCCAAATTGCAGGAGAGCGATCGCGCTTGGGAATACTATCAAAAAGCGATTGCATTATCGCAAGAATATCCCCAATTTCAGCAATATATCTTTTTTAAAGTCGGAGGATTTTACGAAAATCAGCAAAAATATGATTTAGCTATTAATTTTTACAGACAAGCTGCTTTATCTGCCAGAAAAGCTCAAAAAAAGTTTGATGAAGCACTCATGTTTAATCAGGTTGGTATCACCAGTTATGCTGCTGGGAAGCTACCGGAAGCGACAGTGGCTTTATATGAGGCTATTAAAGTATATGAATCTATTCGCCTTGACTTAACAGATAAAAGTCAAATTTCGATTTTTGAAACCCAAGCCCAAACCTATAGCCTTTTACAAAGAGTTTTAATTGCTCAAAACAAAATTGATGAAGCTTTAGAAGTTGCTGAACGCAGTCGCGCTAGAGCATTTGTGAATTTATTAAGTTCGCGTTTATCAACACAATCAAGTAGTAAAATTACGGCTGAGATTCCCACAATAGCTAAAATTAAGCAGATTGCTCAATCCCAAAAAGCTACTATTGTAGAATATTCCTTATCGAATTATCCTCAAAAAGGTAATAAAAAAGCATGGGATAATTCAGAAATATACATTTGGGTAGTTAAACCTAATGGTGAAATTGCTTTTAAATCAGTCAATTTTAAATCTCTCAATCAATCTCTGGCTGATATTGTCAACCAAAGCCGCAGATCCCTGGGAGCAGGTGGACGGGGAATTAAAGTAGAACCTATTGGTGAACCTCTACAACAACAAAACCTACAAGAACTCTATCAAATTTTAATTGCACCGATTGCAGATCATCTACCAAATAACCCCAACGAACGGGTAATTTTTATTCCCCATCAATCGCTTTTTTTAGTACCATTTGCAGCGCTACAAGACAAAAACAATAAATATTTAATTGAAAAACATACCATCCTAACTGCACCAGCAATTCAGATGTTGGAACTAACACGTAAACAAAGACAAAGGCTGACAGCTAAGGATGTATTAGTTATTGGTAATCCCACAATGCCAAAAGTGGGTATTCCACCTGTGCAACTTGAACCATTATTAGGTGCAGAACAAGAAGCAAAAACTATTGCTAGCCTTCTTAATACCAAAGCGATTATCGGCGATGATGCGACTAAAGCTGCTTTTAAACAAAAGCTATCCTCCGCTAGGGTGATTCACCTAGCAACGCATGGGTTGTTGGATGATACCACCAAAGGCATAGAAACTGCCATTGCTCTTGCACCTACTGGTAGTGATGACGGTTTACTTACGCCAGCAGAAATCGTCAATTTACCCATCAATGCCGAATTGGTAGTTTTGAGCGCTTGTGACACCGGTAGAGGTACAATTACTGGTGATGGCGTAATTGGCTTATCTCGTTCGTTAATTACTGCCGGTGCGTCGAGTGTGATTGTCTCATTATGGTCAGTACCTGATTCACCAACATCAGAATTAATGACCGAATTTTATCAACAATGGCAGCAATATCCCGATAAAGCCGTTGCATTGCGAACAGCTATGTTGAACGCAATGAAAAAGCATCCTCACCCTATAAATTGGGCAGCATTCACTTTAATTGGTGAACCGCGATAAGCTAAATCATCCATTATGAATGATAACTTTTAAAAAAATAATGTATCATTCTGAAAATTAAAAAGTCTAGAGGTTTTATCATCTTTATTTTTGCTATTTTTTGCCAAAATTGCGATGCTCGTCTGCACCTTATTCCTCTATAATCTCTAGTACATATTTTTTACCCAAATCACTTATTAACTTGCAGTGAGTGTCGCAAAATTATGCGTCAGCCAAGAGTATTAATAAACTGCTAATTTTTTAGCAGATATATTCTTCAAGTCACGCTTTAATTATATTAGCTGCTTGATAGTTGCTTCCTAGGACAGAAGCGAAATTTTTTCTAAAAGTGGTATTACTGGCAATATCAAAAATACTCAGCTACATAAGGGTGTCAATCTTCAGTACAATTACACAAGAGTTGGTTTGATATCCCAACTCTAGACTACTACAAAAGCAGTAAATATTTTAACTGTGTGAATTTAGCCAGTAAATTCTCTTAAGCGCTTGACACAGGTTGTAACAGTAGTAGAATCTACTCTTATCAAAAGAAAAATCAGGGCAAAGAGTTACGTACTTATGTGGATGCTATGAATTCCGCATACTGAACTTCTGCATCTATTTCGGATAACAGTGTTCCAGGTTAGTATTATGACTTAGCGATGCCTGATTGGATATCGAGAGTGAATTGTTGAAAGTTATGGACCAGAGTCCACAAGACGGTAGTATCAACCTCCTCTAAGCTGGCGACATAGTCTCCTAGCGCGGAGGAGACTATGAGATTAGGAGGAATCTATGCTGACACAAGAAATGCGCGATTCAATGATTGATGTCGCTGACTTAAACCAACTCAAATGGGATTTAAATCATTTACAACCAGTAGACGTTGGCGAATACATTTCTAAATTACCAACAAATCAACGAGCGATCGCATTTCGTCTGCTCAATAAAGCGCAAGCAATTGATGTTTTTGAATATCTACCCACAGAGGTACAAGAAGAATTAATTAATTCTCTTCATGATGTGCAAGTTGTCCAAATTGTAGAGGCGATGAGTCCTGATGAAAGGGCAGAATTATTTGATGAATTACCAGCAGGAGTAATTAAACGTTTATTACAGGAATTAAGTCCAGAACAAAGACAAGCCACAGCTACAATTCTTGGTTATCCCGAAGGTACTGCTGGGCGTGTTATGACAACAGAATATGTCCGGTTGCGGGAAGGATTAACTGTCGGTGAAGCCCTCAGCAAAATCCGTCGTCAAGATGAAGATAAAGAGACAATTTACTACGCTTATGTCACAGACGACAATCGCACATTGGTGAGGGTAGTTTCACTGCGGCAATTGTTATTTACTTTTCCTGATGTTTTGATTAGAGATATCGCCAGCGATCGCGTCATCAAAGTCAGAACTGAAACTCCCCAAGAAGAAGTCGCCCAAATCATGAAGCGATACGACTTAATCGCCATCCCGGTAGTGGACAGGGAAGATAGATTAGTCGGTATTATCACCATTGATGATGTAGTTGATATTTTGGAGGAAGAAGCCACAGAAGATATTCAAAAACTCGCCGGTGTCAGTGGTGATGAAGCAGCTTTGTCTTCCCCTGTACTCACCATCCGCAACCGCCTACCTTGGCTATTAGGAATTATGGCACTGTACATTGGTGCAGCTAGTGCGATCGCGCCTTTTCAATCTGTAATTTCTGCAGTACCCGTTCTAGCGGTAATTATGCCCATCTTTTCTAATACTGGTGGGACTGTCGGTATTCAAGCCTTAACAGTCACCATCCGAGGCTTAGGTGTAGGTGAAGTCACACCTAAAGATACTCTAAAAATCCTCCGTAAAGAACTTTGTGCTGGATTAGGTACAGCATTAGCTTTATGTCTGACGATGATTCTGCTGTCGTTAATTTGGGCGCGCCCTCAAGAAAGATGGGTAGCTTTAGTTGCAGGGATGGTAATGGCCAGCAATACGATGGTAGCTGTGACATTGGGTACTTTACTCCCTATGGGTTTAAAGCGCTTAAAACTAGATCCAGCCCTCGTCAGTGGGCCCTTAGTTACTACAATGCTAGATACAATTGGCTTTTTAACCTTCCTCTCGCTAATTTCTGTAGCATTGAACGTCTTACACTTACCGAGTTAAATCAAAGTATATTTGGGGGTTGAACAACCCCTCTTTTTTGGCTTTGGTAATTGGTCATTGGTAATGGTAATTTCCTCTTGTTCCCTCATCCCCAGTCCCCAGTCCCCAATCCCCAATCCCCAATCCCCAATCCCCATAGACAGCTGGTATCATTGCCACTGCATATGTAAATTAAAAGCTGTAGAGAATTACTAAATTGTGTCTCTACACCAAAAACTGATAAATATTTATGCCTACTAGTACTTGGAACCGTCATCACATTCTTTCCCTAACAGACTTTTCTCCCGTTGAATACGACGCTGTTTTGCAAACTGCTGCTAGTTTCCAAGAAGTGCTATCAAGACGGACGAAGAAAGTCCCAACATTGCAGGGACAAGTGGTGGCGAATTTATTTTTTGAACCCTCTACCCGCACTCGTAGTAGTTTTGAAATTGCAGCCAAACGCCTCAGTGCAGATACACTGAACTTTGCGGCTGCAACTTCTTCTATGACTAAGGGAGAAACAATTCTCGATACTGCGAAGACTTATTTGGCGATGGGCACTGATATCATGGTAATTCGCCATCGGGAAGCAGGTGTACCCAATGCGATCGCTCAAGAAATGGATCGTTTAGGTGTAAAAGTTAGTGTACTAAATGCTGGCGATGGTCAACATGAGCATCCTTCCCAAGCACTGCTAGACTTATTCACTATTTGTACTTTAATTGACCCCACTAATCCCCGAATCGAACTTTTAAAAGGTAAAAAAATTGCGATCGTTGGCGATATCCTCCATTCTCGTGTAGCGCGATCGAATATTAGCAGTTTAACCGCCAGTGGTGCCGAGGTGCATTTAGCCGCACCACCCACTCTTCTACCAAAGTTATTTGCTGAGTATTTCGCGGAAGAAGCAACACAGGAATCCTCTTCTAGCATATCTAATCGGCAATTATTTTTACATTGGCAGCTAGAACCCGCTTTACGTGATGCTGATTTTGTGATGACTTTGCGTCTCCAAAAGGAACGCATGACTGCTCATTTATTGCCTAGTTTACGAGAATATCACCAGTTATTTGGCATTACCCGTGACAAACTCCGGCTTTGCAAGCCTAATGTCAAAGTCTTGCATCCAGGGCCAGTTAATCGTGGTGTTGAAATCAGTTCTGATTTAATGGATGACCCAGAATTTAGCCTGATTCAAGCGCAAGTTACCAGTGGTGTCGCAGTGCGGATGGCATTGTTGTATCTAATTGGTAGTGGCAAAGTTTGACTACTATTGCAAGGCGTAATTCGTAATTACGCTTTAAGTAAGTCGGTGGGAAAAACAAAACTAAGTTAAGAAAGGTAAACAAAGCTAGAATCGTCTTCTCTGCTGACTCCTGCCTTGCCATAACAATAACTTTTAACACTGGGCTACTTACCAAATATTGAACTAATGTTCTGAGGCGTGCGTGTTTTTCAAAGATAGCCGCATGTCAGGGCACATCTGTGATTGTACCCTGATAGTGATTTGATCTATTTATCTAAAAATACTGAGTGTATGATGTTCAGTTTATTAGTGGAGATTTTAGCATCTGTGCAAAAATCTGAAATTCTCTTTTAGCTTTAATTAATGTTTAATTAATGATAGATTATTGATAGTAAATAGTGGTAAATATATTTTCATCTACCCAAAGTGATATAAATAAAGTAACATAACTTATAAATATAGCTCTCGTAGATCATAGTCAAAAAATCTATTGCCCAATTTCCTGAAATAGTTAAATATAGAAACCCCAAAGTTTATTCATGCAAAGCAACAAATTC
This sequence comes from Nostoc linckia FACHB-104, assembly GCF_014696615.1. Classification (GTDB taxonomy): domain Bacteria; phylum Cyanobacteriota; class Cyanobacteriia; order Cyanobacteriales; family Nostocaceae; genus Aulosira; species Aulosira linckia_A. Next base: position 35,335 of record NZ_JACJQJ010000038.1, on the reverse strand, counting down.
TTCGATATCTAGGGGTTTGCTGAACAAGTATTTAGGTGCGGTAGATGTATTGTAGGTATTGTAGAGTCAGCAATTTTAAGATTTGGTTACCTATATCATAAAAAGTAATCCTATAACTTTAAAGATTTAGTCAAGTTACTATAAAGCTATTGTGAAAATGTTAACTTTCTTTTAAAAATGCTTGACTAAGTCAGAGAAATATAATTAATTAAAAAGAGTAAGTAGTACATTATGTCAATAATGTCACATCTGTATTAAATTCTGAAACTTAAACAATTTGTGTATACTTGTTTGGATATATAAATGTAGTTTTATTTCTGAATAGATACAGAATGAGGTATGCATAGAGCAACTTATCTATGCAAGGAGAAACTACCTAAAATACTTGTGATTGCTGGCTTAAAAGCGCAACGATGTACTCATAAATTTTATCAATCACCTACTTACATTTTGGATTCTCTTCTTTCTTGTTTCCCTAATCAGTTTTTCAGTATCTACGACTAATTTTTACAATCAAATACTAGTGTTATAGGTCATCTACAGATTATAAAAATATCCGGAAGGGTGACAATTTACCCACTAGTGAAACTACGCGAAATTCAAAATTCAAAATTAATCTATAGCAATCCAAAATTGAAAAGTCCCCAAATACAGATTTAATAAGTATTCATAGGCTTTTCATAAATTGTTTCTTTAACTAAAGATTGGTAATTGCTATAGAAAGGGTTACTGTAAAGGCAATCTAATATCAGTTGCTGCAAGCCGGATACATCAAAGTTATAGGGCTTATTGTGAAGAATATTTGTGATAGAAACTACATCAATTATTGTTGATTTACTTGTAAAATTATTTTGCAGAAATTGCTTAGATTTGACTCAAATTTGATAGCTTTAGCTCAAGCAAGATTTAGTAATAGGTTTATGCTATGAATATGCAACGCAGTGGCTCCCTATGAGCAACTGGCGAATCCGAAGGGGAACAGGAAAGAAAGAATAAAGGTAGTCTGGGTTTTCTCTAAAATCAGAATAGTTTGGTTTTTGAGTCTGAATTACTGAATCTAAAGATTACTGTTTTTTATCAGGGGAGATTGCAACTATGCTTTACGGATATTTTGGAAAGATTTTTTTGCTGTTAGCAAGGATATTTACCTCAGAGATCGCTTCAGGCAAACTTTACAGCAAGAGAAAATAAGTAGATGCTAAGTAGATACTATCTTGCTTATTTCTCATTGCATAGCTTCATCATGCTAATAGTGCAAGCTTCAACAAACTTAACCAGGGACATTCCCCTAGGCTTTTAAAAGCCTAGGGGAATAAACTCCCAAGTTAGCTACAAACAAAAGTTAAGTAGTTAATTAGTCTTGCCGGACTAATTAACTACGCAATTGTGAAACCTTGGATGTCGCGATTCAATCACAATTGCAACGGAGGATTTCGCCCACATTTTTAACAGTTGAATGCAACTGGACAATGATTATGTCACATTATTCGAGCCAAAACAAGATTTGCGATAGTGATACTACGCAAGGAAATAAATTCTTTAAACCTTTTCCACGACAGGTATTACCTCAGAATTTGCTAACAGATTTACTGCCAGAATATCGCCATCCTAGTGAAATGATGTTGCTAACAGATAAGAATAAATCTCAACATCATATCTGCGAAATATTCAATTCTTCTCAAGAGAAGGTAGGATACAGGATGGCTCTAGCAGAAGCAGGGATAGCGCATAAATTGAATAAACGACCAATTGGAAGACCAAAGACTGTTAATCATCAATATCTTCAAAGATTGCAAGAATTGGTGAGTGGGAGTCCCCGTAATTACGGTTATGCATTTAGTAACTGGACAGCCTCTTGTTTGAGTCAACATCTGAATCAGGAATTGGGAATTAAAATTAGCGATCGCCATATTAATCGGCTCCTCAAACAAATGGGGTTGTCAACCAAGCTAAAATCCTCATCACCACAAGCAACTGAATCTCTTTAAGGATGTTATATGCAATAAGATCCCCGACTTCTTGAAGAAGTCGGGGATCTGAAACCTCGCCAATTCGATAACATCCGGCTTAATTTCCTTGGTCATGCAATTTGCCATCGACCAATTAATCATTCAGTCTTGGAGATGAGAAAATGCAATTAATATCTTCACAAGTAGAGCTGAGCGAACATCTCGCCATAATTTTGGGTGAGAAGTTAGCAGATAAAGAACTGCAAAGCTGTTTGGCGGCGATGGAAATTGTGGAACCGCCAATAGCAAAAGAGTTTTGGCAAGCAACAGAGGCTAAGTCAGGAATTTATTTAGTCTTAGCGGGTAAAGTCCGGTTGCTGGATAATGCAGAGAACTTAATTACTACTCTATCCCCAGGTAGATCCTTTGGAGAACTCACTTTATTTCCCCAAGCAAGTTTGCAACCATACTCAGCCAGATCTTCGTTGAACTTAAAGCTGGGTTATCTCCCACAAGAGACATTGCAAACTTTGATAGAGAAATATCCCAAAATCCGCGATCGCCTATTTGCGCGTGCAGAACTTTGGGATTTATTAATGTTGTGTCGCCAGAACTCCAGAAAAAAAGGCAATGCATCCGTTGAAGATATGCTGCAAGCCTTAGCTTATTTCTCGCGCCAGCAGCTAGATATTGGTGCAGTACCAACCAACCTCACCGCACAAACTCAGCTATGGGTAGTGCGTCGAGGAGAATTACGCCATACAGACGGGAGTAAATTAATACCAGGTGACATATGTGCTGTGAAACCGGGGAGTTGGCAAGCTACACAACCCACGATCGCTTACATTCTCAACCATAGCGATTGGCAAACAGCGCTCCAAGATTGGGGAGAATTGGCAGAATTGATTGATTCACCAGCACCCCAAACCGCTACTGTACAAAAATCCCCAGCCGTATTTACCCGCAATCGCAGTAACGTGATTGCCTTTCCTTCCCAGACTCCACCCAAAAAAACCGAACCCAAACAACGTGCTTACTTTCCTCATCCCAAGGTGCAAATAGGTCATTGGTGGGGACATCTGACTCATCAATATCCCTTCTATGCTCAACATAGTGCCTCTGACTGTGGTGCAGCTTGCTTAGTGATGATTGGTCGCTATTGGGGTAAGCACTTTAGCGTCAATCGGCTACGAGATATGACCAACGTCGGCCGGAGTGGTGCATCTTTGCAAGCGATCGCCACAGCAGCAGAAAGTTTGGGTTTTACCACCCGTCCAGTCAAAGCCACCCTAGATAAATTTGCTGAACAATCTTTACCTGCGATCGCTCATTGGGAAGGCAATCACTTTATCGTTGTTTATGAAATTACCAAAAAACAGGTAATTGTCGGTGATCCCGCCCTTGGGCAACGCAAACTTACCCTCAAGGAATTTAAAGCAGGTTGGACTGGGTTTGCATTATTACTACAACCAACATCTTTACTCAAAGATGCTCAAAATCAGGATATCGGTTTGTGGAAGTTTTTTGCTTTAATCAAACCCCACTATAAAGTCCTGATCGAAGTCTTTGTTGCTTCGGTACTAATTCAAATATTTGGTCTAGTCACCCCAATCTTTACTCAGTTATTACTTGACCGAGTACTCGTACAACGCAGCATTGCGACCCTCAACGCCGTGGGGATCGGGATGATCGTTTTTGGGTTGTTTAGCATTGCCATGAACGGAGTGCGGACATATTTACTCAGTCATACCGCTAACCGCATTAGCGTCTCTTTATTGGTAGGTTTTATCAAACATACCTTTCGCTTACCGCTGGCTTATTTTGAATCTCGTTATGTAGGCGATATCGTCTCCCGCATCCAAGAAAATCAGAAAATTCAAAGCTTTCTCACTGGTCAAACCCTATCCATCGTGCTGGATTTATTAACGCTAGTTGTCTATCTAGCCCTGATGTTTTGGTATAGCTGGAAAATGGCATTATTTGTGTTAGTTACCGTACCACCATTTTTTATTCTGGCCCTAGCTAGCACAGGGATTTTACGCCGCATCTCCAGAGATATTTTTAATGCTGGAGCCAAAGAAAACAGCTATATTATCGAGTCCCTCACAGGAATCCGCACAGTCCGTTCCTTAGCAATTGAACAGACTGTGCGTTGGCATTGGGAAGAACTACTAAATAGTTTGGTGAAAAAAGCCTTTAATGCTCAGGTGATCGGCATTCGCCTCTCCATGCTTAGTGGTGCCATCAATACCTTTACCAGTACCGCCTTGCTCTGGTTTGGCGCATGGCAGGTAATTCAAGGAGAACTCACCGTTGGACAATTAGTAGCTTTCAATATGTTGGTGGGTAATGTTTTAGGGCCTTTCCAAAGGTTTTCTCAACTGTGGAATGAATTCCAAGAAATCATTATTTCCACCGAACGCATCAATGATGTTCTAGAAGCAGAACCAGAAGAAGACTTGCACAATAAACCCCGCAAGACCTTAGGTAAGCTACGCGGTCACATTTGCTTTGATCATGTCACCTTCCGCTATCACCCCGAAAGTAAGAATAACGTCTTAGAAAATATCAGTTTTGAAATTCAGCCAGAGCAAATGGTGGCGATCGTCGGACGTAGTGGTTCGGGGAAAACCACCTTGAGCAAATTAATTTTAGGCTTATATCCAGCCACAGATGGCAAAGTGCTGATTGACGGCCATGACGTAACTAGTATTTCATTGCGATCGCTTCGTTCTCAAGTTGGTGTTGTAGACCAAGACACCTTTCTATTTGGTAGTACCATCCGCGAAAACATTGCCATAGCGCACCCAGAAGCCACCCTCGACGAAATTATTCAAGCCGCAAAATTAGCGGGAGCAGATGAATTTATCCAGCAACTACCCCTAGGTTACGAAACCCAAATCGGTGAAGGTGGGGGAATGCTTTCTGGTGGACAACGCCAACGTTTAGCGATCGCTCGTGCTTTGTTAGGTAATCCTCGGTTATTACTGTTTGACGAAGCCACCAGCCACCTAGACACAGAGTCAGAACGGATTATTCAGAACAACCTGAAAACTATTCTTAAAGGGCGCACCAGTATCATTATTGCCCATCGCCTTTCCACCGTCCGCAACGCTGACTTAATCCTCGTCTTGGATCGTGGTGTTTTATTAGAAAGCGGTACTCATGACGAATTAATCGCTAAACAAGGTCATTACTACTATCTAAATCAACAGCAACTAGCGCAAGTCAGTTGAATTTGAGGAACTGTTAACTGTTAACTGTTGACTGTTGACTGATGAATTTTGACTGAAATTAGTGAAAATTCGCAATTTAATTGTAATAAATCAAACTTTTTCCAAAACGTAAATAGGCTTTAACAAATGACCAAGGACGAATGATCAGGGACAAATGACACTACCATTTTGGGAAATATAACCATGCCACATCCATTTGTTAATTCCTCATCTGCACTAGCTAAAGAGGAAGATAATAATTACACAGATTACAGCAACCATGAGGAATATACTGAGGTTGCTGTACCAACCACCGATAATAGTAACGATTTGCACTATAGTACCGAAGAGCTTTTAGATGCCTTACCTCGAGTTTGGACTCATGGAGTATTTTCTGTCCTATTAGCCTTTGCTATTCTCGCCTTACCCTGGGCTACACTGGCAAAAGTTGATGAGACAGGAAGCGCTAGAGGAAGGATAGAACCTCAAGGTGCAACTCAAAAATTGGACTCCCAAGCTGGTGGGAGTGTCAAGGTTGTGAAGGTAAAAGAAGGCGATACTGTCAAAGCTGGGCAGGTTTTACTAGAACTAGAGTCTGATGTGTTACAAACACAACTTCAGCAAGCAGAGGCCAAACTAACTGGATTTTTAAATCAAAGGGTACAGTTGGATATACTCAAACATCAATTACAGTTAACTCTGAGTACCCAGGAACAACAAAATCAATCCCAAGCTTTGGAGAAACTTGCCCAAGTTAACCAGGCTAAACAAAACCTGGATACAAAGCAGAGTATTTATAAATTACAAAATTTAGAGAAACAGGCATTAGTCAACCAGGCACAGCAACAAATTAGCACCTCGGAAAATGACCAAAAAGCGGCTGAAAGCCGTTTAAAAATTGATTCTAGACAAGTTGAGCGCTTTAGTAAATTGTTGACAGATGGTGCTGTGTCTGCGACTCAAATTGACCAACTCATCAAAGAACAACAAGAAAGTAAAAGACTTTACGACAAGGCGAAATCTGACGTTCAGCAAGCAAAATTGCGTTTAACTGAGGAACAAAGCCGTTATCAGACAACCATGAACCAGTTGCAGGCTGATATTGAGCAAGCAAAGCTGCGACTACAAGAAGAAGAAAATAGCTATCAAAGCTTACTGCAAACTGGTAAATTAGCAGTTTTAAAAAATCAGCAACAACTCAAGGATATAGAAACACAAATTGCAGCATTGCGATCGCAAATTTTCCAAGCCCGTAGCGAAGTGACAGCCTTAAAGATCCAGTTACAGCAGAGAATAGTGCGATCGCCTGTAGATGGGACAATTTTTGAGTTTCCCGTCAGCAAGCCGGGATCTGTGGTACAGCCTGGACAAAGAATTGCCCAAATTGCGCCTAAAAATGTGGGTGTTGTCCTCAAGGCCAATATACCCAGTCAGGATAGTGGTTTTTTAAAGGTAGGAATGCCAGTCAAAATCAAATTTGATGCTTATCCTTTCCAAGAATATGGCATTACTCAAGGAAAAGTTACTTGGCTATCTCCTGACTCCAAGGTACAGCAAACACCCCAAGGAAACCTTGAAACCTATGAATTAGAAATCAGCTTAGATAAACAGTACATTCAAAACGGCGAAAAACGTATTCCCTTAACCGCCGGACAGTCAGCCAACGCAGAAGTAATTATTCGTCAGCGTCGGGTGATTGATTTTGTCTTAGATCCCTTTAAGAAACTCCAAAAAGGTGGTTTAGATATATAGCATTCGTTGCCTAAGAAAACATTCCAGTTCTCATCTACCAAGCCCATAGGAGCAAGATTATGCATCCAATCGACCTCATGAGAAAATATGGCTGGTCTTACCACCAACTAGCCGCAGAGTTTGGAGTTTCCGAAGCTGAAGCCAGACGATGGGGATTTAGAAAAACTGCCAGCAACTACCGCAATCCCCCTTTAATGGCTTACAAACTAGCAGAAAAAATTGACCGAGAATTATCAATTATATTGGCATCTGCATAACAATATTTACAAATTAAAATCCTCGAATTTTTTAGGGATACTGACTTGTAAATAGTGTTGACGGATGACAGATGACTGTTGACTGGAAAGAGAGATTTTCATGCGTGCTGGTGTACGCAGTTCATGACGGTTGTTACTTATTCAAGGATATGAATCCTCACACGAATGATGCTATTTATTCTCCGAAATGGAGACATAAAATCAGCTATTTTTGAGGAAACAAGTCCTATCAACCCTTATTTGGCAATAGCATCCTTAAAAAATGCGGGGATTTTGTTTTTAGAGAATTTTTCTAAATCCTGACTTCAGATACTTCTACTGTCAATGTGTAGCTTTATTTTGAAGCATTAGTATTAGAGGCTATTTATAAAGTAAATGTAGGGTGTATTACGGCTGTACAAGGATTTTGGAACTTAAGAGAGTAATAATTAGCCATAACGCACCATCTTTCTCAGCGCCGTACTCTCGCTGCTAACGCACCCTACAATTTCAGGTTTACTTTATAAATCATCTCTTAGAACCATTGTTACCACCAAAGTGACCTAGAACCTTCTTCCAAGCCGGGGTTTAATAAGGAATCAAGAATAGATCCTATCTAGGCTCTAGATAAAATCCCAGGATAGAACCACACGTCTGACTAACAGTTTGTTCCTTGTTTATAGCAAGGAATTTAGCCTCGAAACCCCACCAGCGCTACTCCACTGTCTCCCCTTACTTAGACTTGCTCAAGTTAGCATTGCTGCAAACTAGGAGCATCAAGATAGGGGAGACTTGGAGAGGCGTTCTAACCACTAACAGCTATCAAACTAATAATTGAAGGATAGCGCCATGCCCGAATATCTAACCATCTCTACTTCAGACTTAATACATAGCCTCAAACTATCTTGTCAGATTCCTGATGTTGTAAACACTATCCTATCTCAACAAATCATTACCGAAGCAGCTCAGGAAGCTGGTATTGAAGTTACAGAAGCACAATTACAAGAAGAGGGAGACAAACTCAGGTTAGATAAAAAACTCGTTACTGCGAAAGAAACCTGGGCTTGGTTAGATAAACACCATTTATCTGTCAAAGATTTTGAGGAACTAGTTTATAACAGCCTGATTTCTAAAAAGTTGGCGAATCATCTTTTTTCCGCGCAAGTCGAAAAGTTTTTTTATGATAATCGGCTAGATTACGATGCAGCAGCCACTTACGAAGTCAATTTTGAGGATAGGGACTTAGCTCTGGAACTTTTTTATGCTCTGGAAGAAGGGGAAATTACATTTCCAGAAATAGCTCGTTTATATATTTCAGAACCAGAACAAAGACGTGCATATGGATATCAAGGAGTCAGATATCGGAAAGATTTTCGCCCAGAAATAGCAGCACCCGTATTTGCAGCTAAACCACCAGAACTCCTCAAACCAATTACAACTCTCAAAGGAGTGTATTTGATTTGGGTGGAAGAAATCATTCAACCCAAATTAGATGAGCAATTGCACCAAAAAATTATTTCGGAATTATTTACTGCTTGGTTAAAGCAACAAGTAGAAGGAATAGCAATGCTTACACAGTTAGATTTAAATACTAATTTGCAAACACAAGAGGAATTGCTAAAGCAAGCTTAATTTAATAATAAATATGATTGGATAGCTCCAATATATTATGAATTAAAAATTTAATTCATAAATAAAAATAATCTCTATCTTTATTCTGAGCAAGGCTTTAAAGTGTATTGCTCAGATTTTTGTGTTCTTTGATCGCGTTAATTGCTAATATTTTGATTAATATTTTTAAGCTCCTATTTTAATATTTCTTTATTTAAAAAACGGCAAAACATATTGACTTTTTTGGTGAATAAGCTAAAGTATTAATGTGAGCGATAAAAAGAGATTGCTCAAAATAAATCCCAGACAATGATTGATTCTCAGGAGAAACCAAATGATTATTTCTGATTTAAATCTTTTAGAAAACGTTGAGTCTGCTAATGTTGTAGGTGGTTTTAACCAAGGTTATGACTACAGCGATATCTACTTCAACGAGTACTTCAAAATTAAAAAAAATGTAGTGTCGAAGACATATGTTAAAGGTAATCTTGCTACTGCTGAAGCTGATGCTTATGGTAAAGATACTCTAACCCAAACCTTTGCTACCGTCACTCCATACTCTTCTACTAGCGTTTCTATTGCTGCTACTAACTAATTATTAGCAGTCGAAGTTTGAGATACTGATTCTCATCTATTCAGCTAGTAAATCAATTTTTTGGCTGGTATCTGAAATCGGTATACCTATAATTTAAAGCAGCCAGAAACTAAATATAAAGAGTTTCTGGCTATCTTTATAAATGGCTTTAAGAGGTCATATGAGCGCATTAAAGATTCATGATTTAAGCATTTGTGAAACAATTGTTGGTAGCTGCGTTCAAGGCGGATTATTAGAAGAGGAACAACGGGAACTTGATCTATTAGACTGGTTAACAAATAGCATTCCGGAATTTGATAAATTATCTTCAGAACAAAAAGGTGAATATTTGCTGGAAATCTTTGGTGATCAAAAAGGCGAAAATTACGGATATCGAGCTTCTAGGCAAGATGGGAAACATATCCTTGCTGGAGGATCTGGAAGTATAGGTGACCGTATTTATGCCTTTTCATACTCTAAAAAAACCAGTTAGTATTTGATGCGATCGCATCAAAGCGATCGCAATTTTTTCAATCAGTAAAATGGTTGTTCAACTCATGAATCAGCAGAAAATTGTAGTTAAACGCATAGTCTCACCCGATGGTAAGGTTATTGCCGAAGCGAAAAGCGTAGTGCAAACATCTGGTGATGGTGAAGGTGAAACTAGCCAAACCGTTTCCGTCAATGTTTCATCTGGCAGTAGTTCTAGGAGTTATGCAAAATCTCATTCCAGTCATTCCTTTGCATCTAGTTCTAGCAGCAGTTCTTCAGGTTACTGAATTGAAGATTGTGGGTTCAAGAACCTATAACAATCTCTATCTTTTAAGGCTTTATTATTGCCAAAGCCCTAGCCAAAGTATTGGATATTATTCAATCCACATTCCTGAGTTGTCTCAAAATTTCTCGTGAGGTAGGTGTGAGAAAGCTATTAATCATCTCAGACTTAAGTTATTTACAACCCCTTAACGAAAGCAGCCCTGTAGTAGGTGGCTATGTTTACGCTGTTACAGTCACCGGAACTTCAGCCAATTCTGGATCTGCAACAGCAGTTGCAGGTGCAGTTGCTATTGGTGATAACACTTATACAAACACTGTAGCCAACACAACTGTTAAAAACTGGGGTAGTGCTGAGTCTACTAGAGCCGATGCACAAGCCATAGCTTATGGAAACACTGGCAACCAAACTGCTAAATCTTGGAGTAAAAGTACTTCAATTTATTACAACGGAAGTTAATAGTCTCATCTAAGGAACCTCCAAATAAAAAGATAATCAACTGCTTTTGCAAGCAGAGGAGGCAGTCCCGATGAAACAATTTTCATAGCCAAGTATGAAAGTCGAGGGGGGATTTTTACTCAGCACTCAGCACTCAGCACTCAGCACTTTCAAGTCAGAGGAATAATATAATTATGGTCTTCGCTCCGAAAAATGGATAATTTAATTTATGGAAGTCCCAATAGGTAGATTATCAATACTACTTAGTTAAGGAATAAAACAATGCTGCTTTGTAAGAGAATGTGAGAATATCTTCAAAGCTGCAAAGTTTACTCGAAATTTTCAACTACTATTTTCTACTAATAAATTGGGTTAGTTTTACCTGGATTTTTATGTTGCACAAGATACTTTTCTAAACTTTAACTTAAGGAGAAACTAGCCTAACCCAAGAAGTATGAGAATATTATCGCTGAGGTAAACAGTGAGATGCATATTGACAAAATTGATAATTTTGAAACATTTAATAAAATTAGAGAAAATTGGGATTTTGTCTACAAGGCTGATCCTCAAGCTCATTTCTTCTTATCTTGGGTTTGGTTATCTGGATGGTTACCTCAGACTCATGAGCCTTGGTTTATATTAGCTGCTAAACCAGATACCGACGATTCATCTTATGTTGCCTTTTTCCCTCTGAAAATTTCATTAAAAAACCAACATGGAGGCGCATTTGAAACTGAAATCTGCATGGCAGGAAATAGCATGGCAGATTATACAGGAATTATTTGCCTGCCAGGTTATGAAGAAAAGGTAATTTCTGCCTTTGTTACCTACATTCAGCAAAAGTTTGTCTGGTCTAGTTTCGATGTCAAAAGTATTCTATCAACAGATACAAAGATATCTCTGTTATTGAGGAGTTTTTCTCAAGATAGTTTTGAACTTAGTCAGATTCGCATTCAAAGCATCAATGAAAAAGATCCCGATCATTATATTGCCCCTTATATCTCGTTACCAAATGACTGGGATAGCTATTTGCAAAACTACGTTGGTTCCAATACTCGCCAAAAAATTAGGCGCTTTTTAAGGAAAATTGAAACCTCTGATGAGTTTTATATCACCCACGTTAACGCAGATAATTTGGAATCTCAGATAGATATACTACTTAAGTTTTGGGAGTCGAGATGGAAGAAGCAATTTCGGGCAAATTTTGACGTAAACATAAATTACTATCATCTGATTTTACGTCATTGTTTTAAAAATAATTGTCTATATCTTCCGGTTCTGTGGCAAGGGAACAGACCTTTAGGAGCGATCGCTAACTTTGTTGATGTTCAGCAAAAATCTATGCTATTTGTCATCACAGGCCGTGATGAAAGCTTTAAAAATCCTCCACCTGGGCTGATTCTCCATTCTGACGCAATCCGATATGCTATTCAAAATGGATTTAAAATTTACGACTTTTTAATGGGGAATGAGGAATACAAGTATGCTTTTGGAACTCAAGAGCGCCATATTCAGCATATTGTAGTCAAAGACAAGAATTACCATAATCGGCAACAAGATATTCAGGAGATTATTCCTTTAGCGCTTCAGCTTGCTGTTCGAGATCATCGATCAAACCGACTCACAAAAGCCGAGCAGGAATACCGCCAGATTCTGGAACTACAGCCAAATCACCCAGAAGCACTGTATGGACTAGGTGTGTTGATGAGACAAAAGGGTGATTACCAATCTGCTGAAAATATATTTAAAAACCTGCTTCAGATACAACCAAATTTGATCAAGGCTTTATTTAGCTTAGGGAACTTATATCAAACTCAAGGTCAGTTATCGGAAGCGATCGCAACCTATAATCAACTCTTAACTCTACAACCAAATGCGATCGCTGCATACAATAACCTGGGCTACGCTCTCCAACAGCAAGGGAAATGGGAAGATGCGATCGCCTGCTATCAAAAAGCTTTAGAACTACAGCCTGACTGTATGGAAGCCGAGGTTAACCTAGCAAATGCGCTTCATGCTCAAGGAAAACTCTCCCCAGACAAACAAGCTCATTACGCACAGATGAACAACGATTTAGGCTGCAAATGTAGACAGCTAGGGGATTTTCAAAATGCGATCGCTTACTATCAGCAGTCCATTTCTCTAAAGCCAGACTTAAAAGAAGCTCACCAAAATTTGGAACAACTACTTCAAAAACAAAGTAAGCATGAGACTCTGATTTACGCTTAGTACTAGCTGCTTTTACCCGATAAATCTTGTCATACTACCTGCTTCTAGGAGGTAATTCAAAATATGTCTTTATCAATTTTAGAAAAAGTCAAATACTTCCTGATTAAACTTGTTAAAGATGAAGCTTTTCGCACTCAACTCATGAGTGAAAAAACGGAGGAAGTTAAAGAAATTTTGCAAAATAGCGGTTATATCTTCTCTAAAGAAGAATTTGAAACAGCTGCTATTAAAATCCTAGAATTAAAAGAAATAGGTCAGTTTGAAGACCTCAACGAGGAGGAATTAATAGGAGCTATTGGGGGTCTAACAATCATTGATGATAAATTTAAATATTGGCCTCCTAAAGGTTATCCTAATTGGCCTCCCCAAGGTTATCCTCGACCAATACCCAAACCCTATCCAATTCCTTTTCCTAGACCAATAGATCCACAACCTCAACCTCTATATGGCATAGTCATTGATCCACCTGTACAAGCTTTATATGGAGTAGTTGCACCACAAGAACTAGAGTAAGAGACCATTTATAAAGTAATGCACTGCCGCATGGATGATACGTTAGGCGCTAGGATAGTTATTTCGTGACAAATCATCTTGGAAACTAGCGCCTAACGCATCCTACAATAATTTTATTTTTACTTTATAAATAATCTCTAAGGCTAATTCAGTTTGTCATTTTTAAATATCAAACCAAAAAGTTGGCTAAAGAAAGAGCAATGCTATTAATCCAAGATTTATCGTATTTAGAAAATGCTCCAGAAAACCAACCGGTAGCAGGTGGCGCAAGTGCTATCATAGGAGCTATTGCTTCAGCTATTGGTGATGATAGTCTTACTTATACTAAGACCGACCTCGACCTGAAAGTTAAAAAGAATGGTGGTGCTAAATTAAAGGGTCTTGGAGTTGCTTTCGCATCTGGTGATGATTATGATGCTGATGTCTACTACGGGCTAGCGGGTTTTGATAAAGTCAAGGTCAAAACTATTAACAAATATGGCCCAAATTATGAGTTAGAGATTGTTAAGATTAGAGCAATTGATAAACCAAACAAATAGCAAAAATTAGTAACTCTCTGAAATTTTTAGGGGTGAACCATGACATACCGCCGCAAAAGTTATGCAGTTTGGGAAATCACCTTAAAATGCAATTTAGCTTGTAATCATTGTGGTTCCCGCGCTGGACATGAACGCAGTCAAGAACTGTCCACAGAGGAAGCTTTGGATCTGGTGAGACAGATGGCAGAAGTGGGGATTAAAGAAGTTACCCTCATTGGTGGAGAAGCCTTTTTGCGTCCAGACTGGCTGGAAATAGCTAAAGCCATTACCGAGGCGGGGATGCTCTGCGGAATGACTACTGGCGGTTATGGTATTTCTTTAGAAACTGCACAAAAAATGAAAGCGGCGGGTATACGTACTGTCTCGGTTTCTATCGATGGCTTAGAAGCAACTCATGATCGCCTACGGGGAAGAAAAGGCTCATGGAAGTATGCGTTTAAAACCATGAGTCATCTGCGAACAGCTGGTATTGCTTTTGGTTGCAATACCCAAATCAACCGCTTATCAGCGCCAGAGTTTCCCCAGATTTATGAATGCATACGTGATGCAGGCGCTCGTGCTTGGCAAATTCAGTTGACTGTTCCGATGGGAAATGCAGCCGATAATGCAGATATCCTCCTCCAACCTTATGAACTGCTAGATATTTACCCGATGATTGCTCGTGTAGTTCGTCGTGCTTATGACGAAGGAGTGCAAGTTCAGGCGGGAAATAACATTGGTTACTACGGCCCCTATGAAAGGTTGTTACGGGGACGGGGTAACGAGCATGAATTCTCATTTTGGCAAGGTTGCGGTGCTGGGCTTTCTACCTTAGGAATAGAAGCTGACGGAGCGATTAAAGGTTGTCCTTCGCTCCCGACAACAGCCTATACAGGTGGTAATATCAGAGACCGTTCTCTCAAAGATATTGTTGAAAATACAGAGGAATTGCGTTTCAATTTGGGAGCAGGAACAAGCCATCTCTGGGGTTTTTGCCAAACCTGCGAATTTGCAGAACTTTGTCGTGGGGGTTGCAGTTGGACTGCTCACGTTTTCTTTGATAAGAGAGGTAACAATCCTTACTGTCATCATCGCGCTCTTGTCCATCAAGAACGAGGTTTGCGGGAGAGAGTAGTTCCCAAAGTCAAAGCTCCAGGACTTCCTTTTGATAATGGAGAATTTGAGCTAATTGTCGAGCCGATAGACGCTCCCTTACCAGAAAACGATTCATTAAAGTTTAGTGCAGATAGTATTAATTGGTCAGAAAATTGGCAGACTGAATCTAATTTACTGATGACGGTTGACGGATGACGGTTGACTGTAAAATTCTTGCGTATAAAAGGGAATAGCTAAAAAGAAATAATACTAATTCAAATAATGTTGGCGACACATCAATATATGCTAGAGGGCAAGGCATTGCCTTGCCCCTACAATCTGTCGTATTCTTTTTGTAAATTGGTATAAGCTTTTATATCGCATTGATTATTGAATTCTAGAACAATAATTATGGCAGAAAATCCAGAGAATATAACAATACAAGAAGCAGTAATTAGCGAGAATTTATTAACAGATAAAATGCAAAATATACATCTGTTACCTCGTTCTGCTTGGCATAGTCAAGTCACTTACATGAAAACACTTTTGAAAACAAAGCAAATTTTAGATCGGCTGTATTATAGGAATACTATTTGATGCGGAAAAATTACAGCCTATTTTAGGTAAATGAGTTACATAGGTAGGGGCAAGGCACTGCCCATTCGTGTCAACTTAAGCTAAAAGCTATATACAGTGCGTGTTGTACAAATACCCGCGCCCTCATCCCCTAACCCCTTCTCCCGCAGGAGAAGGGGAATTAAATCTCTTGCTCCCCTCTCCTGGTGGGAGAGGGGCTGGGGGTGAGGGCGAAACCTTGCAACTAAGCGGGTTTCACGTTAAGTTGAAACGTATGGGCACTGCCTTGCCCTTACAATTATCTGTACCTCACCAACGTGCAATCTGCTTACAGCAGATTCGCAAATATTATCAAATGAAATGTACAGTAGGATGCTAGTTTTTGGCTTGTGGTTGTGCAGGGGGAATCGTTACGTCAATAGGTGTTACTTGCTTTGCTAGTTGTGTCAATGGCGGTTGAATAGCAGTTTGATTTCCCACAACCAGAGTTACTAAATTTTCTGGTTTGAGGTATTTTCTTGCTACTCGTTGTACATCGGCGGTAGTTGTGGCTGCGACTGCTTTTTGATAGCGAAATAAGAAATCAGCAGGATAGCTGTAATATTCATATCGCATCAACCGCGAGATAGTTTGATTGGGATCTTCAAAGTTGAAAACAAAAGAATTGAGTGTAGATTCCTTCGCAAAAGCTAATTCTTGTGGGGTGACTCTTTGAGTTTGCAGGCGCTTAATTTCAGCTTGTAGAGATTTCACGAACTGCACAGTAGTTTGCGATCGCGTTTGTCCTCCAGCAATGAAAACTCCGGGATAATCGTAACGGGGACTCCATTGACCGTATACTGAATAAGCTAAACCTTGACGCGATCGCACTTCATTAAATAAGCGTCCGCCAAAGCCATTCAATACCCCATTGACTACATCCAAAGCTGGATAGTCTACACTGTCTAGCTTTCCTCCCAAATGCCCTATGTAAATATTACTTTGGGTTAATTGCGGTTGATTGACAAAAAATACTCCGTTAGTATTCGCTTGGGATACTTGCGGTAATTGGGGTTTAGCTAGTTTAGGGTTAGATTTCCAATCGCCTAATTTTGCTTGAATGAGCGATCGCATTTTCTTCGGGTCAAAATCACCTATAATGCCCAAAATTATATTATTCGGGTAGAAATATTGCTGATAAAATTTCACCAAATCCTCACGGGAAATCTTATCGATAGTTGCATACTCTGTGGTGCGAGCATAGGGGCTATCTTTCCCATAGATTAATTTGCGAAATTCTCGACCAGCTATAGAATTGGGATTATCATTGCGGCGAGCAATACTACCCTTCTCTTGTGTCTTCGCCAATTCTAACTTTTCTTGGGCAAATACTGGCTCTCGCAGCACCTCAGTAAATAACCCAAACACTGTTTCTAAATCTTCCGTCAGTGCTTCAAAGCTAGCACTACCAGAAGTTTCACCAATCCCAGTTTCTACTGATGCGGCGCGTTGTTCCAACAATTCGTTGAGTTCATCAGCCGAATGCTTCTTAGTTCCGCCAGTTCGCATTACCTCACCTGTAAAGTCAGCCAAGCCAACTTTATCTGCAGGTTCTAAGCGGCTTCCTGTCCGCACCAAAGCTGTACCGCCTACTAATGGTAACTCGTGATCCTCCATTAAATAGACAACCATGCCATTTTGCATTACAAAGCGTTCATACTTGGGTAACTTAATCTCAGGTAATGGCGGTAGCTGTAACTCTGTGTAATGCTTGGCTGCTGCTGTCGCCGCCTGAGAAAAGTTAAAAGTAAAAAGTACAAAGGCAAAAGCAATTACCAAAGCAGAAATGAACTTCTTACCATTTGGGATTTTGAACGCCACTTGTTTTTTACCCTTTACCTGATACCTATGTATATTTTTCTTCATTTTTTCCCTTCGCGTCTTTTGCGGTTAGTTTCTTATCCCTGCTTTGATAACAACTTGCCAATTGTGCGATTTTCGGCTGTAAACGATGCTTTCGCTACACGTTGAATATCAGCAGTCTTTACCGCCGCAATTTGATCCAACTGCTTAAACAAATTCCGCCAAGAGCCAGTTTTCACCTCATATTCCAACAATTGCTGCGCCATTCCCATATTAGAATCGAGGGTACGCAACAAATCGGCTCTAGCTTGGGTTTTCACACGCTGCAATTCTGCATCTGTTACAGGCTCAGTTTTCAATTTCTCAATTTCTGTTCGTAAAGCCGCTGCTAATTCATCAACTGTATGACCAGGCGCTGTCAGAGCATAAAATAACATCAGGTTTGGGTATTTATCGCCAGGAAATCCGCTAAAACCTTGGGCAGTCAACGCTACACGCTGCTGTTCTACCAAAGATTTATACAACCGCGAAGTCCGCCCATTACTCAATAAACTAGCGATGATTTCATAGACAGCATTATCGGGATGGGTAATTGCTGGACGATGATAACCTTCTAAGTACCAAGGTTGCGAAGGTAGTTGTACAGTTACCTCTCGCGTTTGTTTTTGTGTTGGTTCTGTGGGGATTTGCTCAACCGCTTTGGGTTTTGCAGGGAAACGTCCAAAGTAAATTTGTGCCAGTCTTTTTACTTCTGCTGGGTTCACATCACCCACAACTGCGATCGCTAAATTGCTGGGTACATAGTAAGTGTTAAAGAACTTTTGCACATCTTCAGGTGTCAAATTGCGGATATCTTGGTCATAGCCAATTACCGGTCGTCTGTAGGGATGGACTTTATAGGCTGCATCGATAAACTTTTCGATCATCAAGCCGATAGGTGAATTTTCTACCCGTAAACGCCGTTCTTCTAAAATCACCTCTTTTTCTTTATAAAACTCGCGACTGAGTACAGGTTCCAAAAATCGCTCTGATTCTAGAGACATCCACAGTTCTAATTTATTGGCAGGGAAGCTATAAAAATAACGAGTCGCCTCCGTGGAAGTATTGGCATTTAAACCCACACCTCCCGCTTGTTCGACAATTCTGCCCATTTCATTTTGCTTGGAGAGCTTGGTTGCTTGCGATTCTACTTGCTCAAACTCGGCTTGCAGCTTGGCAAGTTCATCTTTTTTACCCTCAGCTTTCGCGGCTCTAATTTGAGCATCTAACTGTTCCAAGCGCTCTAATAATGGTTTCTCAGCATTGTAGTCTGTTGTACCAATGCGTTTGGTGCCTTTGAAAGCCAAATGCTCTAAAAAGTGCGCTACACCTGTTTTTCCATCTGGCTCATCCACGCCACCCACATCGGCGTAGGTAAGAAAGGAAACTACAGGTGCTTGATGCCGTTCTAAAACAATGAACTTTAGCCCATTATCTAGGCGAAACTCCGTCAACTGCTTAATTACGCGATCCAAATAAGGTTGAATCGAACTTGGAGTTTTGCTAGGCGGCTGTACTCTTGGCGCTGGAGGTGCTGTTTGAGTTTGAGCTAAAGCAACTTCTGGTAGCACGCTACTCCAGAGCATAGTCAGCGCTAATAAAGTAGCAAACAGGCGATAAAGTATCATAGATACCTTCTTTGGTAAATATAAAATTGCTGGCAAGTAACTGGGTTGATTCATAAGCGGTAATTAAAGCAAAGTTTCATCATAATTCGTAATTACTAATTCGTAATTCGTAATTAAATTTGAAGTGATATCCTCGTTTATTAAAACAGTCTTTGTCACAGATAACAGCCCTAAATTATTGAGAACTCCTCCCTGTAAACTGTTGACTTTTGCCTAGCTTAACGAGTAATTTCATATTTTCTAGATGAATTGACATCACATGATTACGAATTATTAATTACGAACTATGAACTACTAATTGTTTAATACCTAAGAGACAGGCTGATTGAGCAACAGAGCGTTAATCTTGTATTAAGCTTTCTGTAATTTTTGTACTTGACGTTAGACAATAATGCTACAAGTCATGTTCCGGAAAATTAACAATAACTACTATGCGAGTCTTTAATTCTTCTCCCCCCTCAGAAGCGCAAACACGTACCCGTATTTTACAAGCGGCACAAAAATTGTTTGCCTCCCAAGGCTTTGATGGTACTACTACCCGCGACTTAGCACAGGCAGCTGGTGTGGCTGAAGGCACCTTGTTTCGTCATTTTCCTAATAAAAAAGCAATTTTGGTAGAAGTGGCAACTGGCGGCTGGGTAGATATTCTTACAGATTTACTCACAGAATTGAGCGAAATGGGAAGCTATAAAGCGGTTGCTCAGGTAATGCGCCGTCGGATGTGGAATTTACACAAAAATGTTGATTTAATGCGAGTCTGTTTTATGGAAGTGCAGTTTCATCCAGACTTGCGCGATCGCATTCAATTGGATGTGATTGAGAAAATGACGGATGTTGCTGAGGCTTTCTTCCAAACCGCTATGGATAAAGGCGTTTATCGCCAAACAGATGCCAAACTGGTTGCTAAGGTATTCTTGGGAATGTTCGCGATCGCAGGCTTTTCCAACAATACCCTCATGGAACCAAACGCCTCACCCCAAGAAATGCAACAAATGGCAGAAGGACTTGCTGATATCTTTCTTAATGGAGTTTTAGCGAAAGAATAGGGACTGGCGACTGGGGACTGGGGACTAGGAACTAGTATTTTTTACTCACAGATTCAGAACTCAGAACTCAGCACTCAGTACTGTTCTCGCTTGATAACTCCACTGCTGTACTAACTCAATTGCTGGGCACAAATCCCGGCGCTGCATTGTTGCTACCTGCAAGCGTAAAATTTGTCTGTGTAATCGGTGGGCTGGAACCTGCGCCAATTGTGCAACAGAACCAATACCTGCGTGTAGCAATAAACCACAATATTGTGTGCCAACAGTGGGAATACGCGCTAAATCAGCTAAGGCTACCCATTTGTTTACATACTGAAGATGAACCTGTAATTTATTAGCTAACGCCACTCTTGCTTCTAAAGTTTTGCCATTTTTCACTAATAATCCTGTGGTTGTAATTCCACAATTTTGCAATTGGGATTGTTCTTCTTGGCTTAATCCCGGTAATTGTTCAATCGGCCAGTTACACGATTGGATAGAACTTATACTAAGTGTGTGTTTATGTGGCATTTTTGCACATTAAATTAGGGCTGCTTTAACTATTGTGCCGCAGAATTATTGTAGTTAAATAAGGCGGCTATGCTGACCATAAATGACAGCTATAGAGAATATTAATACTTTAGAAGTAATTTTAGCTGCAATAGAAACGTTCAATACACTTGAATCATTATGGCAAATATTAGGACTTACGCAAGTGTCACATTTTTTTCGTTGAGGCTGTCCAGAATCAAGAGTCAAAAGTCCAAAAAACTTGAATTTTTGACCCTTGAACGCCACTTGCTCTACTTGGGGAAACCCCAAGACCGCAGTGGCTCCCCTTGACTGTTGACTCTTAAACCAGAAGATTGGTGTACCAGTTGCGTAAGTCCTGATATATTAGATGCAATTTCTGAATTAACCTATCACTGCTACCTGATTTTTTTTCTGCGTTCTTCATTTTTTCTATCAAACCAAAACCATTCTTCATCACTCATGTGATTGGCATTGTTTATCCTTTGATAAGCTAACTCTAAATATTCAGCATTAATATCACATCCTAACCATTTTCTACCTAATTGTTCAGCCGTTACTGCTGTAGTACCTGATCCTAAAAATGGGTCAATAACAATATCTTGGCGTTGAGAAGAAGCAAGAATAAATTTTCTGATTAATTCCTCTGGTTTTTGTGTAGGATGTAGAGTTTTTTCATTCATTCCATTACAAGTTGTAGGAATTTCTATCACATCTCTAGGTTTAGCACCCTTTGAATGTGGATACCAATTTTTGCCATTATTCTTACCATTATTTGCATACTGGCTAGTGATAGCTTGTGGATGAGATGGATATTTTAATGTATGTTCTCCATATAAAATTCGGACATGATCTATATTCATATAAAATTTTTTTGACTTGCGAAAATGCAAAATACTTTCATGGGAACGCCCCCAGTCATTGGATAAATTAGCCTTATTCTTGTAATGCCAAATTAACCAACGACAACCTTGAAAAAAACGCGAAGCTGGTAATTTAATATCAGCTAATATTTCCGAAAAACCACAAATATAAAAACTTCCCGTTGGTTTAAGAATTCTCGATACTTGCTCAATCCAAGTTAAAGACCATTGTACATAAGCTTCCTGAGATGCAAAGGTATCCCACTCTGCTTTATTAATATTATATGGAGGGTCGGCAATAACTAAATCAACCGACTCTGTATGTAAACTACCCAGCCACTCGATTGCATCTCCTCGCCAAAGTTCACCATTTTTATGGGAATAAAATAATTTCATAGCCTCAATATCAATCAGTCAGTCAGCATCAATAACATTAATTTGTTATTACTTGATAAACGCTGATGCTCAAAACTTATGCAAGAGGTATATTGTAATTATTTGTGAACTTTACTTTGGTAATTCGTGATTAAATTTATCAAAATTAATTGTACAATTCCCCACGTAATACAGTAACTGCTTGTCCTGCTAAAAAGACGCGATCGCCTCCTGGATAACGCACCTTTACCACTCCTCCACGGCTGGATGCTTGATAAGCTAAAAACTCATCCTTACCTAAGCGATCGCGCCAGAAGGGTGCAAGACAGCAATGAGCCGCACCAGTAACTGGGTCTTCATTTATACCCAAGCCAGGCGCAAAAAAGCGAGAAACAAAATCATAGTCGGAATTGCAGTGAGTCAGGCTAGTAACAATCACATCCGACACTAGCAAAGTTTTTAGTTGTTGAAAATTAGGCTGGATATGCCATACCAAATCTTCAGAATCTACTTCTACCAAATAACCGAGGGAATTTTGTAAAACGGATTTACAACCCACACCCAAAGCTTCACACAGTTCCGCTGGTGCATCAGTAGGTTGCGAATAATTAACAGGAAAATCCAACTCAATCCATTCACCCAGGTTTTTGGCAATCAACACACCACTTTTAGTATAAAAACGCGCAACTTCATTGGATGATAAATGTCCCTCAGACCAAAGTACATGGGCACTAGCTAAGGTTGCATGTCCACAAAGGGGTACTTCTACAGTTGGTGTAAACCAACGCAGATTAAAGCCATCATCCTGCTTGACGAGAAAAGCCGTCTCCGATAAATTCATTTCCTGGGCTACATTTTGCATCCAGCGATCGCTTTTCGGCGCTGGTAAAACACAAACAGCCGCAGGGTTGCCTGCAAATGGTGTATTGGTGAAAGCATCCACCTGTGTAATTATTTGTCCCATAGTGCCACCCTATTTGAAATATCTTTAATTATTTAGTGCTCATGTATTAACGAGCTAATTTGAAATCATTAAAGCTGCGATCGCATCCAACAAATTTTGTGGTTCAATCGGTTTGGCTAAATGTGCTTGAAATCCAGCGGCGAGAATTTTGAGTTTATTTGCCTCACCAGCATAGGCGGTGAGGGCGATCGCCGGAATATTTCGGTTGAATTGAGGTGGTAAAGCGCGAATCTGACGAATGAAGTTGTAACCATCCATCTCTGGCATTCCAATATCGCTGATGAGCAAATCGAATGGTGCTTGAATCAGTACTGGCAAAGCGTTAGTAGCAGAGGATACTACTTCCACAACTGCGCCTTCCTCTTCTAGTACCACCTTAACCAGTTCCAGAGAATCTAGCTCATCATCTACCACTATCACTCGCCGATCCTTTAAATTGAGCGTGGGATTGTTGCAGGAATCAAGAATATTGATATTTGATACAGACATCAACGGCAACTGTACGCTAAAGGTTGCCCCTAGTCCTTCTCCTGCGCTAGCAACAGCAATTTTACCACCGTGGGCTTCCACCACCTGACGCGCGATCGCCAGTCCTAAACCCAATCCCCCAAAGGCACGGGTGGTAGAACTGTCCTGTTGTTGAAATAGCTCAAACACATGGGGCAAAAATTCTGGTTTAATACCATTGCCAGTGTCAATGACTTGAATTTGAGCATAGCAATCAGCACGGGTAAGTTGCACTGTTACCCGCCCCCCTGTGGGGGTAAATTTAATCGCATTCGAGAGTAAATTCCAGACTACCTGTTGTAATCTGCTGGCATCCCCTTTGACATACCCTACTTTTGGATCGAGCAACACCTCAAACTGAATAGCTTTTGCTTCTGCTGCTAAACTTACGGTTTCTACAGCTGCGGCGATCGGCTCTGATAAATTAATCGCTGCAAAACTCAGGGAGAGTTTGCCACGAATGATGCGAGAGATATCGAGGAGATCATCAATTAGTTGCACCTGTTGTTGAGCATTGCGCTCGATTGTATTTAAACCGTACTGAATCTTATCCGGTGTGATTTTTGGTGATTGCAGTATTTTTGTCCAGCCCAAAATTGGGTTCAGCGGTGTTCGCAGTTCATGAGAAAGGATGGCAAGAAATTCATCTTTCATGCGGTTGGCACGTTCTGCGGCTTCCCTTGCAGCTTGCTCTTGCTGAAGTAACTTTTCTCTTTGAGCTTCGATGGCTTTGCGATCGCTAATATTCTTAAACAAGATAGCAACTTTGTGTTTTTCTGGCCCTTCGATAGGAAAAGCATAAACCTCAAACCAGCGATTCATGGCATCAGAGCCATTTTCAAAGCGCACCGGTTCACCCGTGAGAGCAACTCTGCCATAAGTTTCAAACCAAAATTTTTCCAGATTGGGCAGCAGTTGACGTGCTGTTTTACCAATTGCCTGTTGCAGTCCAGTTTCTCGCTCAAATGCAGGGTTAATTTCCAAAAAGCGATAATCAATTGGCGTAGTATTTTCATCAAACAGCATTTCGACCACACAAAAGCCGTCTTCCATCGTCTCAAACAATGTGCGATAGCGTTCTTCCGAGCGACGCAAGGCTTCTTCTACCTGTTTGTGATCGGTAATTTCTTGACAAACGGTATTGATGCCAATTACCCGATCGCCATCTTTCAATGGTAAAAAGCTTTCTAACCAGACGCGCTCTATTCCTGGTTGTGCAGGAGTTTCCCCGCGAATTTCGACGTTGAGTAGCGGTTCTCCGGTTTCAAAGATGGGGCGCAGCAACGCTTCGGCAGTATCAGCGATGTCAGGTAGTAACTCGCGAATTGTGCGCCCAATGTGTTCTTCTGTGGAAAATCCATTGATTTCCGCCAATCGCTGGTTAATTCGCACAAAGCGCAAGTCTGGATCGAGAACATTCAACCCAATAGGGGCAGATTGGTAGATAGTTTCAATTTCAGCTAGTTGGCGTTGTAAGGTTGCCTGAATTTCCTGTAATTCGGCTTCTAGTCGCTGGCGTTCTGTCACATCCGCCGTTATCCCAATCAGTCGGGTTAACTGTCCCTGCTCGTCAAACAACGCCCGTGCGCTTTCTTCAAATGTAACGATTTGTCCATCAGGGCGTACAACTCGATAGGTAGTTTTGTAAGTGCTGTTCTCAGGTGTCAGTGCCTTTAAAACTGCTATGAAGCGATCGCGATCCTCAAGATGAACTCGCTGAAAAAAGTTGGCTCCTGTGTCCAGTTCTGCCTCTGTTGAGGTTAACCCCAAAATTACACCACATTGGGGCGATCGCTTAACGATATCAGTATGTAGCTCCCACTCAAAGGTAAATATCCGGGCAACTTCCATTGCTAGCTGATTGCGCTGTTCACTCTCCTGCAGTGCGGCATTTACCTGTTCTAGCTGGGCAGTCCGTTCCGCAATGCGTTGTTCTAATTTCTGATTGGCGCGTTCTAGGGCTGCTTCTGTGTCTTTTTGCTCAGTAATATCACGGGCAACACAGTAGATTACATCCTGATCAATCGCCGGTGATGCTGTCCATTCCCACCAGCGATAGCGGCCATCCTTTGTCCGGTAACGATTCTCAAAATTTAGGGTGGGTGCGCCTGCCTTTAACTTCTCCATTTCTGCCAGTGTCACAGAGTGGTCATCTGGATGCACAAAATCCAGAAAAGGACTGGCTAACAATTCTGCTTTTGAGTATCCGAGAATTTGAGTAAATGCTGGGTTGATCCGCTTAAAGTAGCCATCCATACCAATGACCGAAAGCAAATCTAGCGATCGCTCAAAGAAAAAGGCTGCTTCAGATGCCGATGCAGTAGTGTCTTGTTCCTGATTGTTCATGGTTGGGAAGCTTTGCAATTCTAGAGGCGGATCGGCTCACACAGGTTTGGGCTCAAGGAGTAAAGTAGGAAACCAATAGATTCATAAGTTGTGATCAACAAAATCGTCCAGCGCAGATCAAAGGACTTTAGGGTAGATAAATAGAATTATCGCAAACTAAACGAGAGAAATTGGAGTTAATTAATAGAGCACAAGATATCTAGCCATTGCCATTTTCTGAGAAAACTCATTACCGGCGTTACCAATTCTATCGATTGCAGCACTTTCAACAGGTTTTTAAGAAGTTGAGTGTGCTAGGCGATCGCTTCTATGCTCAGAACACAGTACAGATGAACTAGCAAATTCTAGCTTAATCAAACTTTATACAGTGCATTAGAAGCCGTAAACATCAATAGGGACAACCGAAAACCCTTAATTGTTACTCGATGCCCGCTGAATATATAAATTGGCGTATTAAAGTAATACTCGATCCGTTCTTAGATAGAAAATTTTTAGATAAAGAGTCAGCGTTACATACTTACATATAATGCCCATTTTGCATGAATACTATTTTTTGTCAACAATTCAGTAGCGTATTATACTAATTTGAAAATTGAAGAAGGCAGTTCCAATTAGCTAATACGCGTCTAAATTACATAACTACTCATAAAGGCTGTCAACGGTTAACGGTCAACAGCCCTCACAATAGATTGTGCAACTTAAAAGCCGAATAGCTTAAAACTTGTTTCATTGGGACTGCCTCCTCAGCTTCTTCTGCATACAAAGCGTTCGCGTAGCGTCCCGCAGGGATGGAATATTTTTTTAGTTGGAAGTCCCTTATTGGCTTGATAGCTTGTGAGCGATCGCTCAATAATATCTATCAATTGAAGTAGTACAAATGATTGTTTATAAACCGCACTATTTTTAAATATAGATGTAGTTTATGTTTAATAAATGAGTACACTTACGATATAAAAGTGCAGGGTAATGCTACATCAGAAGCCGAATTTAAGTATAAAAATCCTTGGGTTTATTTTCACAGCGATTAACTTAGCGTTAATTTCTGGAGGATTAATCGGCTGTACTAATGAAGTACAGAAACCGCTTGAGCAAACCGAGCAACAAAAAGAACAGTACAAAAATAAATCTACCGAAAAGTCTGAATCCGAGCAGGATAATGATGAAGAAGATGATGATGAAGAAAAAGATAATGATAGCAAAGATGAAAAAGACGATGACGATAAAAACTAATTAAAAATTCGTGCAATTGTCTATTGAAGAGTGTTTCAGTCAAAATCTAATTTTGGCTGAAACTTCTAAATTTGCGCTAACCAAGGCTATTAGACTTTTTAATTCATAATTTTAATAAAAGCTGAGTTTGTATTTATGGTTATCCAACAAAGCTCTAGTTCTCTGATTGATATCCTACGCCAAAGACGGCAAAATTTAGCTAGCCTGATTGATTTTCCCGCTATTCTGTGGTCGGGAAGTAGCAATCCGCGTAACTTTCAAGCCAATGTTTTTCCTTTCCGCGCTAGTAGCCATTTCCTCTATTTTGCTGGGCTACCCTTACCAAATGCGGCAATTCGCTTAGAAGCAGGAAAGCTGGAATTATTTATGGACGATCCTAAACCTAGCAGCGCTCTTTGGCATGGAGAAATGCCCAAGCGTGAGGAAATCGCCCAGATGATGGGGGCTGATAGCGCTAAACCAATGGCAGAACTAGAGTTGTCGTTAGCAGACGCAGCGACGATCGCAGTCCAAGATGCGGCTACTTGGACGCAGCAATCCCAGCTATTCAATAGATGGGTTTTACCGCAAAGTCCACCCCAAGGAATTGACTTAGAGTTAGCCTTGGCTATTGTTGCCTTACGCCTCACCCATGATGAAGGCGCATTAGCTGAACTACGCAAAGCCGCGGCTGTGAGTGTGGAAGCCCATAAAGCGGGTATGTCCGCCACACCTGCTGCTAAACGGGAAGCAGAAGTACGTGGGGCTATGGAAGGAGTAATCATCGCCCATAACATGACTACTGCTTATAACAGTATTGTCACCGTCCACGGTGAAGTTTTGCACAACGAGCAATATCACCATCCCTTGCAACCAGGTGATTTACTACTGGCTGATGTAGGCGCGGAAACCGAAATGGGGTGGGCGGCGGATATTACTCGCACCTGGCCTGTATCCGGTAAATTTTCCTCAACCCAAAGAGATATTTATGATGTGGTGTTGGCAGCCCATGATGCTTGTATTGCCAAAATCCGTCCAGGTGTTGAGTATGGGGAAATTCATCTGTTAGCTGCCACAGTAATAGCTGATGGTTTAGCAAATTTAGGCATTTTACGAGGAAAAGCTGAAGATTTAGTAGAGCTAAATGCCCATGCTTTATTTTTCCCCCACGGTATTGGTCATCTATTGGGCTTAGATGTGCATGATATGGAAGACTTGGGTGATTTAGCAGGTTATGAAGCAGGACGTACAAGAAGCGATCGCTTTGGCTTAAGCTACCTACGTTTAAATCGTCCCCTACGCCCAGGAATGTTAGTCACAATTGAGCCTGGTTTTTATCAAGTTCCAGCAATTTTAAATGATGCCAAACAAAGCTCAAAATACCAAAATATAATCAATTGGGAACGCTTATCTCAATTTGCCGATGTCCGCGGTATCCGCATCGAAGATGACGTTTTAGTCACAGATGCAGGTAGCGAAGTTTTAACCGCTGCATTACCTAATGATGCCACTACCATAGAAAATCTAGTAATCGGTAATTGGTAATCGGTAATTGAAAATTTCTCCCCTGCTTCCTCATCTCCCCAATCCCCAGTCCCCAGTCCCAAGTCCCCAATCCCCCCAGATACGTATCGAGTTGCTCAAGTCGCTGGGAAAACTACTAAGCTGGTAAATAGCACGTTACAACTCTACCCAAATTTCCTACTGGCTTACTATCTGTAATCGAAATTATGTTTGATGCATTATCTGATCGTTTAGAATCTGCCTGGAAGAAACTCCGCGGACAAGATAAAATTTCTCAGTCCAATATTCAAGACGCTTTGCGAGAAGTACGCCGCGCCTTGTTGGAAGCAGATGTCAATCTCCAGGTAGTCAAAGATTTTATTAGTGGAGTCGAAGCCAGAGCACAGGGGGCTGAGGTAATCGCTGGCGTGCGACCTGGCGAACAATTCATCAAAATTGTTTACGATGAACTGGTGCGGGTGATGGGGGAAGAAAATATTCCCCTAGTAGAAGTGGAGGAACAACCTACCATTGTGTTAATGGCTGGGTTACAAGGTACTGGTAAAACCACTGCTACTGCTAAGTTAGCTTTACATTTGCGGAAATTAGATCGCAGCTGTTTACTGGTGGCGACAGACGTATATCGTCCAGCAGCAATCGATCAGTTAATTACCTTGGGTAAGCAAATTGAAGTACCAGTATTTGAACTGGGAAGCGATGCCGATCCAGTAGAAATTGCTCGCCAAGGTGTAGAACGCGCTAGGGCGGAAGGTGTGAATACGGTAATCATTGATACGGCTGGTCGTCTGCAAATTGACCAAGACATGATGGCAGAACTAGCCCGCATTAAAGAAACCGTCCAGCCCCATGAAACCTTGCTGGTTGTGGACTCTATGACTGGGCAAGAAGCTGCAAATCTTACCCGTACCTTCCATGAAGAAATTGGCATTACAGGCGCAATTCTGACCAAACTAGATGGTGATAGCCGTGGTGGTGCGGCGCTGTCGGTGCGACAAATTTCTGGTGCGCCGATTAAGTTTGTGGGCGTAGGTGAAAAAGTCGAGGCGCTGCAGCCATTTTACCCAGACCGGATGGCATCGCGGATTTTGGGCATGGGCGATGTCCTGACTTTGGTGGAAAAAGCCCAAGAAGAAATGGACTTAGCTGATGCTGAGAAAATGCAGGAGAAAATCCTGTCAGCAAAGTTTGACTTCACCGACTTTTTGAAGCAACTACGCCTGCTGAAAAACATGGGTTCATTGGGCGGAATCATCAAGATGATTCCTGGGATGAACAAGCTTTCCGATGACCAGCTAAAGCATGGAGAAACCCAGCTAAAACGCTGTGAAGCGATGATTAACTCCATGACCCGCCAAGAACGCCACGACCCTGATTTATTAGCTAGTTCTCCCAGCCGCAGACGGCGGATTGCTTCTGGTTCTGGCTATAAAGAAGCAGATGTCAGCAAACTAGTAGCTGATTTCCAAAAAATGCGATCGCTCATGCAACAAATGGGCCAAGGACAATTTCCTGGTATGCCCGGTATGTTCGGCGGTGGTATGGGCAACGCCTTCGCTGGTGGCGGCAATCGTCCCGCAGCCCCCGGCTGGCGCGGTTACCCTGGCAACCCTGGCGCAGCGAAAAAGAAAAAGAAAGACAAAAAAAGGAAAGGCTTTGGAAATCTTTAGAAAATTGTCATTGGTCATTGGTCATTAGGTAATTGCTAATTGGTAATTAGTCATTAGCCTTTAACCTAGACAAATGACAAACGACAAAGGACAAATGACAAATGACCAATAGCAGTTAATGCCCAGCAAGTGCTAAAATTAGCATTCCAGTATGGAAAATTGTGACTAAAGGAAGTTGGGCTGCAATTTATTGGCAACAGCCAGAGTTAGCTCGCTTCCTCATGAAGGTCGAAAGCTATAGCTAGCAAAGTTTTTCGACTTTTGACTTCCGCATAAGGCACTTGCTGTCAAATCATACCTAGTAAACAGGAGAACGATTCTTCAATCATGATCAAACTGCGCTTGAAGCGATATGGTAAAAAACGGGAAGCGAGTTACCGCATCGTAGCTATTAACAGCCTCGCTCGCCGTGATGGTCGTCCCTTAGAAGAACTGGGATTCTACAACCCCAGAACGGATGAAGTAAGATTGGATGTTCCCGGCATTGTCAAGCGACTACAACAAGGCGCTCAACCCACTGACACCGTCCGTCGCATCCTAGTAAAAGCCAATGTTTTTGAACAGGTCAGTGCAACAACAGCCGCATCATAATGTCGAAACACAATCCCCCGCAGCTAGACCCAACTACGAGGGGTTGGTCAAGTTTTTAGTGCAGCCTTTTTTAGAATCGCCAGAGTCTCTAAGCGTCGATTGTGAAATTTCTCAGAGCCTGCAAAAGGCTTGGATTCGCATCGCCTTTGACAGCACAGATAAAGGAAAAGTGTTTGGTCGCGGAGGACGCAATATTCAGGCGATTCGCACAGTGATTGCAGCTGCGGCTGAAATTGCTGGACAATCAGTCTACCTGGATATTTATGGCAGCAGCGCCTCACGAGAAGGTGCTTCTTTTGATGAAGAGAGGGAAGAGCGATTACCCCCGCCCAAATCAAGAGAAAGACGTGGAAACGGAAATAGCCCCAGACCTATTGCTAAACCCCGTATCCGCTAGGTTGAAATTTCAACATTAGTCTGGGCGGTTTCTACTCCGCTCAGGCATTCTGGCAAAAATAGCAGATATGCAATCATAAAATTGCCAGAATTCCACAATTATTTTGAGAGCTTTATTGCTTCAGTATGGCTTTTACTAATAAAAATTTGAGAATTGTGAAAAAATGTCCAAATTTGCTAATCTGGCATCAGTGGCGTTAGGCATCGCGTCACTAGATAAATGCTCGAAATTCTTTTGAGAATTGAACAGATGAGTATTTATCATCCAGAGAAGCGATCGCCATACTGCTGTTATTAACATTTCTATGCAACTCTGAATAATCTCTTTAAGGGGGTGAAACTAGGGAGTGGCCGAAGTTCGTTTAGGTGAGAACGAGTCAATAGACTCTGCTCTTAGACGCTTTAAAAAGAAAATTCAAAAAGCCGGAATTTTATCTGAAGTTAGACGCAGGGAAAGATACGAAAAGCCTAGCTTACGACGCAAGCGTAAAGAGGAAGCTGCACGCAAAGGTATTCGCTACTAAATTACGGTAGTGTCTTTGCTGAATGTAGTGAAATCATATCAAAGCAACTCTACAAAAAGTAGAGATACGATCATCGTGTCTCTACTTTTCCCCTTGAAGGGGGATTGGGGATTGGGAGATGAGGAAGCAGGGGGGCAGGGGGCAGGGAGCAGGGAGGAGAATAAATTACCCATTACCAATTATCCAGTAGCCAATGCCCAATGCCCCATGCCCCATGCCCTATGCCCATACAAAACACCAAATAAAAAAATAGATTAACAAATACTATGGCAGATGCCTTCAAGATTCAGCTGCCGAATATTCCCAGTGCGATCGCTCTGGCTGGAGATGGAGAAGAGAATCTCAAACTCCTATCCCAGCAAACAGGGGCTAGCTTGGTGTTACGCGGACAGGACTTACATATTTCAGGCACACAAAAGCAAATTGATCTGGCTTCACGATTAGTGCGATCGCTCGAAGATCTCTGGATTAAAGGTAATTCTATCTCTAGTGCGGATATTGATACAGCCCGTCAAGCTTTAGATACCCATCGAGAAGGCGAGTTGCAAGATTTACAGCGAGATGTGCTTGCCAAAACTCGCCGAGGTGAGGAAATTCGGGCCAAAACATTTAAACAGCGGCAGTATATTGATGCTATCCGCAAACGTGACCTCATTTTCTGCACGGGGCCAGCGGGTACTGGTAAGACTTTTTTGGCGGTTGTTGTTGCTGTGCAAGCACTCCTAGCTAATCAGTTTGAAAAGCTGATTTTAACTCGTCCCGCCGTGGAAGCAGGAGAAAAACTCGGCTTTTTACCTGGAGATTTGCAGCAGAAAGTAAATCCTTATCTCCGCCCGCTTTATGATGCAATTAATGAATTTATCGATCCGGAAAAAGTTCCTAACTTAATAGAACGCGGTGTGATTGAAGTTGCACCACTTGCTTATATGCGAGGACGCACCCTAAATAACGCGTTTGTGATTGTGGATGAAGCCCAAAATACTACACCAGCGCAAATCAAAATGGTTTTGACGCGTTTGGGCTTCCGTTCGCGTATGGTAATTACAGGTGATATGACACAAACTGATTTACCAGTAAACCAACAATCAGGTTTAGCAGTAGCTTTACAAGTTTTAAAACACGTGGAAGGCATTAGCTTTTGTGAATTCTCCCAAAGAGATGTCGTACGCCATCCTCTAGTTCAGCGCATTGTTGCTGCTTACGAAAAATACGAAGCATAATCCAGAATCGAGCAATTTTAGATTTTGGATTAATGTCACGAATTAATCCATTTTCTTTGTACCATCAATAAATAATTGGTCATTTCATGAGACCATGACCAACAACAAATGACAAATGACAAAGGACAAATGTCAAATGACCACAACCTTAAAAGAATTTTTAACAGCTTGCGAGAATTTAGGAACTTTGCGATTAATTGTTACTAGCAGTGCTGGTGTTTTAGAAGTTAGAAGCAAGCTAGAAAAGCTATTTTATGCAGAGTTATCTAAGGGTAAATATGCCAATATGCATACCGAAAATTTTGAGTTTCATCTGAATATGGACAAAATTACTCAGGTGAAATTTGAAACTGCTGAGGCGAAAAGAGGTAATTTTACAACCTATGCTATCCGGTTTTTAGATGAGAAACAAGAGCCAGCTTTAAGCCTATTTTTGCAATGGGGTAAGCCAGGAGAATATGAACTTGGACAGGTAGAGAATTGGCAGGCTCTTAAAGATAAGTATGGAGAAATTTGGCAACCTTTACCAGCTGAAATATAAATAATTTGTCATTTGTAATTCGTAATTACAAATTTGAAAAAGAAGGCGATCAATCAATACTCTTGGGTTAAGCTCATTAGCGATTGATTTGTCACTGATTAAAAAAGCCAGCTCAATTGGGGGAGAATCCCCCAAACCCCCGATTGGGTGACGGTTGCGTCCCCCAAACCCCCTCCAAAATTATTGTTCTGTTTTTTTGTTGAGTCACTAGTTTTTTGGTTTTGTTATCAATTCATTTTCTTAACTTAACTGTATTTGGTGATAAATAGGTAAAGGTACAACATTGTTGTGCCCTGATAATTAATTTGCTTTTAGTAGATATTACTTTAATTTATATAAGTACAAATTTATTACTTTAGCCAAGATGTAGAAGTGCGAAATTTACATACAGAATTATCAGACGAAAATACATTACCAAAATTTAACTTGAATTTATCTTTTCGTTAAAGTTTTGTGAAATTTACAAAATACACTTATTTAGATAGATGCGCTAGCTGTGATTTTATTATCTAAGCTCACGCTTACAGCCCCTTTGAGGTAGAACAAAGCTTACTATGTAAACTTTTAAAGTTGTTTGCCGCTCAAATCCTTGGCTACTCATGATATGACCCTATTCCAAAATCAAACCTATCTAAAACATATAAAAAATAATTCTTTAGATAGAGTGCAACAAATTATTAACTCCTGTTAACCATTAAGTAATAGAAGTATATACTCAGTTAAAGCGCAATCAAGCGTAATTCAGCAAGTTTTAATTTACTACTGATTATGAAACACGCTTTTGAACAGCTTTGTCTGGCAATGGGAATATTAATTATTTATTGTTTTGATTAAATAATCTTATTTTATTTGTTAAATAGAATAAATTTTCTAATTCTTATTTACTATTAGCTGTGTATATCAGCAATTGCAATTTTGAAGTAGTATTAATATCGTATTTTTTTATCTAGATATTGAAATATCATTTAATATCTATTACGGAAATTTGATTATTACCAACTTAGTAGTAACAATCTTGCCAAAGAGCTTTAAACATTGAATTATATCCTTGCGAAAAATAGTAATTTAGTATTTTTTGAGGTGTAAAATGGTTTTAGCGAGTAATTACACAGATTTATTTCAAGGTATCAAATCAAAAATTGATTTTAATCCTTACGTAAGAGACAAATATGAAAAACGAGTAGTATCAAAAGATAGATTGCTTGATATAGGTGGAAGAAATAGCTCTTCTAACAGTCGTCAAAGAATTAACTTACTCAATGAAAATCCTAATAACGTAATTGTAAGCACTGACATTATTCCTGATTACAAGCCAGACATTGTAGATGATATTTGCAATACGAAAATAGAACCAAACTCTTTTAGCGGTATTTACTGTGATGCGATATTAGAGCATGTTAAAGAGTATTGGGTAGCAATTGATAATATGTATAATATTTTAGAGCCAGGAGGAGAGGCTTTTATTTATGTTCCATTTGTTTGGAGCTTTCACGATCAAATGGACTATCATCGATTTACATATGCTGAAGTTGCAAGAATGTTAGAAAAATTTTCTGAACTAAAAATATTTTCCCCAGGAGGAAGTTCAGGATGTCAGGGATTTGGTTATGTTTTCTGGTATATTATAACAATGACTGCTATTACTTACGTTCCGCTATTACATAGTATATTAAGCAGAGTTACAAACTTTATATTAGATATTTTTCTATCTATTGCGTACTATATAAAGCAACGTAAGATTAAAAGCAAATTTGGTGATATTTCTCGGGAAGAGTTTTGTTTTTACTTTATCCATTTATTTATTAATCATGGCTTTTGTGCATGGGTAAGGAAATAAATTAAGCTTGACCAATGGGAATAAAATTCGGTTCTTCAGGACTTGTTATGCTAAACTAACAGCTAAAATGCCAACTTAATAAGCACCTAATTCGGAAATTTTCAAAGTTTCTAAAACCGTAACCAGAGCGTTTAATGAGCTTGAGTTTATTATTAACGCCTTCAACAGCACCACTGGTTGTCCCATTGTCGAAATAAGCGATTATCTCATCCAACC
This sequence comes from Nostoc linckia FACHB-104, assembly GCF_014696615.1. Taxonomy (GTDB): domain Bacteria; phylum Cyanobacteriota; class Cyanobacteriia; order Cyanobacteriales; family Nostocaceae; genus Aulosira; species Aulosira linckia_A. The sequence continues at coordinate 9 of NZ_JACJQJ010000038.1, read as the reverse complement.
AACGAATAA
>NZ_JACJQJ010000037.1 GCF_014696615.1 Nostoc linckia FACHB-104 | reverse complement strand
AATACAGTTCAGTTAAGAAAATTAATTGACAACAAAACCTAAAAACTAGTTATTCAACAAAAAACTCAACAATAATTTTGGAGGGGGTTTGGGGGACGCAACCGTCACCCAATCGGGGGTTTGGGGGAGAATCCCCCAATTGAGCTAGCTTTTTACACAACTGACAAATCATCACTAATGAACTTATCTGAACTGTATTGACTTATGGCTAGGATAGCGAACAGTGTCATCCCGCAAACTTTACCTACAAAAGCAAACATCAAAAAATTAAGAATATTTGCACTGAGAGTGAGTATTTATTCATAAAAAAATTAATTTTTAAAAAATAATTAAAAAATTGCATAATACTTCAACTATGTGCAGACAAATAAAGACTTCAATTAGAAGTATTGGCACGGTTATCCAGTTTCAGTTTTGTTACGACAGGATTCAAGTATGCTGCAATACAGTGAAAAGCCCTGCTTGGTTTGCAAGAAGATGATTCGTTACCGCATGGAAGTCGAAATCACCGCCAACGGAACTAGTAAAATTTATTGGCAACCAATCGGTGCTACACCAGATCAACCGGATATCAACAACTGTCCAATATGCCGTCGCCAGGTGTCTAGAATGTTCGGTTATTCCTTGAAAGCTTGTCTAGCAATTTAAGTCATACAGCATTTTTATGGAGATGGGCATTGCTGAGAAAGCCTGATTTGGTAAAAATTTGAGGTATTAAGCAATACCCGCTCTATAATTTGTGTCCTATTTTTTGAACCTCACTGTAAAATCTTGTTGGAAGATAGACAAATGCGCGTAGCGTGTCGAACAGAAATTGTTTCTGGTTAGGGACTTTCAGAAAATAAATCAAATAATTGTTGCGACAGATAAATCATTCGCAAGGCACAGCAATAGTCACTACCGTGCCCTTAGAATTATCTGTACCTCACGAACTTGCAATCTGCTATATGAGTTTTGCCTGAGTATATGCTGTATTTATGTTGGGCTAATTTCTAGGATATTTTAAGTCGCAACTCAGCCTGATATTTGGTGAGTACAGGATACTCCAGACAGCAAATTAAGGAACTCAATTATTGTGCAGGTAGGCACGGGGTGATACTGATGGAAACTTCAACCCAAGAAGAAATCAGATTAGCAGCCGCCCGGAATCACGAAGCGCACTGGCGCAGATGGGGGCCATATTTAAGCGATCGCCAATGGGGGACGGTACGAGAAGATTATAGTCATAATGGTGCTGCTTGGGATTACTTCACCCACGATCAGGCCCGTTCTCGCGCTTACCGTTGGGGTGAAGATGGGATTGCAGGGATTTCGGATAATCATCAACGGCTATGTTTTGCGATCGCACTTTGGAATGGTGAAGACTCGATTCTCAAGGAAAGAATCTTTGGCTTGACGGGAACTGAAGGTAATCATGGCGAAGATGTCAAAGATTATTACTTCTATTTGGACAGCACCCCCACCCATTCCTATATGAAGGCGCTGTACAAATATCCCCAAAGCGCTTTTCCCTATGAACAATTAGTTACAGAAAATCAAAGTCGTAATCGTCTCCAACCAGAATTTGAACTATTAGATACAGGTATATTTGACGAAAACCGCTATTTTGATGTTTTTGTAGAATATGCGAAAAATTCTACTGAAGATATTCTGATTCAAATTACAGTCGCTAACAGAGGCCCTGAAGCCAAGACGCTGCACTTATTACCTACCCTGTGGTTTCGTAATACTTGGTCTTGGAATGGAGATACTCATAAACCTAACCTGAAGCAAGTAAATTTAGGTAATAATTGGCAAATTATCGAAGCTTCCCATCCAACTTTAGGTAATAGATGGTTGTATTGCCAAACAACAACCGAAATTTTATTTACAGAAAATGAAACCAATAATCAGCGATTATTTGGCTTCCCTAATACCTCTGCCTATGTCAAAGATGGCATTAATGACTATATTGTTTCAGGTAACCAACAGGCAGTAAATCCTGATAAATTTGGTACAAAGGCTGCACCTCATTATGTACTAACAGTGGGTGCAGGAGAAACCCAAACTATCAAATTACGCTTGAGTGATATACCAAATTTATTTGAGCCATTTAACTCAGAATTTGATGCTATTTTCTCGAATAGACAACAAGAAGCAGATGCATTTTATCAGCGCATTACACCATTTCCCCTCAGTGCAGATATGCGAAATGTGCAAAGACAAGCATTTGCTGGGATGCTGTGGAGTAAGCAATTTTATCACTACATTTTAGAAGATTGGCTCAAAGGCGATCGCAATACACCACCCCCACCACCAGAACGGCAAGAAGGCAGAAATCACGAATGGTTTCACCTCTACAATGAAGATATACTTTCTATGCCTGATAAGTGGGAATATCCTTGGTTTGCAGCTTGGGATTTAGCATTTCATACTATTCCTTTGGCAATTGTTGACCCTGACTTTGCCAAATATCAATTAGATGTGTTAACGCGGGAATGGTATATGCATCCTAATGGGCAGATTCCCGCTTATGAGTGGAAATTTAGTGATGTTAACCCACCTGTTCATGCCTGGGCAACCTGGCGCATTTATAAGATTGAACAAAAGATATATGGTAAGAGCGATCGCCAGTTTTTAGAAAGAGTATTTCAGAAATTAATGCTGAATTTTACTTGGTGGGTAAATCGCAAAGATGCTGAAGGTAATAATGTCTTCCAAGGGGGATTTTTAGGATTAGATAATATAGGAGTATTTGACCGTAGCGCTACTTTACCTACAGGCGGACACATCGACCAATCTGATGGTACCAGTTGGATGGGGATGTATTGCCTAAATATGTTGGCAATTTCACTGGAATTAGCTAAAACTAACCCCGTTTACGAAGACATCGCCACTAAATTCTTTGAACATTTCCTCTACATCGCCGATGCAATGAACAAAATTGGTGAACTGGAAGCTAGTTTATGGAATGAGCAAGATGGCTTTTACTACGACGTACTGCATTTATCAGAAAAACAAATTACCTTAAAAGTTCGCTCAATGGTAGGGCTAATTCCCCTGTTTGCCATTGAAACCCTAGAACCAGAAACTATTAATCTGCTTCCCGGCTTCAAAAGTCGTTTGGAATGGTTCATTAAGAATCGTCCAGACTTACGGCAAAATGTTGCCTGTATGGAAACTAAAGGCATAGGTGCAAGACGATTACTAGCAATTGTCTCGCGGGATAAACTCAAAAGTATACTGCAAAAAATGCTCGATGAAAATGAGTTTTTTAGCCCTCACGGTATTCGTGCCCTTTCTAAATTTCATAGCGAACATCCCTACATTTTTGATGTTGATGGCAGCCAATTTCGCGTAGATTATGAACCCGCAGAATCTAGCAGTAGCTTATTTGGTGGTAATTCCAACTGGCGAGGCCCCGTTTGGTTTCCAGTGAATTTTCTCCTCATAGAATCCCTGCAAAAATTTCATTATTACTTGGGCGACACTTTCTTAGTAGAATGCCCTACAGGTTCTGGTAAAATGATGACGCTTTGGGAAGTTGCCTCAGAACTATCTCAAAGATTAATCCGAATTTTCTTGCAAAATTCAGCTGCACAACGACCCGTTTATGGTAATACACAAAAGTTCCAAACCGATCCACATTGGCGCGATTTAATTTTGTTTTACGAGTATTTTCATGGTGATAACGGCGCAGGAATCGGTGCAAGTCATCAAACAGGATGGACAGGTTTAGTTGCAAAACTCATTCAGCAATTTGGTGAATATGAAGCCCAAAATCAGCAACCTGAGATAGATAGAAAAGGTCAAGAAATAGCTTTAGTATAAAAAGCTGAAGTCTGAAGTATTAGTGATGAATATAAAATGAATTATTTTATCATTTATCATTCAGGCTTTATCCTTCACTTAAACCCCAGGAGAGCAAAAAATTGAAGACTGAAAATAAAGAGCATTCACGGCTGCGTTGGATTAATTTAAATTCAGCGATCGCATCAGTCGATGAAGGTGCAGATATCATTGCTGGACTGACTCAAAATCCCAAAACTTTGCCTTGTCGCTATTTCTATGACGACCGTGGATCGGAACTATTTGAGCAGATTTGCGACCTAAGAGAATACTATCCTACTCGCACAGAACAAGCAATTTTAGAAACCTACGCTGCTGAAATTGCCAATATGACAGGCTCTTGTCATTTAATAGAATTAGGTAGTGGTAGTTCTCGCAAAACTCGCCTATTACTAGAAGCATATAGTGAGGTAGTTCAAGAATTACAATACTATCCCATAGATGTTAGTAGTGGTATCCTCAAAACAACCGCTTTAGATTTGTTGGAGCAATACCCCAAATTAAAACTTTGTGGTTTAGCTGGAACTTATGAACAAGCCTTAGCTGAACTTCCCACTGCTGAATTAAACAATCGAATGTTGATTTTCTTAGGAAGTACTTTAGGCAATTTAAATGACGAACAAACTCACAAATTCTTCACCCAAGTGCAACAAGCATTAAAGCCAGGTGAATTCTTTTTATTAGGAGTAGATTTACAAAAACCGATAGAAATTATCGAAGCAGCTTACAACGATTCTCAAGGAGTGACTGCTGCTTTTAACCTGAATATCCTCAACCACATTAATCAAAGATTTCAGGGTAATTTCTCCCTCAACGATTTTGCTCACTGGGCTTTTTATAATCAAGTAGACAATCAAATAGAAATGCATCTGCGGAGTTTGGTTAACCAAACCGTTGTCCTAGAAGCTTTAGATTTAGAAGTTACCTTACAAGCTGGAGAAACAATTCGCACCGAAATCTCCCGAAAATTTCACATCCCCACATTAATATCGGTTTTAGAAAACCATGCATTCCAAGCCTTACAAGTATGGACTGACCCCCAAGCATGGTTTGGCTTGCTACTTTGCCAACGCCAATGTACAAATACTGAGTGTCCTTAAACTTTAAATGGTGTTGACTGTTGACGGTTAACAGTTAACAGTCAACAGTCAGCTATTAACCCACTAACTTCTGTGCGTGAGTATTTTCTAGCCCTCCTTAATTTGCACACCTGCTTGAACTGGGTCAAAATCTTTGGGGAAATGAGTATTGCGATCGCAATCTGCTTTATCTAACTTCGCACCTGTTAAATTAGCTTGGCGGAGATTAGCTGAAAATAACAAAGCTCCCCGCAGGTCGGTATCTTGGAGATTAGCGCGACTTAGATCGGCAAAACTCAGGTCGCTACCTCTAAGATTTGCACCGCTGAGATTAGCATGGTTTAAATCGGCATAGCTGAGGTCAACACCTTTGATGTCAACCCCCTGTAAATTAGCCTTACCCAGTTCCGCCTTACTAAAGTTCCGTTTTCCCACTGCGTAAAGTTCTAGGATCTTAGCCGCAGTATTAATGGGCTGTTGAGAATCGGTTTGAGTCATAAAACAGCGACAGCCTCATAGGTTGTTTGATTAGTACCGTAGGTTACTTTCCTATTACTTAATCACAAAAATTGTCTATTCCGGCCATTCCTCACGAGTTCCTCAACTTTTTCTCCTAGGGTCAAAAATATAACTATCCTTGTGGCAAAAAACTCTTAGGAGGGCAAAATTATGCCATCCCTGAATTTATTAACTGTTTTTAATCCTTCAAATTATTGGCGTAGTGGTAACTTCACTATACCCTGGCAAGCGATCGCCCAAAAATTTCAAATTTCACCGGAAGAACTTGTATTAAGCGACCTCCGAGACCTGACACATCAACCTCTCAAAGCCCAAATCGACCGCATTGATCCAGAAGATCCTTCCCGTGACACCCTAGTTTTTCACCTATCTCAACCCATTCCCCCAGGAACGGAAGATCTTGTCTTAGCCTCAACTTTTATCCGCTTAGACCGAGGTAAACCCATACCCCCTAGACTAGGAGAGCCATATCTAGAAGTCGTCTACGGCTCCGATGGGCGAGAACGGGGAGTCAGGTTTGTGAATAATCGCCTGATTATTTGGTTTAATTTCATCCCTGCACCGGAAGACAACGAACGCAACTGGTTTTCTGGTTCAGCCAGCAGCGTTCAGTTAGACCGCCAAGAAATTCTCGATCCATTTCGCGCCGCAATGGGTGAATGGTTGGGACAAGATCCAGAAAAGCGCTGTATGCAAGTAAGTAAACTCCACTTACCAGGAATCGCTTCTCCCAAATCTCCTAATTATCAAGTTTCTTTGTTCAATCATTCCTATCGACTAGTATCTCAATCTAGCGGCCCTGTACGTGCAACCATTACCATTGCTTCCGAACCCTTCGATTATATGGGCCCAGATCCGGTGACAAGTCAAAATCGCCATTTAGTATGTGAACTTTATCGGGTAATTAGTTTATATGCTGGTGCAGATTATTTGATTGAAGAATTATTCGTCAAAGGAAAACCCAAAGCCCCAGAAGACAGGGCAAAAGGTGCAGAAATAGTCAATCTTGACTTCGGTTTGGAATACTTTGCACACATGAATCTTGGACAAACACAAGACATAGAGCAAGTCTTCCCCGTACCCGATTGGTTTGCGGTTGGTTCCACAACAGATCCTTATGCAGCTTACGGTTTGGCAACTAATTTACATATAGAATCGATCACACACCCATACGAAGGTAGTACAAGCCGTTTTTCTTGGCAGTTGCTACCTGGGAAATCTGCAAAATGCCTACACCTATTTATGCGTGGTCAACCACAAGGATTTGATGCACAAGTCGGTCATGCTTGGTATGAATTAGTCTACAGACCACTGAATGCAGAAATTTACCAAGATACCGATGTAAAAATTCAATTGCAAAATAGCAGATTAGTCTCTGCTTAATATTGAATTATCTGCTTCTAATGCGTTTTTGTGGTTTGTTTTTTGTCCTTTTTTAGCGACTTATAAGGAATAAATTACCCAATTTATTCTAATCAAATTATGTTTGCGACACATCAATATATTCTAGAGGGCATGGCACTGCCATGCCCCTACAATCTGTCCCATTCTTTTTGCAAATTCTTTATTCCCCCTGCTCTCTAAGCCCCGCCTGCATAGCGATTGGTTATTTTAAAAATTGGCAGTTTCTTGGGTAAGTTTAATGCCAATATTTATTGGTTAAGGGTAAATGGTGAAAGGGAAATGGGGAAAAACCTTTAACCTTTACACTTATCCATTTCCCTTTTTTAAGAGAATAAAAACATTAACAAAAAAAACTAATAAAAAATAAAGAACAACCCCATAAATAAGTGAGGTTGTTTTGAATATTTGGATTCAGCTTTTTAAGTAGAGGCTGGAGTTAGGACTAGATGTTTTTCCAAACCTTGTAATTCATATTACTGTGATTGTTTTCACCTCGGGGTTTCACTTCAGCCAGTTTTAAATGTGTCCAAAAGCAATAATATAATGCAGAATTTGTAATTCTTAATACGAAAATTTTGTCCACTAGTAACCCCTGAGGTGGGTACTACCAGATTTTGCGTTTAGACCTAGATGATAATTAGTGCCCACCCCACAGAAATTTTTCTTGTCCCTAGTCCCTAGCCGCTGCGTAAACAGGTGCTTCTGTAATTTCTGGTTCAACTGCACTCAGATGTTGCTCTAAAAGGTCTAAATTGCGAATATTGGATTTGTAAAAAGCGTCAAATAAATCACCTACTAAAGGCACAGTACCAACAACTGCTTCCAAACCCACATTAAAAATCATTTTTGCTAAGTCTTGGCGTGGTATACCGAAGCGCGTAGCTAAAAAGATAATGTACGCGGAAAACGCTGTACTAATTAAATCACCTGCACCGGGAACTAATCCAATAATTGGGTCTATGCCAATACGAAAACCAATTCCTGGAATGCGTATAGATGTATCCATGAGGCGGCTGAGTTTGCGGATGCGGTTAAGAGTAGCAAGGCGTTTAGCTGCGTCCATAATTTACGATATTTGTACTACTTTATAACTTGCCCGATTTCGCCTTAGTTGTCTTGTATCGTGAGAATGAGCAGGTACTAGGCTAACGGGTGGAGCTTAGATTGTTATTGAGCGTATGCGTTGCACTGGGCGACAACACACCCGAAAAATCTGAGCAACCCCTGATTCAACAAAATATTAGGCACTTGAGTACGGTTTAATCCGTCACTATTACTAATGGAAAACCATTAAAATGTTGCAGCGCATATCGGAGAATAACGTGAAAACAGCAGTAATTGCCAAAACACTCATTGCATCGCTCGGTTTGCTAGGTTTATTTAGTTCCAGCCCAGCATCTGCTCAACTCATACCACAACCTTGGGTTTCGGTTGGTGGACAAGATGGCGATGTTACCTATGCTGTGGGAGCTAGAGCTTTAAATTTGGGGGTGGAAGTTGGAAGTGGCCCCGACGGTTCAGCTGGAGTAGATGTATTGAAATTTCTCAGTTTGCCTGTAATTTCACCTTATGTAGGGCTGGGATATTATTCAGAAGATAAAGGTGTTGCGGTTTCTGGTGGTGTTCAGGTAGGCGCTACCGATCACGTTTTTGTAGGTGCTGGTTACAACTCTGTTCGTGGATTTAATGGGCAATTAGGAATCAGATTCTAATTTATTTCAGCTGCTCAATTCCGATAATCTCTCGATTTCCTGCAATCTCATTTTGAGTGTGAAATGTGAAGTATCGCTGCTGCGCTAATTTTTGCCACTCCTGTTGTAACGCCAAGTGAGGATGCTTACCACTGTTGAGTATATCCAGCATCGCAGGCCAAATTTTTTTAATATGGTTGACATCGCTAACATAGAGTTTAAAACGACCTACGTTAGCGATCGCATAAATCCCAGAAGCCATAAGCAATAAATTATCAAGTATGAATTAAGTAGATGCGTTCGATAGGTCATGACAAATTAAAAATTATGAATTATGAAACAAGAGATTGTTGTTCATAATTCATAATTGAGGATTTACAATTCCCAACTGAATTTTTACCCTTGGAGCATTCGCGTATATACTGGTTTGCCTTGGGAATCATATACAGACAAAGGTAAGCGGGCATTGTCGCTAATTACTCCCAGCGCTTGTTGTAAGATTTGCAAGTGCTGATTTAGCCCAGGAATCGCATCTGGTGGCGGCGGATTCGTATTAGGTAAAGTACTCCTTGCTAGGTCATATTCACGGGTTAAGCGTACTGTAATGCCTTTGCTATCTACAGTAAAAGTACAAATCCGAATGCCATTTGTACAAGTTCTATTCAGGTCATTGCGGGTTTGTTGCAAACTATTAGCAATTTCCTGTTTTGCTTGAGCCTGTTTGAGAGCAGCAGAGTAGGGTTCAATCAAAGACTGAGCCTGGAGATACTGAAAGCTTTCATTAGGTATCTGCTTTATAGACTGCACAGCCTGTTGCCATTGGGTAACTGCAGCTTGCCATTGTTGTTTTTGCTCTGATACCTTGGCTTGTTTGGCTGCACCAACAGCTTGTTGATAGGTTTTAGCAGCTAATTGTTCTTTAGTGGCACGATTGCGTGCTGTTACTAGTTTTGGTTTGTACTCCCGCAATAGTTGTTGTGCTTCTTGGTATTCTGAGCTAGCTGCAGGAATGCTATTTAAGGCATTGACTGCTACTTGCCAAGAAAACTGCAGTTTTTGTAAGTCGCCTAAGGATTTAATAGTTGCTTCCTGCTGTGTAGCGTTATTCGCTACAGCTTTAGCAGCAGTGAGTTTTTTCACCCATTTTTCTGCTACTAATAGTTGCTGATTTACAGTTTGCAAACTAGTACGATAGCTCAATAATTTGACTTGAGCTAGCTGGTAAAATTCGCTATTAGCACCAATAGTCTCTAATGGTGCGATCGCGCGCCGCCACAGTTTTTGTCTAGCTTGCAATTCCTCAATGCTAGTAGCAGGTGTTTGCGATTTTTTCGTCGCCGAGGCTGCTGCTTGTAAAGCTCTTACCACCTGATCGATTTTGTCTGATGAGGCAGATAAACTTACTCTGAGTTCCTCTGCTTGTTGAGAATGAGGTGACCAAGCGGGAATGTTGGCTAATTCTGAGGTTGAGGCTTGCAGTTGTTGTTGTATGGCTACTAACTCTTTTTCTGTTTTGGCACGCCGCAGCGATCGCCTAGACTCTGTTTTTAATTGCTCGGCAGTTTGTACGGGTTTACACTCGGACAGCAGACAAGGAGTCAGAAGTACGTACCCGCCAATACCTAAGGCAATAATTGCCACAACACCTAAACCTATGAGACCAGATTTAATCAGTTTTTTAGATTTAGAAGTCGATAAATCTGGCGCACCAGCGAAGGGATCAAAAGGTTCTTCTTCCTCAATATCATCGTTTACAGAAGGTGTTGCAAAAGATGAGGTAAAGGTTGAATCAGCATCATCTTCTAAGGAAGTTGCTGAGAAAGATGACGCGAATGTGGAATCGGTGTCATCTTCTAAAGAAGCCGCTGAGAAAGATGGCGCAAATGGTAAATCTGCCTCATCTTCCAAGGAAGCTGCTGAGAAAGATGGCGCGAATGGTAAATCTGCCTCATCTTCTAAGGAAGCCGCTGAGATAGGTTCAGCAACTGGTGGAAATATCAGCCTGCTCCCAGAGACTTTACTATCCTCTAAACGAGAATTCGTAGATACACTTATAGGTGGTTCTGGGAGATGAGGATAGGCAGAGATTTCACTGAGTTCTACTCGCTGATGTAAATCGAGAGAACGATTGGTATAAGGATATTTTTCACCCAAGACTCGCAGAAAACATTGGATATGTTGTTCTTGCTGGTTTGGTAGGGACTGGATGACCTCTTCAATTAGTTGAAAGATGGTACCAGTGTCAACTATCAAACCTAGTGGATGTTGAATTAAAATCATCAGTCCGTCTTTATTGACGGCACATTTCACTTGGAAGACTCCGCCAGATGGAACTTCCGCAAGTAATTGTTCTTGCAAAGTTTTAGCTAGCAGCTGTAAGTCATCCTGTTGAACTGCTACTTTCATAGAGCGTTCCCGCTGTTCTTCTATATTGTTTTTCTTATCTTCGAGGTTAGGAAAGTAAGGGCTTTCGTTTGTTGAATGCAGATGCACAGTTTAACCAACCATAGCCGGATAATTAGATTGAACAACTTTCTAACACAAATTCTGGAGTTTAACCAAAAATCAAAAAAGCAGTGATTTCACGGTCGTCATATTTAACTAGGGAATACCAAAAAAACAATTATCTAGCAACTAGATAATATCAAAACACAATCAGTGAGCCAGATTTGGAGATTTTTTCAATTCCTAATTTATTACGGCTAAAGTCAAATTGTGACAATTATGCGACAAGTATAAATTCACAAAATTAAATGGGCATAATAAAATATTTCGGCATTTTCACTGTTTGCTTTAGCACAATGAAATGCATCATAGCTAATGCCCACGATCGCAGCATTTGTACTCAAGTAGTAACAAAATTATCTCAATGTAAAAGTCTAAAAATTTATCTTAATCACAGTACTCAGATATTAAAATTTCATCTTTGATAGTGGGCGATCGCTGCTTCCTCTCCGCAAGATTTTATGAGGGCTACGCAACTGAGACATATATCTTTTGTTATATGGGTCACAAGTCAAGCTGATGTATCGCTATCCCCCAGTTTGCTGGCTTGTGATCTCAACGTCTTTAACAAGAGAGGTAACTGGCTCTCAAAAGTCTAGATTTGTGGAAAATTTGACTTTTGACCCTTGACAAACTCTGCGAAAAAATATGACAGGCTGGTTTAGTCCGATTTTAGAAGTAATAGGTTACGCTATCGTACTTCACACTCTACACTAGGAATTGTAGATTACTAAATTTATATTACTGAAGGGTTATTAATGTGGATAGTGGTTTGGTAACACCCAGGCAAATTTACTGAGGAGATTAATTACGTCTGGTTGAACTACCGCGAAATTGTAGGCAGTAAAATTTAATTTACCCCATTTGCTGAATTCGATAAAATTTATCAATGAAAACAATTATTTATACCTGTCTCAGGCTGAATTCCGTAATGAGAGTGCTGCGGTAGATTAAAGAAAACAAAGAAAAGAAATGCTTTGCTAGTGTCGCTACCAGGTGCGTGTTCATGGATTTATTGGAGTACCAAGTTAAAGAATGGTTTGGGAAAATCGGCATTCCAGTATTGCCGTCCCAACGCATCGATCATCCTACAGATCTGAAGCGGTTAAAAATTCGCTATCCAGTTGTACTGAAATCTCAAGTACATGCAGCTGAACGAGCCAAAGCTGGTGGAGTCAGAATAGTCGAAACCACAATCGATGCGATCGCCGCCGCACAAACTATCTTTAATTTACCAATTTGGGGCGAGTTACCAGAAGTTTTACTGGCAGAATCTAAATATGATGCCAAGCAAGAATTATATTTAGCAGTAGTATTAGATACCGCCCTTTGCCGACCAGTACTTTTAGGCTGCAAGGAAGCAGATATTGATTGGGAAACGGCAGGGGAAAAAATGCAGTATGTGGTTGTTGAACAGGAATTCTCACCATTTTATGCCCGTAGGCTAGCTTTAAAACTAGGTTTAGAAGGTACATTAATGCAGTCGATCAGTGCTGTGATCGAGAAAATGTATCAGCTATTTATCCAAAAGGATTTAGACTTAGTAGAAATTAATCCCCTTGCCATCAGCGTTACGGGTCAAGTGATGGCTCTCAATGGTAAAGTCAGGGTCAACGAACGGTCAATTGGTCGTCATCCAGACATTGCGGAAATGGCAGCAAAAATTACCCCAACTCATCGGCCTGGAGAAGTTAATAGCAATTTGGGTAATTGGGATGGCATAGAAATGCACGGTAAAATTGGCATTCTGGGCAATGGTACTGGTTCGGTATTGGCAACTTTAGATTTAGTAGCCAATGCTGGTGGTAAGCCTGGTGTCTGCTTGAATTTGCGTCATAGCTTCCAGGCTGACACCGCCAAGACGACATTTTGCGATCGCCTCGATAGAAGTTTGCAAATCCTAGCGGCTGACAGAAGTATTCAAGTCATACTACTTAACCTCTTAGGTAGCATTCCTCAGTCCGACGAATTTGCAGAAATAATTAGTAAATTTTTGCAACAAGATAAAAGCGAAGTTAAATCCTCATCTGTACGAACTAATGGCAGCAAAAGCCGCCGTGAAACTAGCTTTCCCCGCTTAGTTGTCAGGCTGGCTGGTTCTGAATTCAGTGCAGCGAGAAAATCTTTAGCCTCATTAAAAACCCAAGGCGATACCCTAATATTAGTAGAAAATTTAGATGAGGCAGTAGCAGAATCAGTCCGGTTGGCTAAGTCAACTGCTTATAAAAAATAAGTAGCCCTCATAATTTGTGCAGGGACGATGGCGATTTTGTCAAAAGTTGTAGAGACGCGATTAATCGCGTCTGGAGTCAAAAGTCAAAAATATGTCTTAATTGTAAATTTTTTGTCCCCAATTCCCAATCCCCAATCCCCAATCCCCAATTCAGTTTATGAACTTAACGCCAGACAGCAAAGTTGTAATTCAAGGGTTCAGTGAATTTATATCAGCAACTCATATTACTCAAATGAAAGCTTATGGCACAAATGTAGTTGCTGGTGTCAATCCTGGATTTGGTGGGCAAAAACAGTACGATCTGCCTGTATTTGATTTGGTGGAGGAGGTAGTAGGACATTTTGGGCCAATTGACACGACAATTATTTGTGTCAACCCTTACCAAGTGCTAGATGCAGCATTAGAAGCGATCGCTTCTAATATTCGCCAGATTATCATCATCGCTGCTGGTGTGCCACCTTTGGATATGGTGCAATTACTGAGAAAAGCTGAATCCCACGAAACTTTGGTAGTAGGGCCCAATAGCCCAGGGATTATTGTGCCAGGTAAAATTCTCTTAGGTACTCACCCAAGTGAATTTTATACTCCTGGTCATGTGGGAATTGTTAGCCGTAGCAGCACCCTCACTTACGAAGTGGCTTGGGAGTTAACCAAAGCAGGTTTAGGACAATCGATTAGTGTCAGTATTGGTAGCGACGCAATTGTTGGTTCCTCATTTCTGCAATGGCTACAACTTCTCGATGAAGATGAAAGTACAGAAGCGATCGTTTTAGTCGGTCAGCCTGGTGGCGGTAGTGAAGAAGCGGCGGCGCGGTATATTACTGAAGCGATCGATAAACCAGTCATTGCCTACATTGCAGGTAGACAAGCGCCACCCGGAAAACATTGGCGACAAACTGGCACTTTAGCCACAATCATCGGCCGCGATCCTAACTTTGGGACGGCACAAAATAAATTAGCTGCTTTCCAAGAAGCACAGGTTCCAGTAGCGGAACGGCCTTCTCAAATTCCAGAGTTGGTCAGGAAAGGAATTAAATCATAGCGATTCCCAAAATCTGTACAGCGATCCAAATGCACACAACTTATTGTCAGGGAATGTCAACTATCAAAAGAGGTAACTTATTTACGCCGTGTTCTACTAGGAATTTCAGAAGTATCTTTCTCAAGACTTCATGAAATCTATATAAAATTACTGAGATTAAGGCGAGAAATTCATGAAATCTATATATAAAAATTTAGCTAAATATGGTAAAAATTCTTATAAAACCTGCATATCTGAGATATTGCAATTTATAAACTGATATATACATTCAGAGCAATAAAGTGATATATAGTTTATAGATAAAACTTGAAATAGTCTCAGTGTTACCTATCTCTAGGAGGATAGTTACTACATCTGATAAATCAATCTGAAATTGAAGCCAAGCTTTGACAGATTAAATAACAACAAACCAGTTTAACATTCATAGTTTATCGCTGAGGTAAGAGACTTCCAACTAAAAAAATATTCCATCACTGTGTATGCAGAGGAAGCTGATGAGGAAGAATCTGCCACTATGAGAAGGGGATAATTTATTTTCTAGAAGTCCCTCACTCAAAAAGTTTAGGAAAGATTGGATACATAACATAGTCGTGCATCAAACTTAGGTTGAAATGCACAACGCGATAAACAGGATGTGCAAGTTTAAGAAAATTGCTTTGAGACGACCATTCATCATTGCAAAAACTGAGAATTGAAGAGGCTTGCCAAAGAGTAGCCATCAAATTCAACCAAAAAATAACTTGGTTTAAACGTACTCATTTTTTAGTTTTTTTAGCGGCGAAATTCATTATAGTAAGAAAGATTTTTCAATATTAAGTGAAATTTAGTATTGAAAAAGCTCAATTTTCTCATGTAGGCTGGCTGCTCTCGATGACAAATTGTCAAAAATTAGTGCTTTGTATATTGCAGCAATAGGCTACTCTAATTCGCAGTAAGACCAGAGTGTATTGCTAACAATATATAAGTCTATATTGGCATCAGTAATATTTATAGGATTCCTCTTTGATTTGGAAATAATCTGTAAGGTGCGGTATTGCTCACTTATACAGATGGTGCTGGGTAATTTCCAGTCTATAGATACTAAGAAGATTACAAAAATCGGCTAGTTTTCTATAACTACAATTCAGGAAATAGGGTAAATAAATATTAATAATTATTTATTCCTAAAAATGATTGCAATGTAATGAATCTTGTATACATTTGCGCTCATTAGTATTTCAACCTGTTTAATTTGGTCAGCAGCAAAAGGTAAAATTTCAGAGCTATCATTCGGAATTTTGCTAATAAATTCTGGCAATGTTCTTCCCATTATTAAGATAAAAATTTTTTGACCGATTTTTTGACCGTTTTGAATTAAAGCTTAAAAGCTTGAGCAACAAATAATAGCCATTTAGCAGCGTAAAAAGCTCTAAGAGCATGAAATACATAATGTTTACCTTTCAGTCGGCATCTCAAAAAGTTGCCCAAACATTCTTATGCGGATTGGTAAAGCTACAAAATAAACATTTATTAATTTGTGATATTTGTTTATTTGCAATCACGCCATTATTAGCTCTATTTCTCCGCTTAGATGGAGTTCTAGCATTAAATGCATACATCACAGAGCTAGGAATTGTCACAGTAATTTTTTTGGCAATCAAGCTAACTTTATTTTGGCATCTAGGTTTTTATAGACGTTACTGGCGCTATGCCAGTATTGAAGAACTGACATATATAGCTATGTTAATTTTGGCTGCGATAGTTATTCAAAGCCTAGTTTTTGATGCTTTTCACTATATACCGTATTTTACTATCAAAAAACTTCCTCAATCGCTACCATTTATTGACGGTTTACTATCTTTTATTTTCGTGGGTGCGCTGCGTTTTAGCGTCCGTGCTGTCGAGAAAACCAGCCAAAAACCAGCATTGTCTCCCACAACCGAACGAGTCTTAATTGTGGGTGCTGGTAGTGCTGGGGTTTCACTCGTGCAAGAGATGCAAAGAAATCCTCAACTAGGTTTTTATCCTGTAGCCTATATTGACGACGATCCACAAAAATTGAACTTACATATTCGGGGGATTCCTGTAGTTGGCGATCGCTTCCACATTCCCCAAGCGATCCCATCTCTCCAGATCCAAAAGGTGATAATTGCCATGCCAACCGTATCTGGCAGAGTGATTAGAGAGATTGTGGATATTTGCAAAGCCACAGGAACTCAAACTAGCACCTTACCGGGAATACACGAAATCCTCAACGGTCGTGTTCGGGTAGATAACATTCGTGATGTCCGCATTGAAGACTTACTGAGACGAGAATCTGTACAGACAGATATTGAGAAAGTTGCCAAATTTATTGTCGGTAAGAAAGTCCTAATTACAGGTGCAGGTGGCTCTATTGGTAGTGAAATGTGCAGGCAAATTTTTCAATATCGTCCCGCCCAAATTATCCTGATTGGACATGGCGAAAATTCTGTCTTTAATATCCAACAGGAATTAGAACAACTTGTACCAGTCCTGAAACAAGGTAGTAAAACACAACCAAACATACCGCGTATTTCTGCATTTATTGCTGATATTCGCTTTCGCTCTCGATTAAAAAATGCTTTTGAGCAATTCCAACCAGATGTGGTTTTTCATGCTGCAGCCCATAAACACGTGCCTCTGATGGAAGACAATGCAGAGGAAGCGATTACTAACAATGTTGTAGGCACCAAAAATTTGTTGGACATGGCATTGCAATACGGTGTTAAACATTTCGTGATGATTTCCACAGATAAAGCCGTTAACCCAACAAATATCATGGGTGCAAGTAAGCGGGTGGCAGAAATGTTAGTACTGCAAGCCGCCAGAGAAAGCGGAAGACCTTATGTAGCTGTGCGATTTGGCAATGTTTTAGGTAGTAGAGGAAGCGTCGTTCCTACCTTCAAAAAGCAAATCGCCGCAGGCGGCCCTGTCACCGTCACCCATCCCGAAATCTGCCGTTATTTCATGACCATACCAGAAGCAGTTCAACTAGTTTTACAAGCAGTGATACTAGGCCGTAGTGGTGAAGTTTTAATGCTGAACATGGGACAGCCAGTAAAAATTGTGGACTTAGCCACAGAACTCATTCGTCTTTCGGGATACGAAGTCAACAAAGACATTGAGATTATGTTTACAGGCTTGCGACCCGGAGAAAA
Organism: Nostoc linckia FACHB-104; assembly: GCF_014696615.1. Classification (GTDB taxonomy): domain Bacteria; phylum Cyanobacteriota; class Cyanobacteriia; order Cyanobacteriales; family Nostocaceae; genus Aulosira; species Aulosira linckia_A. The sequence goes on along the minus strand of NZ_JACJQJ010000037.1, from coordinate 60,851 downwards.
GTTATTTGAAGAATTGTTTATTGCCGGAGAAGAATATGAACCCACCGAACATCAAAAGCTCTTAGTTGTGAAAAATGCCAGTCGGATTATTCCAGAGAATATTAATGTTGTTGTCGAGTCTTTGTGTAAAGCAGCAGACAGAAATGATGGCGATTCTATTATGTTTTTGCTGGAACAAATAGTACCGGGATATAAACCCAAATCCTTAGGAAATAAAGTGTCAGGCAATGCTGCACAACATATTTATGCGATGACAAATACCCATATAAATGAACGGGGAAAATTGAAAACTCAAGAAGCATAAAAAGCTAGAAGCTAAGTTTTAATTGACTATTAATTTGTTTTTGATGAGGAGAGGAAAACCTTGAGGGTAATTAGCCAATGAGTAATGTACAGATAAGGCAAGCTTCAGAATCAGCCGTCATCTTATCAATGAGCGAAGCATCTGCCGCCGATTGGTATCGCCAACAAGGCAGAAAAATTGTCTATCATCAGGGGCATTATTGGAAACAGACAAGATTTGGTTTTTATGAACCTATTCATTTACTAGCTCGTTTGACTGAAAAGCAAGCAACTTGCCCCAAAAAAATACACTTAGGATTTCGAGCATCGTTGTGCGACGCTGATGCAGCAGCAGCCAATGGCTCAATCCCTATTCATTTACTATCTAATGTCGAAAGCTACAATTTGCAAAGTCTTTCATCAAATAGGAGAAATCACTTAAAAAGATGCCACAAACGTGCAAAGATTTTGCAGTTATTGAGTCCAGATCTTTTGGAGGAGCAAGGATATGATGTTTTTTATTCGGCAACAATCCGATTTGGCGGCAAAGTAATTCCTAAAAAAGTTTATCTATCTCAACTTGCAAAACATATACCCTCTGAACAGCGTTACGTTTTTGCAGGATTAATCAATGATAAATTAGGCGGCTATATGACAACTTACGTTGTTGACGGCACAGCTTATATCGAAAGAGCCTTGCTGGCCACCGAAGCACTATCCGCTTATATTGGTACAGGCTTAGTCTTTGAGTTTGTGCAAGCCTGTCGCCGCTCTGGCAAAATTCGTGAAATTGTCTACGGTTACCATACTCCTACAGATCCAGCACTCTCGACCTTCAAAGAAGGAATGGGTTTTCCAGCGAGACACATTCCTGCCAAGGTAGCGGTGCATCCGCTGATTGATCCCATTTTCCGTTGGCGTTATTCATCTGCCTACTATTTCCTCACTGGCAAATATCCGATGGCTGGAAAGAAATGATCTCGGTGTCTGTATGACTTCAGCTTTGATTACACCTATCAACAGATAAACATAGGTTATGGCACAACTCACACCACAAACCCTCAAGCATAACTTTTCTTGGACATTTATTGGTAACACTGTCTATGCAGGTTGCCAGTGGGGAATGCTGGTAGTGTTGGCTAAACTCGGTAGTCCAGAGATGGTGGGACAGTTTACCTTAGGGTTAGCGGTGACAGCACCAGTCATCATGTTTACTAATCTGCAACTACGAGCTGTGCAGGCAACAGATGCCAAACAACAGTATTTATTTAGCGATTACCTAGGTCTGAGGCTGTTAGGGACAACGCTAGCACTGATTGTCATTGCCGCAATTACTCTGATGTCGGGGTATCAATTGCAGACATCGCTGATTGTTTTGCTAGTGGGTTTAGCAAAAGCCTTCGAGTCGATTAGTGACGTATATTACGGGCTAATTCAGCAGCACGAACGTATGGATAGGATGGCGATCTCACTAATGATTAAAGGGCTACTATCGCTGCTGCTACTGGGTATGGGTGTTTATATATCAGGCCAGTTGATGTGGGGCGTAGTGGGGTTAGTCTTAGCTTGGGCTGTAGTTCTAGTTACCTATGACATTCGTAGTAGTACTTATATTCTATCCTCACAAAAGTTTGCCCAGAAACCACGCTTGCACCTCCAAACCCTCTCCAAACTAATATGGCTAGCTTTACCGATGGGTTTTGTGATGATGCTGATTTCGCTAAATACAAGTATTCCCAGGTACTTTATTGATGGTTATTTAGGCCAGCGGGAATTAGGGGTATTTGCTGCTATTTCTTACCTGATGGTGGCAGGAAACATGGTAGTGAATGCGTTAGGGCAATCAGCCAGTCCTCGCCTCGCAAAATACTATGTGGCAGGGAATCAGGTAGCTTTTCGTACACTGCTACTGCAATTGGTCGGTATTGCTGCTTTGATGGGGGGAGTGGGTGTAGTCATAGTTTTGCTGGCTGGACAAGAAATTCTCACTCTGCTTTACCGACCTGAATATGCCCAGTATACAGATGTATTTGTTTGGCTGATGATTGCAGCCAGCATCGAGTACATAGCCTCCTTTCTCGGCTATGGAATGACAGCCGCCAGGTACTTTAGGGTGCAAATGCCATTGTTTGCTTCCGTAACAACGGCCTCGGCCATAGTCTGTCTGTGGTTAATCCCCATTTGGGGGCTACAAGGAGCTGCGATCGCACTGATCGTATCAGCAATTGTACAAGCAAGCTTTAGTTGGGGTGTGATCATTCATGCATTACACAAACTTCAGTCGCCGCCAGCGGTGGTACAAAACAATTAATTCACGGAAATTGTTGCTGATTTCTCTATTGATTACCCTGTTCTTTAACGTTTATCTTTCCTCTATGAACAGCATTGCACCACCTGCTGCCAGCATAGTTAAACTTTATCCGCCACTGACTACGGCTACCGCAAGTAGTATCTATTCAGTAACGGTGAATAACAAACCTGTATTTGTGGAAAAATATAACTCCTTGAGTTATGTACAATTTGCCTTTGCAGGTACGGCTGATATTGAAATTAAAGTCAAAGAAAAGGTTAATAACTACAAAATTAGCCCCAAAAGTTACAAACTACAATCACGCAAACAGGGCAACAAAATTTCCTTTTCTTTAACTGTTCCCAGAAAGCTGATTTTACATCACGTTAATTCCTTAAATGAGAAATTGTTTATTTTGGCAGATCCCTGGGAAGAAAATCCTCCCCAACTTGGCGATCATCAAGTAACTAATATCATCAATTACCAAGTGGATAACACAGGTAAAATTAATGCTACCGACAAAATTCAACAAGCCATTGATGATGTTGCCGAACATCATGGAATCTTATATTTTCCCGCAGGTGTCTACAAAACTCGCCAACTTAACCTCAAAAGTAATGTCACTTTATATTTAGCTGCTGGAGCTGTATTAGCTGCAATTACAGAAGAAGATCCTTCTCATGGTCGGGGGTTACTGCAACTTGAAAATGTCCAGAACGTAAAAATTATCGGGCGTGGAACTATTAATGGTAATGGCTCTTATTGGCGACCTAGAAAAGGATGGTACACTTTAATCTTACTAAAAAATGCCAAAAACATTTGGTTGCAAGATATCCTACTCAAAGACCCAGCCGTGGCTAATGTTTGGATGTCTTATTCAGAAAATGTCACAATTGATAATCTCAAAATTTTAGCCAATCCTGAGCCGGAATTTTTAAATACAGATGGCTTTGATTTCTGGTCTTCTAGAAATATCACCATTAACAATATACTTTATGTCGGCACAGATGATGCCACTTCTCATGGTGGCGATCGCGAGAGTCAGATTCATAATAATGAGAATATTAATGTCAGGAATTCCGTTTTCTATAATGGCAACGGATTCAAAATAGCAGCCACGAAAATACCAAATTACATTAAAAATATTACTTATGAAAATATAGATGTTGTATTTGCTAACGAACTATCAGGATTCTGGCCAATTTCGGGGGGATATTTTGAGAATATTTACTTCAAAAATATTCGAGTTGAAGATATTCTTGATACTCCAGAAGATGATAAATCTGCCCGTCTATTCAGCTGGCAAATTAGGGTGAGTTTAGCAGGTGATCCAGATTCATCACCTGAACGGTTTGGGCATATCAGAAATGTGTTTATTAATAACGTGACAGCGGACGATCGCGGTGGTGCAAAATCAGTTTTTCTGGGATATGATGCCCAACGCGACATCAGCAACGTTGTCTTTGACAATCTATGCATTGAGGGTAAAAAGGTATTAAATCCCCAAGATGCCTATTTCGATATTAAAAATCAATATGTGCAATTAAAGTTTACTAGCAGCAATCCCACGATTGTGAACATCAAGGCCAGCGCGCTGTATGCATCTCAGGGAAATGCTGGGCAGTTTCGGATTACACGTACAGGGGACAAGAGCAAACCTTTAACAGTGAAATATACCATTCGGGGAACAGCAAAAAACGGCAGAGATTACCAAAAAATCCCTGGTGCGGTCACAATTCCCGTTGGTGTAGATACGGTAGCGATCGCTATTCAACCCCAAAATCACAACCAGCGTCAACGACTAAAGACAGTCCTTCTCTCTTTGGAGAACCAACCTAATAGTAACAGCTATATGCTGAGTCCTAATTTTCAAGCAGTAGTTAATATTCGTCAATAAGAAAAATTATTAGGTACAAAAACTATGCCCATATGCTTAGATTGTAGTAAATTCATCGATCATAACTGTTCTGCATATATACAAGCTAGTCAAATATTAGGTAGAGAAATTCCACCGCCACCCTTAGGTGGATGTGAAATTCCTATTGTTGAGAACTATCTGCCTTTCATTCAAGAGGGGATGAATGTTTTAGAAATAGGTTGTGGTTCTTGGAGTTTGATTAAAGACTATTGTCAAACTGTAGGAGCAAGTTACGAAGGTATCGACTCACTCTTTGAGTATTTTGGTAAAAAAACAGTTGCCACTAGGATTGAAAATTTAGCAGATTTATCTTTTCCCGATAACTTTTTTGATTTAGTCATTGGTAATCAAACTATGGAGCATTGGGCAGAAAATGGTTGTACCCTCAAATGGGGTTTATTTCAATGTTTTCGCACCTGTAAATATTCGGGCAGAGTTTTAATGAATGTGCCGATTCACTTTCATGGAACGCGAGAGTTTATGCTAGGTGATTTGGAGAAAATCTGCAGTTTACTTACTCCATTTTCTGGAAATGTTGCAATTGAAAATTGGGGATATCCTTACGCACCAATACCATCTTTATTTCCACATCCAGGATATTGGAAATTGCATAAAAAACCAGCTTATGTCTTAGATATTCAAGCCATTAAAGACCGTCCTTTACCCCAGGGATACAGTAATCGCGGTGCTAGTTATGGGCGATTAGCTCAATTATTAAACTATCCTCTTTCTTACAATATTTACCGCATCTTACGTCGGATTGGTCTATTTACCCAAGACTATGCTTTTTCTGCTCCTATAAAAGCCGACATTACCCGGAAGTCGGGAAAATCAAATATTAATTCGTTAATTTGAGGAGATAAAATGACAACTTATATTAATTCCTCGACCATCGACAGCTATAAAAAAAATCATCAAGTACCTATCCGTATCCTCCATGTCATTGGAGGGATGGTAAGAGGCGGGATTGAAACTTGGTTGATGCATATTCTGCGACATATAGATCGCGATCGCTTTCAGATGGACTTTTTAGTTCACACCACAGATCCCTGTGCTTACGACGATGAAATTCGCCGTTTGGGTAGTCAGATCATCCCCTGTCCCCTACAGCGCTGGCTACCTTGGGACTACGCCGCCAACTTCCGGCAAATTCTCAGGGAATTCGGCCCCTATGACATTGTGCATAGCCATCTCCATCACTTCAGTGGCTATACTCTGCGGTTAGCTAAGCTATCAGGTGTACCGATCCGCATTGCCCACAGCCACAACGATATTTCCGCCGAACATGCAAAGTCAGGATTATATCGACGTTGGTATTGTTCTGTGATGAAATCTTGGATAGCCGAGAACGCTACTTTGGGTTTGGGATGCAGTCGCAAAGCCGTTGCCGACTTGTTTGGTTCCCAATGGCAAGCTGATCCGCGCTGGCAGCTTCTATATTATGGCATTGACCTCGAACCCTTCCAAAATCTTGTCGATCCGGTAGCTGTGCGCGCTGAATTCAATATCCCTGCCGATGCCTTCGTGATTGGTCACGTTGGTAGGTTTCACCCGCAAAAGAATCATCAATTTTTGATTGAAATTGCCGCCCAAGTCGCCCAACGGGAACCCAAAATGCACCTATTGCTATTAGGAGAAGGCTACCTGCAACCAGAAATTTTAGACCAAGTTTTACAGATGGGTTTAGGCGATCGCGTCATCTTTGCTGGTTCGCGATCGGATATTCCAAGATTAATGCTAAGTGCAATGGATGTCTTCCTTTTACCATCTCTGCATGAAGGGTTGGCTTTAGTATTATTAGAAGCTCAGGCAGCAGGATTACCCTGTATTATTACTGATGCAGTACCAGATGAAGCTGATGTAATTAAGCCATTAGTACGACGATTATCACTATCACAGCCAGCTTGTATGTGGACGGAGGCTATTTTAGAACACCGAAAATCTGTATTAAAAATTACTCACGATTATGCTTGGGAATTGGTAAAACAAAGTCAATTCAATATTGAAACCTCTGTGCAAAACCTCCAGAGGATATATCAAACACAACTAGCTTGCGAGGTTGTGGTATGAACCAACGCAAATTGCGATCGCAAGTTGTATATCCAGATAGTTTGGTCATTGCTATTTTTATCTGCTTATTGACCATCTTGTGCTTGCTACAAATTTCCGGACAGTTTTTGCACTGGTTTGTCATTCCCGTTACCTTGTGTGGCATTCTCATCGGGATTGATGCTATTGACTGGTTTCGAGGTCTATTGAATCTTTTCGATCCAGTAGGAATTATCGGCTTATTAGGGTTTCATTTCTTTTTCGTCGCACCTCTACTACATGTTGGTTTGGACTTTTGGATTGATTCAGATATCATTCCCCCTACAGACTGGCGGCCTTGGTTGGGTGGTATGGCCATACTCAATTTTTTAGGACTTGGGGTTTATCGCTTTACCCGCAACATTACTTTTAATGCCACTCAAAATCAATCAACACAGACAATTTGGCAAATCAATCACCAGCGTTTTTTCCCGATTATTTCTATAGCGCTGATAATTTCTGCCAGCTTACAGCTGATGGTTTATCAAAAATTCGGTGGCATCCTTAACTATATTGAAGCTGCTAATAGATCTGCTATGGGAGGCGGAGAAAATGAGTTTCAAGGCATGGGAATATTATTTGTACTTTCAGAAAGCTTTCCGATTTTGGCAATGATTGCATTTACCATTTATGCCGAAAGTAAAAAACGATTGCAAAGTGGAAAAGTATTGTTAGTAGCTTTAATTATATTTTTGATATTACAATTCTTGTTTGGTGGACTTAGAGGTAGCCGCAGTAACACAATTTGGGCAATGTTTTGGGCGGTGGGAATCATTCATTTTTGGTTGCGCCAAATTTCTAAAAAGCAAATTGCGATCGGGCTAGTATTTCTAGTTTTATTTATGTATATATATGGTTTTTTTAAAACAGGAGGTTTAGAAGCAGTCAATACCGCTTTACAAGGGCAAGAAGCCCGTGCAACTTTAGAAGAAAAATCGGGACGTTCTTGGCAGAGCTTAGTCTTACAAGACCTTGGTAGAAGTGATGTTCAAGCTTTTTTACTCTATAGAATTATGCGCCAAGATAGCGATTATGAATATGCTTTGGGGCGAACATATTTACCAGCATTAACCATGCTCATACCCAGCGCCATAATGCCGGATAAACCACCGGACAAGATGAAAGAAGGCACGGAAGTTCAATATGGTAAAGGAACTTACCATCCTATATTTTTGAACTCTTCCAAAGTATATGGTCTCGCTGGTGAAACAATGCTCAATTTTGGCCCTTATGTGGTTCCGATTGCATTTATTGTCTTAGGTGTTGTTGTCGGCAAAGTTCAGCGATATTTGTATAATTGGTCAGTGGGAGATGACCGCTTGTTAATGTTGCCGTTGTTGATAAATTTTTGTTTTGTCATCCTTGTGGGTGATTCAGATAATTACATATTTTTTCTGTTTAAAAATGGCTCTTTAGCTAGTTTTGTGATTTTCCTTACTTGTGACAAGAAACTTATCCCTAATCCTAATTTAAAACATCGTAATTTTAATTCTAAATTTCCGAAAAAACACACTTTATATAAAATTGAGCAACGCCATAAAAATCGGAGCTTATCAAAATGAACCAGGCATCACCACAGCAGCAAAGTCAAATGAATTTGCTCCTCACTTTAGATCATCGTTTTGACCGCACTCCCGACGGAGCAGTTTGGACACAAACTACATTTGCCCATTCATTCTATAAACGTTATTTAGAAGTTTTTGACCATGTGCGGGTAATTGCTCGTATCCGCGAAGTTGAGTCAGTTCCATCTCGCTGGAAACGGGCGGACGGCGAAGGAGTTTCTTTTGCGCCTGTACCCTACTATGTAGGGCCTTGGCAGTATTTGTTAATCGCGCCACAAGTCAAAGAAGCAATCAAAAACGCCTTTACGCCTGGTGATGCAGTAATTTTGCGTGTTTCCTCCCAAATCGCCAGCCATCTGCATTCGCTGTTATGCAAATATGATTATCCCTACGCTGTGGAAGTAATAGGCGATCCCTACGATGTGTTTGCTCCTGGTGCAGTCAAAAATCCTTTACGTCCTTTTTTCCGTTGGTGGTTCCCGCGTCAGTTGCAAAAACAGTGTATGGGAGCTTGTGCAGCAGCTTATGTGACTGAATCTGCTTTGCAAAAACGTTACCCCCCAGCCAAGGAAGCTTTCTCAACAAACTATTCCAGCGTCGAGTTACCTGATGAGGCTTTTGTCAGTGTTTCCCGTTTACCTCGCCAGAATCAAATTCAGTTCACCATCATTACTGTGGGCACAATGGATCAACTTTATAAAGCTCCAGATGTGCTAATTGATGCGGTTGCTGTATGTCTTAAACTGGGACTAAATCTAGAGCTAGTTTTAGTGGGAGATGGCCAACACCGGGCAGAATTAGAAGCCAGAGCCGCCAAACTAGGTATAAAAGAATGCGTCTATTTTTGTGGTGAGTTACCAGGTGGGGATGCAGTACGCGCCGAGTTAGATAGAGCTGATTTATTTGTTTTACCATCCCATCAAGAAGGTTTACCAAGGGCAATGATTGAAGCTATGGCAAGGGGTTTACCTTGCATCGGTTCCACTGTCGGCGGTTTTCCTGAACTTCTAGCCGATGAGGATATGGTAGCGCCGGGTAATGTCCTGCTGTTAGCAGACAAAATTTGCGAAGTCATAGAAGAACCAAACCGCATGGCTCAGATGTCCGCCCGGAACTTGAATAGAGCAAGAAATTACAGAGAACAGATATTACAGGCTAAAAGAACTAATTTATACCGATATCTGAGCGAAAAAACAGAGAATTGGATGCAAGTAGAGGGTAGAAGCTGTTTGCACAACAGTCAAGGGTCAAAAGTTGCAAAGACGCGATTAATCGCGTCTGTACTCAAAAGCCATTAGTTATTAGTCATTTGTCATTTGTCATTGGTTAATTGCGAATTAGTAATAAACATTTATCTCCCTCATCGCCCTTATCTACCTTATCTCCCTAATCCCCAATCCCCATGAAACTATTAATCATTACTACCCTTCCTCAAACCCTCCGCGCCTTTTTCTTACCCTTTGCTGACTACTTTCGTGCTAGAGGTTGGCGCGTAGATGCTATGGCATATAGAGTGATAAATGATGCTGAGTGTTTGCAAGCTTTTGATCGCGTTTGGGATGTGGATCTTGCCCGTAATCCCCTGAATCCGCGAAATCTGTTAATTGCTCCGGCGCAAATCCGTAAGGTAATAGCCCAGGAAAAATATGACATAGTTCACGTACATATAGCTGTACCTGCTTTTGTGACTCGCTATGCTCTCAAGGATGTCAGAAAGCAAGGGAAACCCAAAATAATTTACACATCTCACGGTTTGAATTTTTACCGTGGAGGCGAACCTTTACAAAACGCTATCTTTTTGGCGCTGGAAAAACTAGCTGGTCGCTGGACTGACTACCTCGTAGCAATTAATCACGAGGATGAAGAGGCAGCGAAGCAGTATCATATCGTACCTCCAAAGAGGGTGCGCTATATGCCAGGAATTGGGGTAGATTTGCAACAATACAATGTGAATGCAGTTGCATCAGATGCGATTTTGCAAGTACGGCAAGAAATGGGATTAACAGCAGAAACTCAGTTATTGTTGTGTATTGCCGAGTTTATCCCGCGCAAGCGTCATCAAGATTTGTTAAGGGCTTTTGCTCAGGTTGCTAGACCGAATAGTTGCTTGGCTTTAGCTGGAGATGGGCCGTTAACAGCACAGATGCAGCAGTTAACAACGGAACTGGGAATCTCAGATCAGGTGCGCTTTTTAGGTTTCCGACGGGATATTGAAACTTTAATTGGCAGTGCGATCGCTACTATACTCGTCTCCGAACAAGAAGGGCTACCTAGAAGCATCATGGAATCTTTGTGTATGCAAGTTCCGGCGATTGGTAGCGACATTCGCGGAATTAGAGATTTGCTAGAAGGCGGTTGTGGTTTGTTGGTGCAATTAGGAGATATTGCAGAATTAGCAGATGCGATCGCCTATATGTTAGACCATCCCCAAGAAGCCAAAGCTATGGGTAAACGCGGCTGGGAAATTATGGCTAATTACGATTTACAACACATTTTGCAACTGCATGAAAGTTTATATGCAGAAGCTTTAAATCAGGTGAATTATCCTATTTCTGTTTGAGCATGGGGGATTGGTAATTGGTAATTAGTAATTGGTAATTGCAAAATTTTTAATTTTTTAACCAAGGAGTGCATTTCTGATGAAAAATGAAGTTTCCAAAAATAATTTATATCCAAATTATGGTAATATGTTTATAGATGTATGGACAGAAGAAAAATGGCAAGAAGTTAAACATTCATTTTTGGCAGAGCATCCAAAAATGAAATGGCAGTTAATATATAAGCGGTTATTAGATATTATTCTTGCCAGCATAGCCATCATCCTTTTATTACCTGTTTTACTGACAATTTCCTTAGCAGTTAAATTAACTTCACCTGGCCCAATTTTATTTTGTCAGACACGCCTAGGAACGCTAGGAAAACCATTTGTGATTTATAAATTTCGCACAATGGTTGATGGCGCAATTAATCTAGGTGCTGGGCTAAATACCTTTCGTGGCGATCCGCGAGTTACACCCATTGGTAAGTTCTTGCGCGAATACCATCTTGATGAATTGCCACAACTATTTAATATTCTCCGTGGGGATATGAGTTTAGTTGGCCCTAGACCACTATTAGTTGCTAGCCTCTTCAACTACAGCGATTGGCAAAAGAAACGTTTATTAATGTTACCTGGGCTTACAGCTTGGGAAGCTGTGAATGGTGGCTTAGATAATAGCTTAGAGCAGAGAATTAACTTTGATGTTTGGTATGTAGAAAACTGGAGTTTTTGGTTAGATATCTTAATTATCTTGCGAACAATTCCTGTAGTGCTTCGCAAAGAAGGAGTTTATGTCAAAGATGCAAATTTATCAGACGCTAAAAAATTAGATAAATAGTCATTTGATGGCTTTTATCTAACAAAGACACAATAAATTTAGCCTCTTGTCTAAGTATCTATCATCATTATTTATCCGCGGTTAATTATCATTTTAGTTTTGGCTAATAACTTATGAAAATAGCGGTAATTCACCAAGCACAATTTTTGCCCTACCTGGGATTCTTTCACAAACTACAACAAGGCGACATTTTTGTAGTGATGGATAGCGTGCAGTTTCAGAGGCGTGGGATTCAACACCGCAACAGAATTAAAACCGCTAATGGAGTGCAATGGCTAACTGTACCAGTGTTCCATCGCAACAGAGATGAAGAACGTATCAACGAGATGTTGATCGACTCAGAACTACCTTGGGCGCGAAAGCATTGGCAGACTCTTGTCACAAATTATGCACGCGCTCCCTACTTTCATCAGTATGCGCCGGAACTAGAACAAATACTCAACCAAGATTGGCGTTATCTGAGTGAACTCGATATGGCGCTAATTCAATGGGTGATGGATGTTTTACACATTCACAAGCCGATTGTGTATATGTCTGCATTGGGTGTAGAAGGTAACAAAACTGAACTACTGATCAATATATGCCAGGCGGTAGGCGCTGATACTTACTTATCTGGTGTGGGAGGTAAAAGATATATGGATTTAGAAGCTTTTGCGGCGGCGGGGATTGATTTACTTTGGCAAGAGTTTGCTTACCCAGCTTATCCTCAAGTTTTTCCCGAATTAGGCTTTATCCCTGACTTGTCAATTTTAGATACTCTCTTTTGTTGCGGTGTGGAAACGAGAAATTTTCTAGGGCGTGATTTAGTGAAGCTATGAAAAACAATGTACTAGTTATTGCACCCCATGCAGATGATGAAGTTTTAGGTTGCGGAGGTACGATCGCACGTCATGTAGATAATGGCGATGAGGTTCATGTTGTCATAGTTACTTGTGGCGATCCAGATATTTATCCAGCAGAGGTACAGTTGCGACTCCGCCAAGAATTAAAAGCATCTCACGAAGTTTTAGGTATCTCCAGCGCTAGTTTTCTGGATTTTCTCGCTCCCAAACTCGATATTTACCCAGGATATAAGTTAGCTGATGCTATTGGCACGGCAATTCGCTTACTGCAACCCAACATTATTTACTTGCCACATCGGGGTGATATTCATGCCGATCACCGACTTGTGTATCAAGCAACATTGGTTGCAAGTCGCCCGATTAATGGTTGTTCTGTGCGTGAGATTTTTTGTTATGAAACTCTCTCCGAAACAGAATGGGCACCGCCTTCTGGTGATGAGGCTTTTATCCCGACGGTATTTGTCGATATCACCAACTATTTAGAGCAAAAGCTCAAAGCCATGAGTTGCTATCAAAGCCAAATAAAAGAAGCACCACATCCTCGTTCTTTAGATGCGATCGCAGCTTTAGCCAAGTTAAGAGGTGCAACTGTCAGCTTGGGTGCAGCTGAAGCTTTTATGTTAGTACGTCAAATCCGTTAATACCATTTCAGACTTTTCAGTGCAATGGGATTAAACCTTTATGTTGAATATTCAAATCATCGAGTTAAACAACCCGTTGTGGATGCAGATTTTGCAAACAGTACGTCACGATATTTACCACTTACCAGAATATGTATATTTAGAATCGCTAAGAACTAACACTACTCCCAAGGCGATTGTCATTTCCCAAGGAGAAAAATTATTTTTTTTACCTTACTTACTACGCCGCTGTCATGATTTTTGTATCGATATTTCAGAAAGTCCAGAACTTTTTGATGTAATTTCTCCTTATGGCTATCCTGGGATTTTATTTAATAAAGCTGCGGCTAGTGCACCAGATTTCCTCGAATTAGCAATGCAGAAATTAATATCTACATTTAAACAGAGAAATATCTGTTCAGCCTTTTTCCGGTTACACCCCATAATAAATGCTGGATTAGAGAAAATTTATCCTTCTCATATTTGCCAAATCAGTGGAGAAACAATAGCTGTAGATTTAACACTTTCGCCCGAAGAAATATGGCAGCAAACTCGCTCCGATCATCGTAAAGATATTAATCGCCAAAAACGTTATGGTTTCCAAGCCAGAATTGTAGAGTTTGACAAATATTTTGACGATTTCTTAGAAATTTATTATCAAACAATGCAACGGGTAGGCGCGCCTCAGCTATATTACTTTACTCCAGAGTATTTTAGTAATTTGTTACATCAATTAGGTAGCAAATTGCATTTAGGAATTGTAGAATTTGAATGTGAGATTATGTGCGCTTGCCTATTCACAGAATGCTGTGAAATAGTTCAGTCTTATTTAAGCGGCACAAAAACCAAGTTTTTAAAATTCTCCCCAGATAAACTACTGTTTGATTATGTCAGGTTTTGGGCAAAAGAACGGGGTAATAAACTTTTGCATCTAGGGGGTGGATATGGGGGAAATAAAGATGGTGTTTACAACTTTAAAGCAGGTTTTTCGCAAAAACACCAGAATTTTTTGACGCTGAGATTAACTATTAATGAAGAAAGATATGCTCATTTAGTGGAGTTAAGAGCCAAATCTTTAAATAGCCAGGTAGGAACTTTACTTAAATCAAATTTCTTTCCAGCTTATCGTTCTACTGTGACAAATTAGAACCGCTACGCGGAATTCAAAATTCAAAATTCAAAAAGGCTATTCTCAGTAAACTAGCGAGTGGGCATTATTTATAAAATTTTGAAAGGAATATCTTCCAGGTATAGACACAGAGTTGATCTGATTTGAAACAAGATTTTAATAAAAACTATTTTGAGCATCAGAGGGGTTTATGAGCCAAGTAAATACTTTATTACAAAGTTTCAGTTTTCTCATTCCTCAATTCCTCCGTGAAGATTACTCTCCATATAAATGCAAAGTTTCCATTAACGGCATTAACTATAATCTTCGCGCGCGGAGGATACATTTACAAAATCAAATTAAAACTTGGGTTAATACAGGCAAGAATCCTTTTATTAAGCCTGTAGAATGCCAAGAATGTTTATTTGATACGCGGATACCAAACATCTACATTGGTGCTGATGGTGTATGTAATATGTGCATGACTTACAAAAAGAATTTCAAACAAGAAATTCTTGATAGTGAATTAGAAACATTTTTACATACTCCAAGAGAAGAGGGTGCTAATATTGACGCTGTTGTCGGTTTTTCTGGTGGTAAAGATAGCGCAGTTTCTTTGATTACAGCACGGCAGAAATTTGGGTTAGATGTAACGGCTGTTTTAGTTCAGAATGGATTTATTCCTGAGCAGGTAATTGAGAATGGTAAGAAGTTGTGCGATAAATTGGGGGTAGAATTAGTTGTATTAAATATTGACCTTGCACCTTATGTTAAAGATATGATGGATAATAACTTTAAAAATGGTTATCCATGCTATAAGTGCGGGGATATGTTTTACAAAGAAATTCAAGATTATTGTGTAAAACATCGTATCAATCGCATAATTATGGGGCGTAACTGGTGGCACTGGATAGAACCAGAAGTTCGTTCTACTAAGTGGGTGACAGATGCAGCGACAGGCATGAAAATACAAATATTTTCTCTGCCTTTTGTGTTGCAATTAACTGAGAAGGACATTTATAAAATCCTCGATGACTTTGGTTGGTCAACAGTAAAAATTCATGGTAATAGTACTAATTGTATTCTGCCGGGATTAGTAGAATATCAAGTTAGTCAAAAATTGGGCTATCATCCAGAGTTACAGTTGCTTTCACGAGAAGTTATTACTGGTTTCTTGGATAAAGAAGAAGCTAAACACCAACTTTCGGATATTAAGGATAATACAGAAACTCTTGAGAAGTTGGTTAACAAGAAGCTAGAAGAAATCCAATAGACAAAGTAGGGTATTTTTGGCAACGCACCATCAAAAATGCAGGTGCGTTAGCCTGTGCTATAACACACCCTACAGCAAAATTATTAACTTTACTTTACTTGAATCTGAGGATTTATGAATATTCAGGTAATTGATTTAGCAAGCAATTATTGGCGAGAAATATTGCAAAATATCAAACATGATTTTTATCAAATTCCTGAATATTTTGCATTAGAAGCAATGAGGAATAAGGCGGTTGCTGAAGCAATATTAATTTCTGAAAATGACAAAGTTTTATTTGCGCCTTATTTGCTCCGGAACTGTGATGATTTAGGTGTAGAAACATCTATACCCATAGCAAGCTTGGATATAGTTTCACCTTATGGTTATCCAGGAATTTTGTTGAGTGAGGCAGCTAAAATAACACCAAGCTTTGTAGAGACTGCTATCAAAAAACTAAATATTGTTTTAAAGGAAAAAGGTGTGTGTTCAGCTTTTTTTCGGTTGCATCCTATTATCAATCATAATTTAGATGATATTCTACCCAATAAGAATATTTTTACCGTTAATGGTAAAACAGTATACATTAATCTGCATCTTTCTGAAGAACAAATTTGGTACCAAACCAAGCGCGATCGCCGCAAAAAAATTAACTATT
This sequence comes from Nostoc linckia FACHB-104, assembly GCF_014696615.1. Lineage (GTDB taxonomy): Bacteria > Cyanobacteriota > Cyanobacteriia > Cyanobacteriales > Nostocaceae > Aulosira > Aulosira linckia_A. Next base: position 44,851 of record NZ_JACJQJ010000037.1, on the reverse strand, counting down.
GTCTGCAAGCTGGTTTAACAGCAAGAATGGTAAATTTTGATGAATATATTGATAAATTTACAGAAATTTATCAAGAAACAATGCAGCGAGTTGCCGCAGCTAAAATTTACTATTCTTTTAACGCTCAATACTTTAAGAAAATGCAAGAGGTTCTGAAAGAGAAATTACATTTATGTATCGTTGAAGTTGATCATGAAGTTGCTTCTGCTGGACTATACACTGAGTATGGTGGCATAGTGCAGAGTGTTTTTCGTGGAACTAGTAGTAAGTTTATTGCCCTTTCTCCAGGTTCATTAGAAATTAATTATGTGCGATTTTGGGCTAAACAACGTGGTAATCATATTTTTCATTTGGGAGGTGGTTTAGGAGGTGCCACAACAAGTCTTTATAATTTTAAAGCCAGTTTTTCTAAACTGCGGCATAACTTCTTAACAATGCGCCTAATTCTCGATGAAGATAAATATTTTGAATTGGTTAATTTGCAAGCCAAAGCTTTAAATATCGATTTTAAAACAATACTTAACTATGATTTTTTTCCTGCCTATCGTTATCAGGAAGCATAGTAAGTGATTACCATAAATACCAGGAGGTTATCATTATGGCTAGTGCAGTGAAAATATATAGCCCAAAAGAAATGTATAGCACAGTAGAGTTTAATTTTTGGGCATATAAGGAATATTCTCTATCATCTTCCGATGAATTTTTGATAGTAACCTATTTAGATGATAATTTAAAAACATTAGAGGCTGGTACAGGTGGCGGCAGGATAATTTCATGTATGAAAGCAGCAGGATTTACCAATCTTCATGCTTTTGATTATGTACCTGAATTTATTGAGATAGCAAAGCGCAGGGATATTACTAATAGCATTAATTTTGCTGTTGAGGATGCAGTAGCGTTAAGTTATGGCGATAATGAATTTGAGCAATTGCTTTATTTACAACAAGTACTTTGTAATATTGAAGACGAAGCTGGTAGATTTAATGCTTTTAAAGAGGCATATCGGATTTTAAAAACAGGCGGAACAGCAATATTTTCATTACTAAATTTTGATAGTAGAGCCAAAAGTCCATTTTACTTACCTTATTTAGCCTATTTACGCTTCTTAAGGAAACTGACTCATGTCAATCGTTCAATACAATATTTACCGCAATTGAAGTATGCAGGAAATACCAACTTGCAATCCCTGTTGGATGAACCACCATATTTATATTGGTATCGAGTTGAAGAAGCATATCAAATTATGAAAGCGGCAAATTTTGAGATAGTTGCGCTGGGTTCCAATTTTCAAATTAATCAAGGCAAATTGCCGAATTCTCTAGAAGATTTTCTGCAAGAACCAAATCAAGGAATGCTGTATTTTGTTTGTACTAAATAGTTTGCTAATGGGTAATTGGTAATTGGTAATTGGTAATGGGTAATTGGTGTTTGTTATTTCCCCAGTCCCCTAATCCCCAATCCCCAGTCCCCAATACCCAATCCCTAATCCCCAGTCCCCCACTATGAAACCAATTCTTCTTTCAACGCCGCACATGGGCGATCGCGAGTTAGAATTTGTCAAAGAAGCATTTGATACCAACTGGATTGCTCCAATAGGGCCCCATGTCGATGCTTTTGAGCAGGAATTTTGTCAAGTTATAGGTGCGCCTTATGCTGCGGCTGTGAGTTCTGGAACAGCGGCGATTCATTTGGCTTTGCGATTGGTGGGGGTACAGGCTGGGGATGAGGTTTTTTGTTCTACACTGACGTTTGCGGCTACAGCTAATCCCATTACTTATTTAGGTGCAAAGCCAGTTTTTATTGACTGCGATCGCATTTCTTGGAATATGAATCCCGATCTATTATGGGGAACCCTGGAACGCCGCGCCAGAATTGGTAATTTACCTAAAGCTGTGATTGTGGTTCACTTATACGGTCAAAGTGCAGATATTGACCCCATTTTAGAAGCTTGCAATCATTTTGGCATACCTTTAATTGAAGATGCAGCCGAATCTTTAGGTGCTACTTATAAAGGACGTGCTACCGGAACCTTCGGACGTATCGGTATTTTTTCCTTTAACGGCAATAAAATTATTACTACTTCTGGCGGCGGGATGTTAGTCTCTCATGACTCAGAACTGGTAGAGAAAGCGCGTTTTTTAGCTACCCAAGCCCGCGATCGCGCTCCCCATTACCAACATTCAGAAATCGGTTACAATTATCGTCTCAGCAACGTTTTGGCGGGAATTGGTCGGGGACAACTGCAGGTTTTACCTAAAAGAGTTGCAGCCCGCAGACGCAACTTTAAAATCTATCAAAAAGCTTTAAAACAGCTACCAGGAATCGAATTTATGCCAGAAGTGGGTTTTGGTCAAGCTACTCGCTGGCTTACTTGCTTGACAATCGACCCCAAAGCTTTTGGTGCAGATCGAGAACAAATCCGCCTCGCCCTTGCAGAACAGCAAATCGAATCCCGCCCAGTGTGGAAGCCTTTACATCTACAGCCTGTATTTGCTAACTGTGAATGTATTGGTGGTACGGTGTCCGAAGATTTATTTACTAGAGGTCTTTGTTTACCTTCAGGTTCTAATTTAACCGACGCAGATTTAGAACGGGTAATTAGTGCGATCGCCACAATTCACCATCAAAATTCTACAAATAATTTACAAAATCACTTTTCACCTTGTTAAACTGAGGAGCTTCCTATTAGAAAAATATCCTATTTATATCTATGCAGAAGTAGCAAAGGAGGAATTTAAAATTACGAATTGCGAATTACGAATTAGTAATTACTCAAATCTGTTTATTATAAAAACAAAAACCTTTATGCATACAATAGAATCTGCATCTTCATTTGATAAATATTGGCAAATTATCCAGCGCCGCTGGTATCCTAGTTTAGGAGTTTTCTTTCCAGTAATTTTTCTAACTCTGCTATTTTCACATTTCCAAAAGCCTGCTTATGAAGCAGAGGGAAAACTGATGTTTCAAAGGTCAAATACCATTTCTACTATGACCGGAGTGGCACCAGAATTGGGCAAACTAGAAGCAGTGACACAGGATGATAAAACTAATCCTTTAAATACAGAAGCAGAAATTATCCGTTCTATTCCTTTGGTGCAAAAAACTATCATCGAACTGGATTTGAAAAATGAACTCGGGCTACCATTAAAACCACGGGAATTCTTGAAGAATTTGACGGTGAAAGATATTAAGGGGGCGGATGTTATCCAAATTTCTTATCGAGATAGAGATCCAAAAATTGCCGCAGAAGTTGTGAATACGGTGATGCAAGCCTATTTAGATTATAATGTATCGTCCCGGCGCAAAGAAGCTGCCGCCGCCCGCAAGTTTATTACTATGCAATTGCCCACTGCCGAATCAATTGTAAGTAATGCCGAAGCTGAATTAGCTAGGTTTAAAGAAAAAAATAAAGTTGTTTCTTTACAAGAGGAAGCCAGTAAATCAATCGAATTAGTTACAGATTTCCAAAGACAAATAGGTGAATCTCAATCTCAAATTGCCGATATCAACTCACAGTCTGAATCACTCCGCCAGCAATTAAATATGACATCACAACAGGCGGTGGCTGCAACTAACGTTAGCCAAACGGCTGGAGTGCAAGATATTCTCAAAGAAGTTCAGCAACTAGAATCGCAATTAGCTGCAAGGCGTACCGTGTTGCAGGACGATCACCCGGAAATCATCAGTTTAGTAAATAAACAAAAAGCTTTAAAAGCAATATTAAACCAGCGAGTTAAACAAGCTGTAGGCACAACATCAACACAAGATAATAGCAACTTACAAAATGGAGCCCTCAAACAACAATTAGCTGGAGATTTGGTAAGATTAGAATCAACTCGTCTGGGTTTAATGAGTAAGGTTACAGCCTTATCTAACTTACAATCAGCGTATAAGCAACGGCTCAATCTTCTGCCCCGATTAGAGCAACAACAGCGACAGTTAGAACGCAAAGTGCAAGCATCACAAAATACATATTCATTGCTACTACAAAAACTGCAAGAAAGCCGCATTGCCGAAAATCAAAATGTAGGTAATGCTAGTTTAGTCTCTGAAGCTCAAGTTCCTGACCAGCCTGTATCTTCGCCTTTAATTGCATATATCAGTGCAGGTTTATTAGCTACCTTAGCAGCAATAGCAACGATGTATATTTTGGAAGCCAGAGATAAATCAATCAAGACAATTGATGAGGCTAAGGAATTAATAGGATTCACTTTGTTAGGAGTCATCCCTTTTTTTAATGAGTCCAAGACATATATTCATCGTCATGAAGAATTAGAAATCTACCCCTCTAGGCTAGTTGTGAGAGATTATCCTCGTTCTGCAATTAGCGAAGCATACCGAATGCTGCGCGCTAATTTGAAGTTTATGAGCGCTGATAAAGAGTTAAAAATTATTGTTGTTACCAGTTCTATACCAGGAGAAGGTAAGTCAACAGTAGCAGCTAATTTAGCTCTAGCAATGGCACAAATGGAACGTCAAGTTCTACTAATAGATGCAGATTTACATTGTCCAGTTCAGCATAAAATTTGGGAAATAACTAATAGTCAAGGTTTGAGTCATGTGATTATTGGACAGGCTGAAAGTAGAACAGCTATTAAACAAGTTACAGATAATTTAGATGTGTTGACGGCTGGAGTTGTACCACCTTCACCCGCATCTTTATTAGACTCAAAACGTATGGCTTCTTTAATGGAAACTTTTGCTGTTAAATACGATTTCGTAATTATTGATGCTCCCGCATTAAATGTTGCCGCAGATGCAGCCACCTTGGGACAAATAGCTGATGGTGTTTTGTTTATCGTTCGTCCCGGGGTAGTTGATTCTGTCCATGCAGCGATCGCTTGTGAAATTTTAGAAAAATCTGGTCAGAATGTCTTAGGACAAGTTATTAATGGTGTCATTCCCAAAAATGAAAGTCATAGTTACTACTATTTCAACCAGGAATCTCACCAGCAAGAGTATTCTGTGGCGAGGTAGTGGGGTTGGGGGACAAGGGGACAAGGGGAAGAAATTAACGATAAATCCCAATTACTGTATTTGAGAGTCCAATTACTGTATTTGAGAGTCCAATTACTATATTTGAGAGCCTAATTACTGTATTTACGAGGCCAGTTACTGTATTTGAGATCTCAATTACTGTATTTGCGATGTCAATTACTGTATTTGAGATCCAAATTACTGTATTTGCGATGTCAATTACTGTATTTGAGATCCAAATTACTGTATTTGCGAACTCAATTACTGTAAATGCGATCGCCTTTATCTTTTAACTATACAAAGCTTTGATCCAATGCCATTCTTGAGTCAAACCTTCTCTGAGGGAAACTTTGGGTTGATATCCCAGAATTTCCCGCGCTTTGGATACATCAGCGGCGGTGTGGCGCGCATCTCCCATTGCTTTTTCTATATGGTTTCTTTTGATGGGTTTGCCAATTATTTCTTCCATCGTATTTAAGACTTCTGCTAACACTACTCTGCTACCACCACCAATATTGAATATTTCGCCAATCGCATTAGGTACAGTGGCGGCGGCTAAATTAGCGGCGACAGCATCACTAATAAAGGTAAAGTCTCGTGTTTGCTGTCCATCACCAAAAACGGGAATGGCTTCATCTTCTAAAGCAGCTTTGAAAAATTTATGGAATGCCATATCCGGGCGCTGTCTAGGGCCGTAAACTGTAAAGTAGCGTAACGATACAAAAGGTACACCAAAGTTTTTGTGATACAACCCACACAAACGCTCGGCTGCTAACTTGGTAATACCATAAGGAGAAACAGGCCGAGGTGGAATTCCTTCATGGGTGGGTAAGGTTTCTGCATCACCATAAACGCTGGATGTAGAAGCAAATACTAGCCTTTGCAAGTTTTTCGCATCTTTAGCAGCTTCTAGTAAAACTTGTGTAGCATTAATATTGCGTTCAGTATAAGCACGGAAACCTTTACCCCAACTAGCTCTGACTCCTGCTTGCGCTGCTTGATGGTAAACTACTTCCACATCCTGAAGTAGTGTTGGCCAATCTAATAACTGAATATCTTCTTCAATAAGTGTAAAGTTAGGAAATACTTGTAAGTGTGCAATATTCTTGCGTTTAAATATTGGGTCGTAATAATCATTAACTTCATCAATACCAATTACTTCTTTACCTTGTTGCAGTAATGCTTCTGCTAAGTGAGAACCAATAAATCCAGCTGCTCCTGTAACAATGATTTTAGTCATATTTCCTATATTTCGGTATATGTTATCTCACAGTTTAATACCTATACTCAGTAAAAGTTATGACTTTATTTGTTTTTTATTAAATGTTTTGTAAAATCTACATAAATAAACATGGTTCAGTTATTCTATTTCAGTTGTGAAAAATATTGACTGTTGACTGTTGACAACCTTGTTCACAAATCATTTAGGATTGCTATATCCTGATCCCCCTAAATCCCCCTTAAAAAGGGGGACTTTGATTCTTTCCCCCCTTTTTTAAGGGGGGTTAGGGGGGATCGAATTCTATGCAATTTCATAAATAATTGGTATAAGAAATCTAATTTAGCAGAATTTAGATCCCCGACTTCTTCAAGAAGTCGGGGATCTGGGCAGCAACTTTTATAATTACGAATTACGAATTATCAATTACTGCTCACCCTGATAATCTGCTAACAAATGGGGAATATGATCGTAGCCATCTACACCGATAATGGCGATAATTTTGGGACGGTGTTGTTGTAAGAAATTTTGAAAAGCTTCTATTCCTATTTGTCCTTGTAAAATTGTGAGTAATCCGGCAGGTTGTCGCCATTCACGGGAGGCAATTTGCTCTAGCAGATACATTCCTAAACCACCAGTGTAAATTGCTTTTTCGTAATTTTGCAGTTGATAATAAGCTTCGGCTAAATAAGCTAAATTGCGTCCTTGCAGATATAAATCACCCGATATCTGCGCTGTTTTAAAACCTTCTTCCAAATATTTAATCGCATCCTGTTGTTGCCCAATCACGAGATAGGCAATTCCTAAACTACTGAAACACAAAGCTTTACTTTGAATATCGCCTAATTGTTCTGATAACTTTAAGCCTTGTTGCAAATAGTTAATTGCCATTTCGTAGGTTTCTGGTTCTACTTGCTCTAATTCTTGGGCGTGCATAACTTCGCTGTAGCCTAAATTAATTAGGGCGTTGGCTTCGCCAGTGCGATCGCCTGCTTGACGGCTGAGGATTAATGCGCGTTGGCTGTTGTTAATCGCTTCTACATAATCTTGTTCTTGGACGTAGGTACGGCTGAGGTGGTTGAGATTGGCAATTTCACAAGGGCGATCGCCTGCATTTCTGGCTATCTCTAATGCTTGTTGATGGAAGTCAATCGCGCGTCTGTATTGTCCTAAAGCTCGTTGTGAATAACCTAAAAGTGTCAAGATTCGCGCCTTTTCTTGGGTTTTCTCAACTTGGCGCAGTGGTTCATCGAGATAATCTAAGGCATCCCGTAAATAATTACCGGAAAATGAAGCGAAAATCCCCCCATAAAGCGGGAAATAAGGACGCACAGCAAAGTTACGCAGAATTTGCAGCATCATTTGAGATGCCGCATTGCTGTAGACAATGGCTACATTTTGGAAACCACTGGCTAACTGACTCCACAGCACCGCAAAGGTCAAGTAGGTAGAAATTGATAACTTTGACCCAGCTTGGATATTGTAAGGTTGTTGGTCAAACCAGTTAACTAAACCCCGTTGCAAATATTGCAGAATAAATGCCATTTCTACCCAGTCACCTAGGGTAATACTGCGCTGTTGTGCGGCAAATTCAAGGGCAGATTGCTCTAATGCTAAGGTACGCAATAATGCTTGGGGTAATGGGCTAGTAACCTGCTTTGCCCAAGTTGCCCAAGGGCCGCTTTCTCCGGCGACACCACCAAACCCTAGTGATTGATTTTGCTCATACATCCAGCTAACTAAGTGTTCTTGCAATCGTTGCCAAGCAACCAAACCCCGGTTCATTCCTTGGGATATTTGCTGCAAATCTGAATCTGCTTGAGCAAATTGCTGTAAAGATTTTGACAATTGCTGTAGCTGTTGGGAATTCAGGGGATATTTTTGATTGGGGTCAGTAAAACTCAGAAATGTTGCTAGACGTTCCTCAGCCTCAGCTGTCGTAATTTCTCTGACCGCAGAGACGATCGCTTCTGTAGCTTTGTTGTGTTCTTGCCATCTCAGCCATTGACTGTGAATGGTTTTCATGGCTCTTAAAGAACGAGTAGCCTTAGCTTTTTTCAGCTCATCCTTTTCCCCGTCTACCTGGCTTTGAATCGCACCCAGGCGATCGCTCAACACTAATTCAAACACTTCCCCCGTACCAGGATTTACCCCTTTAAGCAGCATTTGATACACCTGCTCCACAGAGCTAATCTTGCCCTTGAGGGTAGTGTCCACAATTTCATCAATTAAAGCCAGGTAGCGATCGCGTAAAGGTAGAGAGTCTGACACTTTAGCTACTAGTAATGTACGTCAACTATATTTTAATTGGAGATTGGGCATTGGGCATGGGGCATGGGGCATTGGGTAATGGGTAATGGGTAATTGGTAATGGGAATTTCTCCTCTGCTTCCTCTGCTCCCCTAACTAAAGAAAAATGGGATATTTTTTATTTAGAAGCCCTAAGGGGTGATTGTGGTGGGATGAACAGGAGTAATTTCGGAATAACGGGCAAAATCAATAACATTAAAAGTCAGGATATGGGTTAAGCCATGCACCAGCATTGCTGCAACCAGCCGCGCATCGTGAACATTAACTCCTCTGATACCATAAGCTACCACTAACCTTTCCCATTCTTGGTAAATTGCTTCAGTATCTAGTAACAATGGGAACAATATCTTTAAACTGTTAACTTCTGCCTGTGCTTCTACAGCGTTACGTCCTAAGCCATTTTTATCAGTTGGGCGTGTACAGACGTTCCAAAATTCAATCAAGTTTTGCGGTACGATGTGCAATTGTTCACCACGACTGCGAAGCCTACTAATAGCATTAACCGCATCTGGGTTCATGGGGTGAGTGAGGTCAACACTCCTCAACAAAACATTAGTATCTACCAGATACGACACTTAACCTCGCTCTCCATAAATACTCTCCCGGCTAATAGCTTCATCTGAAAGGGTTGGCAGATTAAGCTTTCGGTGGCTTTCTACCCACTCTTGAAAGGCTAACGCCCACTCTTGAGGAGTTGCTGTTTCATGAAAAGAAGCTTCTTTCTGAATTTGCATGAGACGCTCTAGCATGATATCCAGGTGTGGTTTAATCTCCGATGGATCACGATGGGAAATCTTTGCCAACAAAAGCGTAATTGTCTCTATATCCTGACTATGGGCTTGCTCTAACTCACTCATAACGGATTTTGGTTGACTGTTCATAGCCTTTTCATCATCATTATTAAACTTTATTTTTCAGTTTACTGATTAATTTCTGACCAACACCCAATACATAATTGTTGGTAATCGGAATTTATTGTTTATTATTTCTCCCTCATCCCCTTGTCCCCTTGTCCCCTTGTCCCCTTGTCCCCAGTCCCCAATCCTCTCACATCCTCCCTGTCAAATTAGCAATCACGGCGACTAATTCAGCGGGATTTACGGGTTTGGGAATGTGGAGTTGAAAGCCGGCTAATAAGGCTTGTGTGCGGTCTTCTGATCTGGCGTAGGCTGTGAGTGCAACGGCGGGTATTCTTCCTCCTTGTTCTGGAGGTAGTCCCCGCAGTTGGCGAATGAGGACGTAACCGTCTTCTTTTGGCATTCCGATATCACTTACTAGGACATCAGGGTGGAATTGTGGTACAGCAGCTAAAGCTTCAGCAGCAGATGCAGCTGTCATTACTTGGGCACCATAGGGTGATAAAACTGTGGTGAGTAATTGTCTCGCGTCTGGTTCATCATCCACAACTAGCACGCGTAAGCCATTCAGGGTTTGTGGTTCATCGAGGCCATCGCTGTTGATGGAGGGTTCGCGGTGGGGTGAGGTGGTATGATCTACAGATACGGCTCTCATTGGTAAATTGATAATGAAGGTTGCACCTTTACCAATGCCTGGACTTTCCGCTGATACTGTGCCACCGTGCAATTCTACTAGATGACGAACAATCGCTAGTCCTAATCCTAAGCCGCCATGCGATCGCGTGCTGGAACTGTCGGCTTGGCGAAAGCGATCAAATACGAATGGTAGAAATTCTGGGGGAATACCACTACCATTATCGCTGACGCAAATTTGCACGCGAGAATTAATCCGTTGTAGTTGCACTTCAACTTTGCCGCCTTTGGGTGTGAATTTGACGGCATTGGAGAGTAAATTCCAGATAATTTGTTGTAAGCGGTTGGCATCAGCGATGACAATGCCAATATCTGGATTAAATCTGCATTCGATGCGAATTTCTTTAGCATCGGCGGCTGGATGCACTGTCTCAATGGCGGCTTCGACAACTGGGACTAGTTCTACTTGCTGGAGATTTAAGGAGAGTTTACCTTGGATAATCCGGGATACATCCAAGACATCTTCAATCAGTTGTGCGAGAGATTTGGTATTGCGGTCAATTGTTTCTAAGGCGCGAGCTGTGGTAGTTTCATCAAACTTGCGGCTTTTTAGTAGTTGTGTCCAGCCTAGCATAGCGTTGAGGGGGGTACGCAGTTCGTGAGAAAGTGTCCCTAAAAATTCATCTTTTATGCGGTTGGCTGCTTCGGCTTCGGCTAGCAGTCGTTCCCGTTCTTGCTCTGAGAGTTTGCGATCGGTAATATCAATCATGAAGCCATGCAATATCTGCGGTTTCCCCTCCTCCCGCAATACATTGACAATGTCATATATCCAAACAACTCTGCCATCTGCTGCCAACATTCTATATTCAAATTCGTAATTATCTAATGTCAGCGATGATTCTATACAATAATTTACTGCCCATTCTTGATCATCTGGGTGAATATGTTCTTGCCAAAAATTATCTGCGTACCAATCTATTACAGGATAACCAAGAATTTCTTCACTTTGCGGCCCAACATAAGTAAAATTTCCAGTTTGAGCATCAGCTTGCCAAGGAATTACTCGTGCTTTTTCTGTTAGTTTGCGGAAGCGTTCTTCACTTTGTTGTAAAGCTTTTTGGGCTTGTTTACTCTCAGTAATATCGCTAATTAAGGCAACAAAGCCTTCTAGTTTTCCATCTCGGCTAAAGTGGGGAACATAGGAACCCTGAATATAACAGATGCCGCCATTTGGGGTGGTAATTTCCACTTCGTAGGTTACTGTTTCTCCTGATAATACTGTTTCGATATAAGGAAGAATTGTCTTGTAAGTAGCTGCACCTACAACTTCTTGAATATCTTTACCGTAAAGCTCTGACTCTGATACTCCATACCATTCTGCATATTTTTTATTATTAAAGCGGTAGCGTTGTTGGGCATCAATATAAGAAATAAATACAGGAACAGCATTAGTAATTAATCGTAATTGCTCTTCCTTTTGGCGTAATATTGCTTCTACTTGTTTGGGAATAGTTAAGTCTAAATAAAAGGTAATAATTTCTTCTGGTTCGCTCTCAGATGCCTGTACCAAGGCACTACCAATGAGAATAGGAATACGAGTACCATCTTTGCGAATAAATTCCTTTTCAAAAGGAGTCGCAACTCCATTATTTCTCAGTTCTGTAATTGCTTGGTTATCTAAAGATAAATATTCTGTGGGTGTAATATTATTAGGGTGAATTGTACCAGAAACTATATCTTCTATGGTGTAACCTAGCATTCTCAGAAAATATTCGTTGGCGTATTTGATGTTTCCCTCAAAGTCACTGCAAGCAACACCAAAAATATTCGATTCTACTAAACGTCGAAAGCGCTTTTCGCTTTCTAGGAGTGCGGCTTGCGATACTCCCAACGCGACGGCTGATGTTTCGGCTGCATTACGCGCATTATTGAGCGATCGCGTAATGCCAAATAAAATAAAACTAATGACTATACCCGCAAAGCCAATATAAGGCGCTAAATTTCTGGACGATAGTAAATCCATCTCTGGTTTGGATTGGAAAGCTATTTTCCAAGTACGTCCAGCAATTTTAATGGTATTAGTAGTTTGAAATTGTGGGCGGTAAAAGGGATTGTTAACTGCAGAATTACTTTGAGATGAATGTAATAAATTCTCTGGCTTAATTTCCGTGCCATCATAAATCTCAAAATTTACCAGAGGTTGTTCTCCGCCAAAAATCCCTTGGAGTAAGTCGTCAGCACGATAGGGACTGTAAACAAAGCCGAGTAAATTTGCTCTGCGATCGCTAATTGTATTGGGTATAGTGCCTTGGCGGTAAACTGGAATGTAAATGAGAAAGCCAGCTTGCTTGTGTTGATCGATTTCCTGTACTAACGTCACCTTTCCAGATGCAGCGACTGTGCCATGATCACGCGCATATTCCATCGCTGCACGTCGTACTGCTTCAGTATGCATATCATAACCAATGGCGGCTTGATTACGCCTATCCAGCGGTTCTAAGTAAATAATCGAGTGATACTCATTACGCTGATAATTCGGTCGCAGCCTAAAGTTTTTCACTCCCTGCTTTTGCATATCATTGAGCAATTCTGGTAATTCTTCAGCACTGACTCGCCGTGAAAATCCAATTCCCTGAATTCCCGGATAGCGTTCTCGCAAGTTTAATCGCTCCACAAAAGCGCGAAATTCCTCGCGGCTAACTTGTTCATCTACCGCAAATAAGGCGCTACCTGCACGCAGCAAGGTGATATAGGTATCTAAACGATTTTGAATATTGTCTTGAGTGCGAGTAACTGCATTTTGAAACCGCAACTTATCTTGAGCTGCTCCTGTAATCTCTAGCAAGCCTGTTGCTCCTGCGGTCACTAGCAGTGTTCCTAGTAAAACTACATAAGAAGTCCAAGCCGGAAGCTTAATTGTGGATTTCAATGATAAGTGCGATCGCATAGGAAAATTTTATTGATAAAAATTACATAGCGCAGCTAAAATTAAAATAGAAAAAACACTCTTCTTTGAGTCGCGAAATTTAAAAGGTCAAGAATAAGTAAGTGATATTCAGCAAAATGCTGGAGAAAAGCTTCATCCTCACAAAAATATACTTATCATCCAAATTATCACAGGCTAGAGTGTGAAAAAATATGTATTTTTTGCTTGGTAATAGATTAACACCTATGATGTGTCGCCTCAATTAACAACAAATATTTGTGAGTTATACATCTATCTAAAGAAGTAATAAAATATTCTATATACTATGGTAGTGACCGCTTAGATAAAATAATTTTTACTTATTTATTAATCGATAATCAAGTTATCAATTAACAAGTAACCATCCAATATTGCTATAAGAATAATATATCACTGTATTTATACAGCCAGCATTTCAATCAGCTACCAGCTTTTTTATAGAAATTTTTGGCTTTACTGATTGATGGGATGATTACAGCTATACCTAGCTGAGCAAAAATCAAATATGAGTCCTACTATATAGTTTCGACTTTTATGCTTTAACTCCGTTTAGCGGAAATCATCTAGATTTTGTAGGTTTTAAGCATGGCAAATAACAAATAACAATCAACACAACTATGCACATTTTGCGTTATGAGTAATGAAATATGAAAATCTAGGTATAAACTGAGTTATCAATGGCTCGCACTCCCACACTCACTTTTGATCGCGGTACACTCATACTACATCCACCACCACGGGGTAAAGCCTGGATGGATTATGCCACATGGGATGACCGGGTAGAAAAGTTCCGCTTACCAGCAATTCAATATCGTTCTGTGGTGGAAGCACTACAAGCAGAAGAGGTTGATTTTATTGATGAGGCGAAGGAATTTTATCCCTTAGAATTAGTGGCTACTCTGGAAATGGAACCCTATCCCCACCAGAGTGAGGCGTTAGCGGCTTGGAAACTCGCAGGGAGACAAGGGGTAGTAGTGCTACCAACGGCGGCTGGTAAGACTTATTTAGCACAGATGGCGATGCAAGCCACACCCCGCAGCACATTGATTGTGGTACCAACCTTAGATTTGATGCATCAGTGGTATGCTCATCTGGTAGCAGCCTTTCCCGATGCAGAGGTGGGTTTGTTGGGTGGTGGTTCCAAAGATAAAACACCGATTTTAATTGCTACCTACGATAGTGCAGCGATTCATGCAGAAAGCTTGGGAAATCGATATGGGTTGGTGATTTTCGATGAATGTCATCATTTACCTACAGATTTTAATCGCGTCATTGCCGAATATGCGATCGCACCCTATCGTTTAGGGTTATCTGCAACTCCCGAACGCACTGATGGTAAACACGCTGATTTAAATATCCTCATTGGTAGAGAAGTATATCGCAAACGCGCCGAAGATTTAGCCGGGAAAGCCTTAGCAGAACATGAAATTGTGCAAATTAAGGTGAAATTATCCCAACATGAGCGAGAAAAGTACAACCAATTAATCCAAACCCGCAACGATTTTTTACGTGACTCGCGGATTTCCTTAGGGAGTATTCAAGGTTGGCAAATGTTTGTGCAAATGAGTGCGCGATCGCAAACTGGACGCAGAGCCATGTTAGCACACCGCGAAGCCAAGGAAATCGCCCTAGGTACTGATGGTAAGTTGCGAATTTTAGCTAATTTATTAACGAAACATCATCCTGAAAGAATTATCATTTTCACTGCTGATAATGCTACCGTTTACCGCATTTCTCAAGAGTTGTTAATTCCGGCAATTACTCATCAAACCCCGGTGAAAGAAAGGCATGAAATATTAACTAAATTTCGGGAAGGTGCATATAACACCTTAATAGCTTCCCATGTGTTGAACGAGGGTGTTGATGTTCCAGCAGCGGCGATTGCCATTATTTTATCTGGCACTGGTTCAACAAGGGAATACATTCAACGTTTGGGAAGAGTTTTAAGGAAGGGAAATATTGCCAATAAACAGGCGATTTTATATGAAGTAGTCGCTGAAGATACAAGTGAAGAAAGAACTTCGGCGCGGCGTAGAGGGATGGAGAAGAGTAACGAACCGCGAAGACGCAAAGAACACGAAGGGAAGAAAGATAAGAAAGGACATTTGCAAGTTGTCTATGGAACTGGTAAAGAAAGAAGTGCTAAAGCTGCGGAACAGTTAGAAATCAATTATTCTACCAATCGCAGCGAAGATTCATCCGATTTAACATAATCAACTCATGCATTTATCAGCGTCTATCTGTGTCCATCCTTTTCCATCTGCGTACTATTTATTATTAATTATCAATTAGAAGATGTTGCCCACAGAACTTTTAATGCACCGCCACAACGGTGAAGAAATTATTCCTAAGCGCTTAAAGATTGATGATAAACATATCAATTTAGCCAATGAGTTAATTGCCTACTTTCAAGCAGCAGTTGGCAAAACTCAAGGGATGCTAGAACGCCAACTTACAGATTTTGAAGGCGATACTACAGATTACCGTGTCAAACGAGGTTTGGCTTATATTCTTAAAAGCAGTTTTTGCACCTTTGAAGTGGTGAGTCCCCTGGAACCACCTATGTTAAGAGAAAGGGTATTTGCTTTAGCTGCAAAATCTATTCCTAGCAAAGAAGCAACTCTACTTACCCTGAATAAAATAGCTGATGAATTAACTCATGAACTAGAAAGAGAAGTTTTACCAGAACAAGTTCATAATGGCTTATATGCTGATTTAAATGAAAATAAAATTCTGACAGTTTTTGATGCACCCACACCGCAAGATTTATTGCATCGCTATAACTTATCGCAAGTTCAGGGAGTATTTTATAAAGCTAGCCAATTAATATTAAATGCTCATCGCAATGTTCCCGGAGAATATAAGCTGTTATTTCGCTATCTTAAGTTATTTCAACTGATGGCTTATATTGAAGGCGATGCCGATCATGGGTTTACAATTACCATTGATGGCCCTACCAGCTTATTTAATCCTAGTACGCGTTACGGATTAGCGATCGCTAAACTTATCCCCGCCTTACTCCATGTAACTCGCTGGAGTCTCGCTTCCACCTTGCAAACGCGCGACGCTTACACCAACACCTGGCGCACTGGACGCTTTACCCTTAATTCTGAATGTGGTTTAGTAACACACTACTCCCCAGGCAAACCCTACGATAGTATGCTAGAAGCATCCTTCGCTGATAAATGGGATGCGTTGAAATCCGAATGGGCATTAGAGAGAGAAGTTGATTTAATTCCTATTCCTGGGAGTGTGATGATTCCCGATTTTCGCTTAGTCCATCCCGATGGACGCACATTCCTATTAGAAATTGTCGGTTATTGGCGACCAGAATATTTACAAAAGAAATTTTCTCAAGTGCGACGTGCGGGAAGAGATGATTTAATTTTGGCAATTTCTGAAAGATTGAATTTAGAAAAAGCTGGCGTAAAATTAAATGATGTTCCAGCAAGAATTATTTGGTTTAAAGATAAATTATTACCGAAATCTGTCTTAGCAGTTATGGAATCATAAAGTAAATGTAGGGTCAATACTTGTCGGTTAAGGGCAAAAGGGGAAGGGGAAAAGGGGTAAGAAAAAACCTTTAACCCTTCCCCTTTCACCTTTTCCCCAAACTAAATTCCGCGTTAAAAATCCTTAACCGAGCAGTATTGAATTTAGGGTGTGTTGTCGCGTAGCGCAACGCACCATAAACCAATAAGATTCAGCATTTCTTATCAAGAAGACCAATATTTTTGACGCTGCCAATACTCAGCAACTCTAGCTTCCCATTGTTCCCAATAATATTTAATTGTATCTGATTCCAACCAAAAAACTTCTGCCGCCATCTCAGGAATCGCCACAACCAATAGCGCATGATTTATCTCAATCCCAAAATCACCATAATATTTATTAGCTGCTCCTATGTATGCTGCTAATTGCAGAGGATATTCATATAAACGCTCTATTGAACCTTTAGGTTGATCAGCAGTTTTCCACTCACAAACACAAGGTATTCCTTGATAGCTAGCAATACAATCTACCTTGCCAGAATACTTCAAATCATAGTGAAAAACTGAACCTTCCACGAGCCTAATTGTATCAATTTCTTCTAAAACAGGCTTGATACTTTCCCAATAAGGAAGACTAGCTTCCGAACAAACAGGATTTTCCCCCAACAGATAGCGTTCAATTTGCTTGTGTGTTTTCGTTCCCCGACGACTAGCAGCCGTGGTAATGCGACTGGCTTCTTCTGTACCAACACGCGCTTTCCAGTTTAATAACCTATCACGATCTGCTTGAGGTTTTGTAGCATTAAGTATTGTCGTGACGCTAGGTAAACGATTTCCCTGAGCATCTACATAATATTGTTTGCCATATTCTCGCAGAGATTTGGCATCAATTTGTGGTAGCAGTTGAATATCAAATGGCATTAGCTGCTATGGGGGAAATGGTAATGGGCATCAGAATTGTTATATTAGTACAGCATGGCGTAGATAAATCACTATCTTCATGTTGAATTTTGGATTCTGCCATGCGCTACTAGTTATGTTTATTTAGAACTCCTTTTAGACTTTTTTTCCTTATTTTGAAATTTCATTTTTCCCCAATCACTTGATTTGTCAGAAGATAAATCACTGGTAACTTCTGTTTTTTCTGTAGATACTTCTTCTTGTTCCACAATTACTTCCAAAGTAGCAGTACTTACTCCTGCTGGTTCTGCTGGAACTGCAAAATCTCCTAAAGTTAGCTGCTTGACCTTTTCTACATCACCTTGGTCAATTGCTGTTTTCAAATCACGCTTGAGATGAGCATTTTTAACAGCTTCTTCTTTAGAACGAGAACTAGTATTAAAACATTTCTCTAAACTATCGTATATCCCTACCCGCCGCACCATCTTGCGAAACTGGCGTTCGGTGTCTAACAATTTCGCCATTAGTTCTAAGTGCATAGCGTCATCTGCACAAATTTCTTCTAATACTTCCCATTCATCACTACCAAGTAAACTATTATCAGCCCCAGGACGAGGATCATGGAAGACTTCACCAGTTACTTCATGATAAATGCGGGGTAAACTATCATCAAATTCGTGCCTTTCTTCTAGCCAAATCCGACGGATTTCACTCATTTCTTCAAGTGTAATTAAAGTAATATCGCGCATATTCTCTGGCGCTGTGCGGCGAATTTGTGATTGTACTGTTAGTAGTTTTCTCAGCCAGTCTTCCCGTGCTTCTTTAATATATGGCCCTGGAATTGGCTCAACTGATGTTTCACCATCTAGGTTACGTTCATAAAGTTGGACATCACCATTTCTGCGTCGGAAATCCCGTCGGTTCCGGTTCTCTTCTAAATCTAATTCCTTACGAAAATCGAGTAAAGGTTGCATCCACTCTTTTTCTTCGTCATTTTGAATCATTGCGGCTAAAGATTTATCTTGACTCACGAGAGTGCAAACCCAACATCCAAAACGCGAGCTACCACAGCTGGGTGTAGTAGTATCAACAACTAAGGGACATTCATTATCAGCAGAAGCACCGCGATACATAGCGAATAAATCTTTATTGCTGTATCGCCAAGGATTTTCCCATTGCATTAAATAGATCCAAACTTCGTCATTTTCCCAGTCTTCAATGGGACTGTAAACGAGAGAGTTTGGTAAATTCATATTTGGACTGAGGCGATCGCGTACCCGAAAAGCTTCTAATTTCTTCATTCTGTTTGCACGTTTTGTGCTTTCAGCTTTGCGAGTTCCTAAAACTACGATCGCTTCCCCACTAGAGCGGATAACATCGCGAATAAAGCGATTGGAAGGATTAATTTTCAGCCGTTCTGTACACCAGCGAAATTTTCCGCGCGGTGCTGGATAACCTTTACCAATTAAACCGACCCAAAAAGTTTCTTTCGCTTCTGGTTGTAAAAGATGGGGTTCAAAGGGTAAATTTTGCGCTTGCGCTTCCAATTTCATTTGTTTTATGGAATTCCGTACCCAAGCAGCAACAATTGGATTCTCTACCAATGTGTCTGTGGTGATGACATATATCCTTTTCTTCCGTTTTTCTGGTGGTAATCCGGCGATCGCATTCCAAACTAACTGTAATGTAGCAGTGCTATCTTTACCCCCGGAATAACCTACAACCCAGGGGATTTCATCTAAACAATACAAATCTTGAATTTCAGTGGTGAGAGCTTGGATATCCTCCACTAAATCTGCTACAGTACGCGATCGCTGACCTTTATTTTCTGGTTGTTGTGCTGTAGTCATTTATCCCTACCTCTAGAAACTCATCTGGTGATCTGGGTGAACCCATTCGCGCTGAAACAATTAAAACTCGCTTACCCTTATCCTGACGCAGACACAGCAGGAACAGAACACCAAGGGAAAATATTGGTTTCCCAAATGTTTTTAAAAACTGTACTATTATTAGCGAACTTTTTCCACAATTCAACTACCTTACATCATCTAGATTTTAAAAATTAACATGAAAGACAGTAAATCCGATCCAACTGCTGACATCGCTAAAGAATACCAAGAACGGGAAACTAAGGATAAACAGGTACTTGCTTTACTCTTAGACAAGTTTCTAGGTAAAAAGGATCAGATTCTCGTCCAAAAAACCGAGATGGGTGGAACGGAAGCTTATGTGGGTTCTGTCACCCTGGAATGGTTCGCAGGTCGGGTTCATTTCGCTTCTGGTTTACCTCTGTTTCAGAATAAGTACAATTCCGACACAGACAACATCGAAATTGACGCAGATAGTATTGATGAAATTCAGCAGCGTCCCCTTGATTGGTCACGTCAAGCACCGTTAGTCCAGTATTTAGCAGCGAGAAGAAATCACAAGTTTCCCCCTGTACTTGTGGTAATTAATCAATCTTGGGTGGATAATCCCAAAGCTGCTGAGTGGAACAGTGAAGGAAAAGCAACTAAATCAACCACCGATTTCACCCCTCTGGATAAGGACGGTAAAGTAGGTTTACTGAATATTTCCGAAGATGATGTTACCATTTATGCCTTAGATGGTCAACACCGATTGATGGGTGTACAAGGTTTAATGGAGTTAATTAAAACTGGGAAACTTCAGCGTTACAAAAAAGATAAAACCGCTGATGATAGTTTCATTAAAATAGATGATTTAGTAGAGCAATATCAAGTAGACCCTGCTTATTTACAAAGCTTACCCAAAGAAAAAATCGGGATTGAATTTATTTGTGCGGTTGCTTCTGGAGAAACTCGCACTCAAGCAAGGCGAAGAGTAAGGTCAATTTTTGTTCATGTCAACTTAATGGCTGCACCTTTAACTAAAGGTCAGTTAGCACAGTTAAATGAAGATGATGGTTTTGCAATCGTAGCGCGTAAAATTGCTACAAATCATCCGCTTTTAGCACAACAGCCAGAACGCAAACCTCGTGTTAATTGGAATAGTGCAACAGTTGCAGCAAATTCTACAGTGTTAACAACTTTGCAAGCTATTCAAGATATGTCAGAGAGATATTTAGGGCAAAAATTCCCTCATTGGAAACCTTTAGAAAAAGGTTTAATTCCCATGCGACCAGAGGATGATGATATTGAGGAGGGAATTAAGGAATTTACTAAGCTATTTGATAATTTAGCAGCCCTTCCCAGTTATAAACTTTTAGAGGATGAAGATACACCAGCTTTAAGACGCTTCAGTTTTGAAAAAGATGGGGGAGAAGGAAATATGCTGTTCCGTCCTGTAGGTCAAGTAGCATTAGCCCAAGCTTTAGGAATTTTACTATTTAAAAAAGGTTTTGCGTTGGCAGATATTTTTAAGAAATTGCGGAAATTTGACCAACAAGGTGGCTTTAGTGGGATGGAGTATCCCCAATCACTTTGGTATGGTGTTTTATATGACCCGAATAAAAAACGGGTACAAGTTGCGGGTCGAGAATTAGCAGCCAAGTTACTAATATATATACTGGGTGGAATTCAAGACCAAATGGAACGTGCAGAACTTCGCAAAGCTTTAGCTGATGCAAGAACTGTAGAAGATAAAACAATTGGTTTTGATGGGAATTTTGTTGAACCTAAAGCCGTGGGACTTCCACCAATTTTATAACTAGCAGCGTTAACCCAGCGTTGTATTATAGGGATTTTACGAGCTACAATGTATCATAAAGTGAAAATTACGGAATTCATATTGATATATGGCTCAAACAAATCAAGATAGTAACAACAACGTTTCACCAGAGATCAAAGCTAATTTTAGTAGCGTGGTTGCGCCGCTTTTCTCGGAACATTATTTAGAGTCATGCTATCCAGGACTGATTTTTCATCAGGGAAAGCGGACTATGCTGCAAATAAATGTACCAGCTAAACACTTACCTATTCTTCTTCAAGAGAAATCTTCCACCAAAAATAATCCTGATTCAGGTAAGAATCGTCCATTAGTAACAGGTCATGCCCAGGAAATTAAAGACTATATTGTAGAACGCGCTACAAACAGTAAGCCTTATATTATAGGAACAATTACAGCAAATGTAGATGAGCAGCTTATAAAAATACACAATTTGGGTAGAGGATTTTGTATAGTTGTTATTCCTAGTGATATTAAATTAGATATTACGGATGGACAGCATCGTAAGAGGGCAATTCAAGAATTGATTTTTAGCGATGAAAGCCACTTAGTTGGTTATGACCAGGTTGCTATCACGCTGATTTTAGAGGGAAATCTGCGCCAGTGCCAAACTGACTTCCGAGATATGGCTCAGACGAAACAACTAGATAAGTCATTATTGTTATCATTTGGTGAGTTTGAAGGGAGAGTTGGTATCACTAAAAATTTAATAGAACAAGTACAAATGTTTCAAGAAAAAACTAATAAAATTGGTAAAACCGCTAGTCAAAAATTAATTTACACAACTAATTTTATAGCTAGATTTGTCAGTTGTGTATTTGCTGAGAATACAAAAGATGAACTTAAAGGGTATGATGTTGACAAAGTATCTGAATCTTTATCTTATTCCTTGAATAAGTTCTTCTCAGAATGTAAAGAGACAAAAGATATTTCTGAAACAAGGATTGACAAACTTACAATTCATCAAATTGGTGCATTTAGGGAATCTTCCTTGCTAGGAGTTAGTGCGGGACTAGAAGTATTAGGCAGATTGCTACACTTCATTTATGACAAGAATAATAATTATTTTGATGAACAGAAAGTTTCACAGCTAGCACAACTAGACTGGTCACGAAAAAATAGTTTTTGGGAAGATAATCTAGTGAGAAAATCAGCTAATGGTGACTACGAAATTTTAAATAAACCAACTCCTATAGCGGATGCAGTCAAGAAAGTCAAAAGCTCCTTGGGATGGAGTTAAAAAATTATTAATGAGCGGTAATTAAAAATCAAGAGAGGAATTTACTCAAATCAAATTCCTCTTCTTGTTCTTCTTGCTGAATGCGTTGATAACTTAAGAATAATAAAATACGCTCAGAATAATCTACAGCGCCACGCAATTCATTTTGTAATATTTCTAGACCACCATTAGCATACTCTTCAAAAATATGATTGCGTTGAGTTTCATACTCTTCTTCATAAGCAGATAAAATATTAATGTCCTGGGTTTCTGTGATTCCTAGTAACTTAATCACCACATCATTTCCCACCGAAGCGAAATATTCTACCCTAATTGGTGAAGGTTCTCTTTTAGAAATTTCCCCCAAAGGAACACGCTTTTTATGCTTGACACCCAAAGCGGCTGCAAAGACAATTACATCAGCAAAAGTTTGAAAAGGCCCTGTTTCCCCGTCTGAGGATGTTAAAGCTTTGACTAACTCAGCTTTATCTTTTGCAACCCTGATTCTGCCAGTTTCAGCCATTGATTTGCATATCTACATTGTGGCAATTTTAACCGAAACAAAAGAGCGATGTCTAACGACAAGCCGCTTTGCGTCTACGCACTACTTGATGTCTCTGCGTGAGATATTTACCTCTCCGTCCTCACTGTCACCACCTGCGGCGGGGTAGAATCAGGAGGATACAAAAAATCTACTTGTACTTGTCGCTTCTCTCCCGCTAACATCTTCAACCTCACCAAAGGTTCACCCATTTGTCCCCGACGTTGTACTAAATGTACATAGCGCGTCTTTTCCCCACCATTATCATTGGTGTAACGCACCCTCACAGTACCGCGAAAAAATATCTGTTCCACCCTTGGCTTTAAAAATAGTAGTCTATCTGTTCCCCCTTCATCTTTTAAAGGTGTATGCATTGATACGGTAACTATCTGGCTTTGATTACTACTATTACGTAACGGTAAAGTCAGATTGTACTCTACACCATAGTTACTGTGAGCAAAATATGCTGTATCAGGATAGCGTTTCAGCATTGGCGCACTCTGTATTTGTCCTGTACTAAGAGTGATTAAATGTACAGTACCCAAAGGATAAGCAAAGGCTTTTCCGGATAGGGGTATCGTTAACTCGGACACATTAGGATTATCCGTCAGATTAGCTTGCCATTGCGTCCCTTGAGAGACACCAGAGACGCGGCTAAATACTGTCGGTTCTCTGGGAGGGTCGAGAGGGGTAGGAATGGGGTCGCGTTTTCCTGCTAAACTGCCTGTATCTAAGAGCCTTTGCCATTCAGCTAAAGTGGGAGGGGTAGCGCTATTTTTAGCTAAGTTTGCCAGATAAACTGGGCGATCGCTCACTAATCGCATCATCGTTGTGCGACCATTAGAAGATGGCGCTTGTACAGGTATAGGTAAATTCGCTAATATTTGGGTTTTTCCTGGTTCAATCACCAGCTTTTCAGGAAAATTATCTTGTCTAATTCCCCGTAGTACATCATTCATTGTCCTGCTACCAGGGCCAGCGTAAACTGTACTTTGGGAATTATCTACCATATCTGGTAAAGCAATAAATGGTGCTTCACTAGAAAGGTAGCTGGCGGCGTGTAATACTTGCAGGGTGACAGGTTGATTCCCTGGATTGTGGACAATAATTCCTTGGTAAACAGTGCGGCTTTGGGCTGAAGTTTCCGCCCTGACGATATGATGGGCAAATACATCAAATCTGCCAGAAAAGGGATAATTAAGGTGTGCTTCCGGGACTTGTTTACCATCTGGGGGGAAGGTAGAAAGTAAAATTCCTTCAGTAGTTACCAACTCTGGACTATTACTATTAAACGTAGGGATAGTATCGAGTTTTCCAGGTAAAAGGCGGACTTCTTGCGGTTGGATTTCCACACCAGCTATATATTGTGGGGGTACGGTGTAGATATTTAACGCCCGACACATCAAAGCTGCAACTTCGCCTCTGGTGGCGCTTTGCTGGGGTTTTAGCTGTTTGACTTGGGGATAATTGACGACAATACTATTTACTGTAGCGGATGCGATCGCACTTTGGGCATAGTTAGGAATTTGTGCTGCATCCTCAAAATATTGTTGTAATGTCTGGGCTGGGTTAGATACAGGACTATAATTTTTACCCCCAGCCACAACACCGATAATTTGGGCGCGGGGAATTGCTTGGTTAGGTTGAAAAATTCCCCCTGGATAACCAGAGAAAAAGCCTTTTTGATAAGCAGTAGTAATTGCTTTGTTTGCCCAATAATTAGCAGGTACATCTTTAAATGTAGTAGTACTGCGCTTGATTGGTGCATCGGGGAAAGCATTCAACATTAAGACTGCGGCTTCGGCGCGTGTAACTGTTGCTTCTGGGCGAAAGCTTCCATCTGGATAGCCTGTAATTAATTTTCTTTCTCCTAGTTCTTGAACGCAATTATTAGCCCAATGTTTTTGTGTATCAGAAAAGGCAAGGGTGATGGAGTTTGGTAAGGTAAAAAGCGAGGCGAGTATTAATGGTAGAAGCATTAATAGTAGTTAGTAGAAACTTAGGCTATTAAAGCATACAAGGATAACGAACCCCAAAGGTACAGAGAACACAAAGAAGTAGAGATAAAATCTTGATACTCTCTCTTTTACCTCTTACCTTCTTTCCTTCGTGTTTTTAGGGTACTACCCTGCGGAAAGCCATGCGGTTCGTTTCTATTGATCACCAATCTCGCTTTACCTCAACAACCTCTGTATACTCAAACTCATTAGGACTTTGCCTGACTAAAGGATATCTTTCCCCACCCAATTCAATATAATCTTGTTCGCAATCTGGCTTGGAAGAAAAGTAAGTCAGTACATACTCTCTCCCAATTCTATCTGCCATTTCCTCTTCAACTTCACCCCGCCATTGAGTTTTTGTGACTAAGACAATTAACTGATTTGCTAACTGGGGAATTGTTTGAGCAATATGTCGCCGGGAAATTTCATCTAAGCTACCAAAAGGTGAATCCATCACAATTGGAAAGGTACTGCTTTCTGGTAACATCAGCATTTTCCGCTTTTCACTCCATTCCCTGACTCTATCAATAATACTGGCGATAAAAGATAAACTGAGAATTTGATTTTCTCCGGTGGAAGCTGCAACTGGTGCTTCTATTCCAGCGGTATTTTCTATCAATGTCAGTTCATATTTATCGCTAATTTTGGGAATATAAGGAGTAAAGGATATTTCTGCAAATATCTCCTGTACTCGCTTTTCGAGTTGCAGGCGAAATTGCTTTTCTTGACGGTTTCTTACTTCTGTTAATCGTTCAATTGCATCTTGGGTAGCGTTAATTCGTCGCTGTGCTAATGCTTGGCGTTCTTCGTTTAGCTTTTGCTTGGCAATTTGTTTACCTAAAGCTTCGATTTCTGTGGTAAAGTGGGCGATTTGTTGTTGGTTAGCGCCTTGTTCTCGATTTAACTCATCTATTTTATTTTCTATTCCGTCTAAGCGTTTCTGTAAACTGCTAATCTCTTCGTTAGCATCTTTACGCAATCTGTCTTGAATGTTATCTAATTCGCTTTCAATTTGCGAGATATTTTGTCTTAATTGATTAATTCTCGCTTGTTCCCTGTCAACTTCTTCCCAAAATGCAGTTGCTTGCTTATCAATTTCATCAACTTGGGCACTCATGCGAAAAGCCATTTCTTCTACTGCTGAAGAACCTGCTTGATTTAACCAGAGAGTCACATTTGTATGGGGATGACTACCAACATTTAAATCTGTACCGCAAATACAACGTTGCGAATTGAGTAACTCGTTAATAAACTCCCGCGAAATTCCCGCCGTTAATTCACCACGCTGCTTTAAATCATGCATGATTTCCCGAAACTTGGCTGTAGTATCTGCCAGAAGAACTGTATAACCCCGTGCAGAAATAATTTTCTTTAAGGCTTCCCTATTTTTCTTATATTCTTCCTTATAAGCTTGGTTCTGCGTTTCTAAATTTTGACAGCGTTCCTGTAATTCTTTTGCCGCACTCAGTTCCCGTAAACGGTTACTTGTTTCTTTTTTAAAAGTTTGTTGATATTCTAATTCTTGTTTAATTTCAGTTTGGCGTTGGGTAATGCTTTCAATTTCCCGTTCTATCTTCTCTTGCTGACGCAAAAGCTGTTTTATTTCCGAATCCCCAATGGCTTTTAAGTCATTTTCTAAACTTTTTTTCGCTTCACCCAAATGCTTAATCGAACGGTTAATTACCTCTACACCTAAGAATATCTTTGTCGCTTCCGCAATTTCCGCTTTTTTATCAGAACGGACGATTTCTTCAATCCGTTCCCCATCAAAGAAAAAATATTGATGCAAACTCGCAGGTAAAATTTGATTGATGATATCTTCTGGTTGCTGGGGTGGAAAATACCATTTACCATCATCGCCACCCACCCACATGGTTAATTGAGTTTTCCCAGCTTCAAAATCACTCTCGTTTTTATAAACCCGACTGGAACGTTTTACACGGTAGCGTTTACCTTCATGTTCCCAACCAATTTCTACCCAACATTCCACAGCTTGCTTTGGTTTAGCTTCAGCGATCGCTCTTTTATTAACTAGCTGTTCTACCGAGGCAAATGCTGCACTAAACTTCTCATATAATACCCAGGTAAAGGCATTGAGTAAACTGGTTTTTCCAGAACCATTATTGCCATGAATTATTGTGGTGTTGAGAACATCTCCCCCAGAAATTACTATCTCTGGTGTCGTACCATAAAAGGAGCGAAAATTGCACAGCTTAATTGAAGTCAGCTTCATCGCACCTCTTCCTTAATAATCACCAATATTTCATCGTTAATGTGACTGTTAATTCTCTTATCTAGTCTGCCTTTTTCCAGCTTCCATACTCGTTCAATAATCTGCCGTACTTCCGGCGGGGCGCTGGTAATTGGCTCCTGCACATCATCGATATTTTGCTCTGGTGACATCGCGGATGGTAGATAATTTTTTCTTTATTTTACCTGTATCTTCGAGTGCGATCGCATCTTCTGCTCTACCCTTTGTCTTATCTTTAATTTCTCACAAATTGGTGGGGTAAAGTAGAAAATTTTTAGTAGGAAGGGCTTTATTTAAAATTGCTTTGCTGATATACTGAAAGCATACAATATAATGAAATATTTGTGATTTTTAAAATTTATCTAACATCCCATTATTAAGAATATAACTTAAATTATCCCATACTTCATTAACCTCATTCTTCACTATTACCAAAATTTTTACAAAAAGCAATAAAAAACCGCAGATAAACGCCAATGAACACAGATAAATAATGGGCGTTTATCTGCGTCCATCGGCGGTTCATATATCTAATAAACCATACCGTTTTTGTAAAGCAAGTAACTTCATTCTCGCCTCGCCAGCGTTGTCAGCTAAATCAGCAAACTCTACAAAGCGCCGCAATTCTTTTTTTAATAAATTGCGTTCTACTTCTATGGTTTCCCTTTCTAAATCTGGCGGTAAAACTATCATGTCGTAAATAATGGCGCGTTCTTTCCCTGGATGGGGACGTAAAACGCGCCCGCGCCTTTGGATAAACTGACGAGGATTACCAGAACTTGATAAAATTACCGCAGTTTGAATTGCGGGGATATCAACACCCTCATCTAAACAGCGAATTGCTACTAAACCTTGCAATTCTCCGCTTTCAAATTGACAGCGTAAAACTTCTCTTTCTGCTAAGGAAGTTTGGGCAGTGTAGGTACTAACTTTATATCCCAATTCCACGCCAAGAATTTTAGCAACGGCTTTCAGTTGACGTAAAGATGAACGTTGACCGCTTTCTTGCGAACCATCGCTGCAATAAAATAGGGTGTGGGTAGTATCTTTGCGAGTTGCCATTAATTCCCGCAAAGCCGTTAACTTATTTTCTGCTGCACCAATTAATCTGGCACGTTGCATTAACAATGGCTTCAAATCTTCGTTAGCTTCAAAATCTCCAAATGTGCCATTTTCTCTTTCCCGATATAGTAATGAACGCCCAATTCTGCGAGTTAATTTTAAATAGGCAATACTTTCAGCCTCAGTTAATTCCACCAAAATCGGATAATAGAGATAATGTACCAAAGCTCCTTGAGCGATCGCATCTCTCAAGGTAAACTCTGGTTGCAGCACAGGGCCGAAATAATCAAACAAAGATTGGGTACCATCATCATCAAAGTACCTTTCTGGTGTGGCAGACAAGGCCAGTCTCAACCCAATGCGGCGTGGTAGACTTTCCTCTAACTTTGGTGCGCCTAAATTATGGGCTTCATCGCCAATAATTAAAGTTCTGTCGGGGAGATATTTTACCTGTGACTGAAAACCATCGCCAATTAAAGTAGAGTTGGTAGTAATCACAGTGACAAATTTTTGGGAACCAGAACGCAGATTATAGATTTGGGTAGAGAGTTGACTTTGCCAATTGCGGACATTCTCGAATGCTAAAATCGGCTGCAAGTTAAATTTTTCGCATTCTCGCGCCCATTGGGTGACAAGATGACGATAGGGACAAACCACCACCAAAACTTGTAAATTAATCTGCTGAAATAATTCACAAGCGATCGCCAATGCTGTGATAGTCTTACCACTACCAGTAGCCATTTTCAGCGTACCTCTGCCATTATTAGCAAACCAGCTTGTCATGGCTTGGCGCTGATATTGCCGCAATTGCAGAGATTGCGGCATTTTTGGGCATCCTGGTAATGATTTTTGAGTTTGATAACTGCCCTGATTTTCCCTTAACAATGGCAATCGTAAGCGAAAACTGGGCAGTTCTTGCACTCTATTTAGCGTCAGGTACATAATTTGTCATTTGTCATTTGTCATTCGTCATTGGGAATTGGACATTGGTAATTGGTAATTTCTCCCCTTGTCCCCTTGTCTCCCTCATCCCTCCCATGCCCCATGCCCCATGCCCTATGCCCTAACCCCTAGTTATAATCACGCCAAACGGCGATTAAAGAACCTTGCACCTGTACATGGATAGCAGGAACTTCAATCGGTTGGTATTTAGCATTTGCAGGTTTGAGAGTAACGCGATCGCCACTGCGATAAAAACGCTTTAATGTAGTACCATGTCCTTCAACTCTGGCAGCAACAATGGTGCCATTTTTAAGTTGATTTGGTTCTGGTACAGGACGCAAAAATACTAAATCACCATCAGCAATTAAATCTTCAATCATGCTGTCGCCAGCTACCCGCAAAGCATAACTTTGAGGAGGTAAGGAAAAATTAGTAATATCTAAATGTTCGACAGCATCTGTGAAAGGTTCTATTAAACCTCCAGCAGCAATAGTACCTAAAATTGGTACACCTGTTGCTACAGGACGTAAAATCCGAATTGTGCGTGCTTTCCCTTCAGTCCATTCAATATAACCTTTAGTGCGTAAATGTTCTAAACGGCTTTGAATTGGTGCTGGTGACTTCAAATTCATCGCTTGCATCATTTGCCGAATTGAAGGCGAATGCTGATGCGTTCGGATGTATTCTGCCAGCCATTCATAAAGTTCTTGTTGAGCTTCGGTTAAACGTTCCATAATTTTGTTGGGAAGTAATTACAAATGTCCCTAGAACATTAGTACTACATAAAATCCCATATAAGCAAGGACAAACTAAAAAGAATATATGGCAATCCTATTTAATTTGGGAATTGATTTGTAAATATAGCTATCCTAAATGACTTGTGACATTAGTCGTTAAGGTAGGGTACAGGAAACAGGAAACAAGCAGGTACAAATGTACTTGGGGTTTCACAAATGAAATAGAAATGCTATGTAGCGAACAATAATGAACAAAAATAAAGGATGAGGTCGTTTGTTAATGAGTGATTGAGGATGAAAAATACACTGAAACCTCATCCATGTGAAAAAATCGAGTTCCTCAAAAGGAAATAGGAAAGAGTACGAGATTTGAGAAGAAAACTCTATACTAAAAAACTAGTACAACACGGCGGAAGTAAACAAACCATTTCAAATCAACGAAACGCTTACACTGCATTAATTTTGACTTTTGACTTTTGACTTTTGACTTTTTACTTCCGCCTTGCGGTACTAGCCCCTTTTTACTCTGCCCCTAAAATACTAGCCAACAAAGCCTTTTGGGCGTGCATTCTATTTTCGGCCTGATCCCAAACCCGTGATTGCGTACCTTCAATGACGGCTTCGGTAATTTCTTCACCGCGATGGGCTGGGAGGCAGTGTAAAACAATCGCTTCGCGGTCAGCAAGGCTCAATAAATGCTCGGAAATTTGGTAATCTTGGAAGATTGGGAAGCGATCGTCTGCTTCTGATTCTTGACCCATACTTGCCCAAACATCAGTGTAGAGAACAGCAGCCCCTTTAGCAGCAATTTCTGGATCGTTAGTCAAGAGAACTTCAGTTTGATTATTAGTGATCGCTCTTGCCTGTTCTACAATTTTATTATCTGGCTCATAGCCTTTAGGTGTCGCAATTCTGACATTCATTCCTCCCAAAGCACAACCCAACATTAAAGAGTTAGCGACATTATTGCCATCACCTACGTAGGTTAAAGTTAACCCTTTGAGGCTACCAAAGCACTCTTGAATTGTCATTAAATCTGCCAATACCTGACAGGGATGTTCTGCATCAGTCAGCGCATTAATTACAGGAATCTTGGCATAGTTAGCAAAAGTTTCCAACTCTTGTTGAGCGAACGTACGAATTGCCAACACATCCAGATATCGATCCAACACCCTAGCTGTATCTTGTACTGGTTCCCCACGACTCACTTGAGTAACATTTGGGTTGAGATCAATTACCTGTCCACCTAGTTGGTACATAGCCACAGTAAAACTCACGCGTGTGCGAGTTGAAGCTTTGGAGAACAATAATCCCAACACTTTATTACTGTGTAGCTTGAGCTGTTTTGATTTGAGTTGAGTTGCTAATTGTAGGAGTTCCTGAAGTTCTGTAGAACTCAGATCCGCCAGACTTAATAAATCTCGTCCGTTCAACGCTGCCATGCTTGTGATCTGTAAATAATAATGATGTCTTTGTGTTCCTTTAGCCAGTCCTACCAAAAAAGTATCGCCTTAAAACTCTACCAGATATTTTCGTGCCTAGCCCAGGATGGAAGTTAGCTTTTGCTATGACTATTAATTTATCAACTTTATGGGTGACTAATATGCATAATTTTTGTTAGTTGTCCTACAAATGTCTCACTTGCAAACCGCTCTCAAATGTGAAAGCTTGGCGAAATACAGAAGTTGCATTGGATTAAGAGACTTCCAACTAAAAAAAATATTCCATCACTATGTCAGCATAGGGAGCAGAGGAGAAAGAATTTGTTTCTCTGAAAGTGGGATAATTTATTTTCTGGAAATCCCTAAATTCCTCAGATTTTTCCTGCGCCTTGTAGGTTCAAAAAATTTTTTATTTGTATTCCTTGACAAATCTTTTGCTTATGCTATGATTAGAAATCGGTTAGTGCTTAAGAGCAATGCCTCAGCCCGCCAGCATAGCACAGTGGTAGTGCATCCGACTTGTAATCGGAAGGTCGTCGGTTCAAATCCGACTGCTGGCTTTATTGTTGTACAGTGACTAATTATTTGTCATCGGTGACAGATTGTTGTCGTTGAAGACAAATTAATGTCGCTGAAACTAGATCAGCAGTTGTAGAGAATTAGTGCGATCGCATTTTACCACTGGCGAAACAGGATCAGGTCTAAAATTTCGCCAGCAGTCTATTCAAGTATTAACTAACGAACTCCCACAAACCCAGCCTGCTCAATCGCCTGTTGTCCTTGGTCAGTCAGTACCAGATTGGCATAAGCATTACCAGCCTTCTGTGCTTGACCTTTGTTCTGTTTAATAATCACAAACAGCTTAGAGGTTATAGGATAGCTACCATTTTTAATAGCTTCAGTATTAACCTGATTGCGCTGACGGGGACATTGTTCAGGTGAGACGAAAGGTTGACGATAAGGGGAAACGAAATCGGTAGCAGTCCGGCCTAGTGGTAAGGGTTTCACACTACATTGAGGTACGACAGCACGGGCAGAAGCATAATATATGCCACCTGGAGTTTTGCTGAGTTGACGCAATGCATCTGTAGTTGAATAGACATATTTGACATTAGAACCCAGGGCTTGTTTTGTTGACTCGCCATTACTAGAGAAGATGCTTGTGTCTGCATTCTCTGGCTGTTGAGAAAAAGCTGTGATCGGTAGATTGGGCCCTCCTACCTGATTCCAGTTAGTTAATTTCCCCACATATATCTGCTGCAATTGGTCAACTGTTAAACCTGGCAAGTTCAACGATGGATTAACTACTACCGCTATCCCATCAATACCCACCTGACGTTGTTCAAGGGTGAAACCTCTCTCTTTGGCAATGGCTTTTTCTGCATCTGTAAGGGGCCGGGAAGACTGAGCAAAGTCTAATTTTCCATCCAGTAACATTCGGATACCAGAACTAGAACCAGGGCTACCATCTACAGGATCTAAATAGCGCAATTTGAGTTCAGGGCGCGCGCTGAGGATTTGAGAATCTACAACTTGCCTAATCGGTGCCCAAGCAGTGCTACCACCGTAGTTGAATGAGTCAGTGGGCACATCAGTAAGTGACCCAAAGGTGGATACCTCATTCGAGCTAGTCTGCAAATTTTGATTAGAAGTATCAGTATTATTGCTAGTATTACGAGCCAATAATTCCGGCTTGAGCAACCACCACAGCAATCCTCCTATCACCATCAGTGTTAGGACTTTACCAATAATTAAACCTCTAAGGAAGATGCTGATATCTTCCTTAATCAAAACCTTTTTTTGATTTGTGTTGTCCATATTATTAATTTTGTTTATTTGTTAGGTTGACAAGAATTGGTGGTAAATGCAAGGTGTAAAACACATCTGTAATTATTAGTTAATAATGACTTATTTATAATTAGCTATTCCTGATTCAATCAAGCTAAACTTAGTTTTTATTAATCACGTATATCACCCAATTACTAGTTTTTATTTAACTAGTACACCTCGGCGTAAATAAGCAGACTATTCTAAACTCCCGAAACGCTTACGCTGTATTCATTTTGAATTTTGAATTTTAAATTTTGAATTCTGCCTTGCGGTACTAGTTCTAACCTACTGGCTTATCTAGATAACTAAATGACCGATTATTAAACTTTTCGATGAATGTTTGTGATGGGGTTGGTTGTTTTTTTGGCGATAAACTTGTACTCAAAAATGTATATATTAGAGCTATTAACAATACACTAGTAATAACGCCAAGACCCAAACCTAGTAGCAAGATAAACTTGCGATAAACTTGTACAGAATCTTCATCAGGTCGTTCATCTGAAACACTCAATTGTGAGTAATTTGGTAAGGTTATATCGGGAATCAGTGCTTGCAAGGCTGCTGCAGCAGATTGGTAACGCTGGTTATGGCGTTCGCTAATCATTGTGTCTAAAACATCTGCTAGCCAATCGCTGACTTTTGCTTTGTTCCGCCAGATTAATTGTCCAGTATCGGGATCTTCAGGTAATTCTTCGGGCTTTAAACCAGTCAAAGCTTGAATCCCAATCATACCTACTGCATAAATATCGCTGCTAAGTTTTGGCTTACCCTTAGCTTGTTCTGTTGGCATATATCCAGGTGTACCAACAGAAACTGTCAGGGTATTTCCCTGATTACCTACTTTTTTAATACTGCCAAAATCAATCAGTACAATCTTGCGATCGCAGTTCCGCCGCATAATATTCTGCGGCTTAATATCCCTGTGAATTATTTTGTGTTGATGAACAAAGTCCAACACTTCCAGGATATCTTTCAATAAATTTAACACTACATCTTCGCTTAAAGGTTTACCAAGGACAATTTCTTGGGTTAAGTCATAACCATCAATAAATTCTTGAACTAAATAAAAATCTCCATCTTCATGAAAGTGAGCCAATAAGGTAGGAATTTGCTTATGATTGTTGCCTAGCTGATATAAAATTTCTGCTTCGCGATTAAACAGGTTCTTGGCAATCGGTAAAACAGCAGGATGAGGATGTTTAGGATAAAAATGCTTAACAACACAAAATGGTTTACCAGGTAAATCCGAATCAATTGCTAAGTAGGTATCGCCAGAACCTCCCCTAGCTAAAAGTTGGACAATCTTAAAGCGATTCCGCAGTGTTTTTTTTATGAGAGGATACTGTTCCTGTTGTCTATTTCCTTGTTTATTTCCTGTATCGCTTGATAGCAAATAAGTAATACCACCAGATAATTTACTTTTTAACTGCGTCACATGATTGTAGCGATTTCGGAGCGTTTTTCTAATGCGAGGGTACTGACGCATGGGACATATCCTAACCTATCTAAAATAGCTGACAAGTTAAATTTTGGTGGTAGATTGTGCTGGACATTCCGCCTAAATGTCTGCGTAGTTGCTTGATATTTAAATTTAAAATTTTTCCAAACTAGATATTAGTTTGATGGCGAAATTCTGCCTTTTTTTTTAGGAATTTTATGGCGCTAAAATCACAATATAATTTTAACCAAATATTTTATCCTTTGTAATTTTTATTGTTGCTGTATTTGCACCTAAATCAGACTAAAGTTAATAGTCTTGAAATCTCAAAATATCTTAGTAAACACACTTTAATATACAATCTAGCTAAAATTCAACATGGTTATGAATGTATAAAAAAAACAAAGCGCGTTTCATTTTGATTTAGAGCATAGTAAAAAATAATACGATCAATCAGGATACAGATGAGCTTGCTATCTAGATAGTCTTGCAGATAACTGTCAACTAGAGGATGAAACTGTCAAAATGCCCAATACACAAGAAAATTGAGGATATTTTTTGATTTACTATTTCCTTAGTCAAATCTACGCCTCCAAATGCATAAATTCTAGAGATATCACAGAGTTAATACCATGATATCAAGCAACTATAATCACTCAGTGATTATCCTATGTTGGAAATTAACCATAAAAAAACCCCCAGTGGGGGTTAGGTAGTTATTCGCGTGGAGTGAACAACTACTTATTAATACTTAGAGTATGTACAACAATCCGAACAAAATTATCCAAATTACATCAACAAAATGCCAGTAAATTTCCGCAGCTTCAATACCGAAGCGTTTTTCGTTAGTGTAATGACCGGCAACGCGCGATCGCCACAATACAGCCAAAATTGCTAACACACCGATGGTTACGTGCAAACCGTGAAATCCAGTTAACACATAAAATGCGCTGGCAAATAAATTGGTAGTTAAACCAAATTCTAGATGGGTGTATTCATAAACCTGACCTACCAAGAAAATTGCACCCATAGCGGCTGTAATTGCCAACCAAATCCGCATACCCTTGGTATCATTCTTTTTGATAGCAGTGTCAGCATTATGCATCACAAAACTGCTAGCTATTAGATTAGCGGTGTTAACTCCTGGTAGCAAAAGTTCTAATTCAGGTGTTCCGGCTGGCGGCCATACAGGTAAGGTAGAACGGAAAGCCAGATAAGCTCCGAACAACCCCATGAAAATCATACCTTCAGCAATCAGAAAGACAATTAGCCCAAACAAGCGATGATCGGGATGTCCTTCGTGTTCGCCATGTGCGCCTTCTGTAGCCAGGTGATGATTCAGTTCCGTTTTCGCTGGGTCAATAGTTTGACTTTGCATGAATATTAAAAAGGGTGAAGTGTAAAGGGGGGGATTGGGAAAAAGCAGGGGGCAGGGAGCAGGGAGCAGGGGGAAAAATAACAAATGCCAATGCCCAATGCCCAATGCCCCATGCCCCATGCCCTATTTATTCTTTTTCTGCTGTGATACCGGGATATGGTTCGTCTGGTTGGGCGCGCAATACTGAGTTTACGCCACCAGACAAGACTGGATCGGGATCTGATAGGGGTACGCCCTTGTAAGCATTTTCTAAACCGTAGTCGTAGGGGCCTGTTGCTAAGACTGGGGTTTTGTCAAAATTCTCAATCGCGGGTGGTGAGGTTGTCATCCACTCTAGAGTTAATGCATTCCAGGGATTATTACTTGCCTTGGGCCCGTATAACCAACTCCAGATGGCATTGATGATGAAGGGAATTGTAGAAACTGCGAGGATATAAGAACCATAAGTGCAGATTTCATTTAACAATGCAAATTTGGGGTCATACTGAGCAACTCGGCGGTTCATGCCCATTAAACCCAACTTGTGCATTGGTAAGAAGGTCATATTTAGACCAACTATTGTCAAAGCAAAGTGAACTTTACCCCAAAATTCGTTCAGCATCCTTCCCGTCATTTTTGGGAACCAATGATAAATGGCTGCAAAAATCCCTAAGACACTACCACCAAAGAGGACGTAGTGGAGGTGGGCGACCACAAAATAGGTATCGTGAACGTGAATATCAAAGGGTACTGCTGCCAACATTACGCCACTAATGCCGCCAATCACAAAGGTGCCAACAAAACCCATAGCAAATAGCATAGGACTGTTGAGACGAATTTTTCCGCCCCACATCGTCGCTAACCAGCTGAAAATTTTAATTCCTGTAGGTACGGCAATGATCATTGTGGTGATCATAAAGAACATCCGCAACCAACCAGGAATACCGCTGGTAAACATATGGTGCGCCCACACGATTAACCCGAGAAAACTAATCGCTAGGGAAGAATAGGCGATCGCTTTATAACCAAAAATCGGTTTGCGAGAATGAACTGGGATGATTTCAGAAATTGCCCCAAAGAAAGGCAAAATCATGATGTAAACTGCTGGGTGGGAATAAAACCAGAACATATGCTGGTAGACAACGGGATCGCCGCCTCCAGTTGGGTTGAAAAATGTCGTTCCGGCAATTAAGTCAAAGGAAAGCAGAATCAGACCTGCTGCGAGTACAGGGGTAGATAAAAGTACCAATGCTGAGGTAGCAAACATCGCCCAGCAAAACAAGGGCATTTGATGCACACCCATACCTGGGATACGCATCCTCAACAAGGTGACGAGGAAATTAATCGCCCCCAAAATTGATGACGTACCCAGTAGCAGGACACTGATAATCCAGATAGCCTCACCCACTTGACCTGTAACTAAGCTCAAGGGTGGGTAAGAAGTCCAGCCAGCATCTGGTGCGTCGCCCACCGCTAAACTGGCAATTAATAACACGCCAGCAGGGGGGATCATCCAAAAGGCGACAGCATTGAGCCGAGGAAATGCCATATCCTTAGCCCCAATCATCAGGGGAATGAGGAAGTTAGCAAACCCTGCCCCTGCGGGCACAATCCACAAAAAAATCATGATTGTGGCGTGCAGGGTAAATAGGCTGTTATAGACTTCTGGGGTAACAAAATCTACTTCTGGGGTTCTTAGTTCTGTGCGAACCAAGTCCGCCATCACGCCACCAATGCAGTAAAAAATAAACGAAGTGACTAGGTATTGAATCCCTATCACCTTGTGGTCAGTATTAAAGCTAAAGTAGTCTCGCCAATGCCTGACCCCTGGTTCTTCAGCCAGGGCGGGGATATTAGCGGTTTCTTGGATTTGGGCTTGTGTCATAGGAGGAGAGGGTCAAGGGTCAAGGGTCAAAGGTCAAGGGTCAAGGGTCAAAGGTTAATGGCTATAACTTTGGACTTTTGACTGTTGACTTTGGACTCTGGACTTTGGACTGTTGATTATTTGTGTACTTGATGAATTATTGCGGTGTTAATTCCCATGTCCTTGGTGTAAGGAGCGAGGAATTTATCGGGGGAGAGATTTGCAGGGTTATAAGCAACAGCTTGATTTAGGGTTTCGCGGCTAGCTACTTGCTGCTCTTTTTGCCATTTGTCAAAGGCTTCTGGTGTTTCTACCACGATTGGCGCTCTCATTGCTCCGTGGTAGGGGCCACAAAGTTCGGCACAAACTAAGGCATAATCACCTGCTATTCTCGGTGTGAAGCGAATTTCGGTTTGTCTACCAGGGATAGCATCTTGCTTTAAGCGAAACTCTGGCACCCAAAAAGCGTGAATCACATCGTTGGCTGTCATATTGATTTTCACCTCACGCCCGATGGGAAGATGCATTTCCCCGGTGGTAAGACCTGTTTCTGGATAGGTGAATATCCAGGCATATTGCAGACCAGTAACATTAACCAATAATTCTGGGGGTTTACCTGCTTTGTCAGGACTTTCGCCAATGGTAGGAGCTACACTACCAACTCCTGGCGCATCGATTTTTTGGGGAATTTGATCGGCATTGCGAACTGCTGCGGTGGCTGGGTCTTGCATCGCCGCATCAGATTTTTCTTGATTGAGGTTGGGTTTGTCGCTGGGTGGTGTATCGTTTAACGTTGCGGCGATCGCGGCCCCTGGCATTTTCATCGACATATTTTGAGTCACCGGGGCATCATGGATTGCATGGGGATCGAAGCCACCAATATCGTTATAAACCTCAAAGCTGTAAACAGAAATACCAATAACTATAATTGCTGGGATCGCCGTCCAGAGGATTTCTAGAGGTACATTTCCTTCTACAGGAGGCCCGTCTTCATTGTCACCAGGTCGTTGACGATATTTAAATGCGGAGTAAATTAAAACACCTTCGACAATGAGAAAGATACCTGTAGAGATGACCATCATCGTGTTAAACAGACCATCAACCAAGACGGCTTCATCAGAGGCTTCTGTTGGCAACAGACCGTGATTTTGACCGTACCAAAGG
Organism: Nostoc linckia FACHB-104; assembly: GCF_014696615.1. GTDB lineage: Bacteria > Cyanobacteriota > Cyanobacteriia > Cyanobacteriales > Nostocaceae > Aulosira > Aulosira linckia_A. The sequence continues at coordinate 5,965 of NZ_JACJQJ010000037.1, read as the reverse complement.
CTGGCAAGTGTTAACACAATGCCAATTAGTAATGTCCAGATCGAACTTGGAATTTTCACGGCTCACTTAAATGAATTTACTACGTTATCTCAAAGGTACCCACTTACTAAGGTAGTGTAGGTCATCAATTATGGTCTTCCAATGTCTGAAATTTTTATTAATTTTTTTGGCTACATAAATAATTTTGAGTACAAGAGTTTTATCAGATATAGCCAAGGATAGATGTGAATCATGGTAAAAATTTAAGAAAAAATTTAGATAGTAAAATTGGTTGCCATTAACAAAAAATTGAGAACTTAAAAAATACCTAAAGCTTTTGGCTAAAAGTAGCTAGAGTGCTTCAAAGTGTAAGTAAAACGTATAACTGAAAGCTAATCTATCAACCTTGGTCGTATACGCTAGGGTTTATATGGGTCGTGATTGACAAACTGATAATTTTAAATAGCTCTACCAAGAGCGGGCAGAAGGTATCGTTCATGAGCGAATTTGTCCTACAACAACAAAATGAAGCAACAGATCCCCAGCAAAAGCCCCAGGAAATAATTCGTCGTTTTGTTTGGAAGATCTGCATCGCCACCTTAATTTTGATGGCAATAGGCAGTGCCACGCGGGTAATGAACGCTGGACTTGCTTGCCCAGACTGGCCTTTGTGCTATGGAGAATTAGTGCCAGCCAAGCAAATGAATTTTCAAGTGTTCTTGGAATGGTTTCACAGACTGGATGCAGCTTTGATTGGACTGAGCGCGATCGCACTTGCCGGGCTATCCTGGTGGTATCGTCGCGTTTTACCAAATTGGCTGCCTTGGGCATCTACATTCGCCTTGTTTTTAATTGTTTTCCAAGGTGTCTTGGGGGGGCTGACTGTCACCGAACTTTTACGGTTTGATATCGTGACTGCCCACTTGGGAACGGCGTTGTTGTTTTTCACCACCCTCCTAATTATTGGTACGGCACTCACCCCTTATCAAGGAACCCGCAATGTTGGTAGCTTGCCTTGGTTGGGTTTAACTGCGGCCGTTTTAGTTTACCTACAAAGTCTTCTGGGTGCCTTGGTGGGCTCTCGCTGGGCACTACACCAATGTTTGGGCACATCCCAACTTTGTACTTTCATGTACAGCCACATCTTTGGCTTAGTACCACCAACAGTGGCAACCTTAGCAGTGGTATTAATATCTTGGCTGACACCGGCACTCCATCCAGCTTTACGCCGCTTGGCAAATATGGCTGGTGGGTTATTAATGTTACAAATCCTCTTGGGAGTAGCTACTTTCAAATTACGCCTGCAAGTAGAGCCGCTTACCGTCTCTCACCAGGCTGTAGGCGCAGCTTTACTCGGTACTTTGGTAGCTTTCACAGTTCTAGCATTACGCGACTGGGTTGCTAGTCGTGAAACCAATACTTCCCCTGTAGCTGTACCAGCAAAGGGGTCGCATCTATAACCAAAGAAACAAGGGGCATAGGGCATGGGGCATAGGCAATTCAATTTTGGATTGGGTTTCAATCTAAAATTCCTAATCCCCAGTACCCAGTACCTAGTCCCCAATCCCCACCTTAGCAACTAGAAGTGGTGGAACAAAAATAAACCCTTGTCTCTATCTATACCTCACTACAAGTGGATGTTTTTGCTAGTCTCTGTGAGACAGACTGAGTAAAGGGAATGAGGGAGCAGTGGGAATAGAGGTAGTAATCCTCCTCATCCTCCTCATATCCCTTCTCTCCCTCATCTCCCTCATCTTCCCTTAGTCTTTTTTCGATAGCGATTCGGTATGAGCAGGGGCTGCACATAAGTTGAAAAATAAGGAAATCGAGCCAAAATGATTGAGACTAATGTCTCTCGCCACCACGAAACTTTTCTACAGGTAATTCAAAGCTACTACCAGTTAACCAAGCCCCGGATCATTCCGTTGCTCTTAATTACCACCGCTGGCAGTATGTGGATTGCCGCTAAGGGACAAGTAGATATCTGGTTGTTGCTAGTAACTATGATTGGTGGCACTTTTGCTGCTGCTAGCGCCCAAACAATTAACTGTATCTACGATCGCGATATTGATTATGAAATGGAGAGGACACGCCATCGTCCTATGCCTTCCGGTAAGGTACAGCCGCGTGGCGCTTTGATTTTTGCGATCGCTCTTGCTGTCATTTCTTTTACTTTACTGACTGTTTTTGCTAACCTACTAGCTGCCTTACTAGCATTTTCTGGCATAGTTTTCTATGTTGTAGTTTATACCCATTGGCTGAAACGCCATACCACTAACAATATTGTGATTGGTGGCGCTGCGGGGGCAATTCCCGCCTTAGTAGGTTGGGCGGCTGTGACAGGTACGGTAGGCTGGCCGGCTTGGGTAATTTTTGCGATCGTCTTTCTTTGGACACCGCCTCACTTCTGGGCTTTAGCTTTGATGATTCGCGATGAATACGCTAAAGTCGGAATTCCGATGCTACCTCTAGTTGTGGGCGATATAGCAACTGTGAAGCAAATTTGGTATTACACTCTAGCGACGGTAGCAACAACACTAGTATTGGTTTATCCCTTAAATGCTAGTGGGATTTTGTATGCTGCGATCGCAGTCGGTTTAGGCTCAGTTTTTATTCGCAAAGCTTGGCGGTTATTGCAAAACCCAGAAGATAGAACAATCGCAAGAGAATTATTCCTCTATTCCATCTCTTACATGATGCTGTTGTGTTTAGCGATGGTAGTAGATAGCCTCCCGATTACTCATCATCTGATTAATGCTGTAATCGCTCAGTTGCATTTTCTAGCTTAGGAATAAGCTCAAAGGCATTTGGTTTATTTTCCACTAAACCAAAAATTATTGATTTTTATCCCGCCTAGAACTCAGTTCCGGGCGGGATGTTTGTCAAACAATCCACAATCTAAAATCTGTCTTGAAAAGTTTGCTACGGTTTGCAGGAGTACGCAAAATCTAAAATCTAAAATTCCTATGATGCCCTACTTAGCCAAAATTTTACTCTATCCGATTAAGTCTTTTGATGGTGTGGAAGTAGAAAACGCCAGAGTTCTTGCTAGCGGTACCCTAGAATTTGACCGTGAATTTGCCATCTTTGACGAGCGCGGTAATTTTGTTAATGGCAAACGCCATGCCAAAATTCATTCTTTGCGAGCTAAATTTGCACTGTCCAATCGAACCCTATCTCTGCAAATACCTGGAAGTAACTTAGAACAAGTTTTTCATCTCGATAGAGAAAAACAGGCGCTAGTAGCAACCTTAAGTGATTTTTTCGGTTTCCCTGTGAAATTACAGCAAAATTCTGTTCAAGGATTCCCCGATGATACAAAATGTCTTGGGCCAACGGTGATTAGTACCGCAACCTTAACAGAAGTAGCTTCCTGGTTTCCGGGTGTCACTGTAGAACAAATGCGCCGTCGGATGCGAGCCAATCTAGAAATTGGGGGTGTACCCGCTTTTTGGGAAGACCAATTATTTAGTTCACAAAGCGATCAAACAGTCTCTTTTCGTATAGGAAACGTTAGCTTTGTTGGAGTTCAGCCTTGTCAGCGATGTGTGGTACCAACACGTGATCCGGACTCTGGATTAGCTGATGCTCAGTTTCAAAAAACATTTGTTAAGCAGCGACAAGTAACCTTACCCGATGGGGTAGCTATATCTCGCTTTAATCATTTTTATAAATTGAGTGTCAATACTATCGCTTCTGTTTCATCATTTGAAACAATGTTACAAATTGGCAATGAAGTTGCAATCATAGGTTAAAAAGTTAATTTTTCTTAAAAAAGAAAATCAAAAAGTAAAAATCTCCTAAATTTCTTTACTTTTGAATCGAAAATTTATCTAGTAATTTTCACGGTTTTGTAATTGAATATGTATGATTGTTTGCCTAAAACCAAGATTTAAAGACTGAGTACTTCACGGGTAAACAATACAAAGTTTTATTTGGGGTATTGTGTCTATTGTGACATTCACGATTTCACCCCATACTGTAGTCTATTGGTTAAATTTAAACCAATATAGATGCTCATCTGTATGAATATAACTATATTTTGTAGTTCACCAGAGAAAAAAATGCTAATGTATTGCCGCTGAAAAGTTACCAAATTCAAGTGTAATAACCACACAAGAAAATTTAATTGGGGAGGAACCGCATCGGGCAAAACTATAGTATTAAAAACACTAGTACTAATTTCTTTTATACAAACTTAGGTTAAGTGCATAATAACTTTTCCTAAAAAAAGTAGTACTAATGCTTATATTCCTTGTAATTTATATGGCAAGAAGACCCATAGGTTAACAATGGGGATCAAATCACACCACAATGTTATCTAAACTTCATCACGTCAAATCTCTCAACCGCTTATTTGAACAGGCATATATCAATATGATGCCTTTCAAATCTATTCTAATTGTGCCTTTGGTGTTGCAATTTTGTGGATCGGTGGGACTAATAGGCTATCTGTGGTTGCAAAATAGACAAGAAGCGGTAAAAGATCTGGCAATTCAGTTAGAAAATGAAATCTGCGATCGCATTGAACACCACCTTGACCAGTACTTAATAACTCCCCAGCAAATTAATCAAATTAACTGGGATGTGATGCAGGTAGGTTTGCTCAAGCATACTGATGTGGAAGCAACCCAAAATTACCTGGGGAAACAGATGCAGTTTTTTCATATTAACTACAACAAATTTGCTAACCCCAAGGGTGAATTTATCGGTGTTCAACAGCTAGATAACGGTAGACTCTTGATTAAGGAAGTTTCTCAACAAAAGGGTATTGGTAAACTGTATATTTACGCCACAGATAGCCAAAAAAATCATACCCATCTTCAGGAAGTCAAAGATTATGATCCTCGCCTCGAAACTTGGTATATAAATGCAGTGAATCTTGGCAAGCCAAACTGGAGCCAAATTTCACAATTGCAGAATCAGCCAGAAGTTTTATCTATCTCTTCAAGTTCCCCACTTTACGATCGCACTAACAAGCTCTTGGGAGTGGTGGGTATAGACTTAATCTTATCACACATGAGGAATTTTTTAGGTCACATAAACGTTGGTCAGGAAGGAAGAATCTTTATTTTGGAGCGTTCTGGGCTAATAGTAGCTGACTCCAAACATCAACCACCATACAGTATGATTCAAGGTCAAGCCAAACGTTTATTGGCAGTAAATAGTCAAGATGACTTAATCAAATTGACAACAGAATATTTACTCAAACGTTTTGGCAGTCTAGGATTCATTGTTGGTAAACAACAAATTAGCTTTACTACCGCACAAGGACGTTATTTTGTACAGGTCAAAAATTGGCGTGACGATATTGGCTTAGATTGGTTGATTGTGGTAGTAGTTTCCGAAGCTGATGTCATCAAACAAATTAATGCTAACAACAATACTACTCTTTTATTATCGATAGCTGCCTTTTTAGCGGTTACCCAATTAAGCGTTCTGACTACTCGTTGGCTACTCAAGCAAATTCTACTATTAAATCAATCAACTAAAAAAATTGCTGCAGGAATATGGGAGCAAACAGGAGAAATTGCTCCATTAAACAAGCTAGGAACAATGACTTACCCATTGCATCCTATGGAAAAGCAACTGCAAAGGTCGATGAATACCTGGCTAGCAAAACAGATATTTTTCAATGAAATCTTAGGAAAAAGTCAGATTCAGCCCAGTAAATTATTAGCAGCCACATCATTAGAAATAGCTAATCATGCTCATATGAATCACATTAGTAAACAGATGCTGGCTGCAGGAATAGTCGGTGAATTTTCTGCTGAACAATTATTAGAAATTTACCGAATTTATCTTGCCGAAACAAAGCAGCACAACCGCAGTGGTGATGGCAAGCGACTGCTGGTTAGAGAACGCCTATCGGGTTTGAGAGCATTACCCGGATTTCTCACGAGGGAGAAAAAAACACCTGGATTAGCCAGATTTAGGATAAATTAATTGACACATTGTTGAATTCACCGCCGATTAAAAATATTTA
>NZ_JACJQJ010000036.1 GCF_014696615.1 Nostoc linckia FACHB-104 | reverse complement strand
GGGGGAATGGGGAATGGGGAATGGGGAATGGGGAAGGGGGAATGGGGAATGGGGAATGGGGAAGGGGTTTTTATGTAAATGACTGAGTTGGGAAAAGCAGGGGAGAAATAATAAAAAATTTTTACCCTTGTTGATTACATCAGAGATGATGGTGAGATTTATTATTAATAATTCTTACGAAGGATATATACCTAAAGGCATATTGCCAAAATTCAATTTATTTATATCATAATTAGATGCGATCGCTCTTGAGAAATAGAAAAAATCTAGAATTAAAAGCATATTTAATTCACACTTGCGTAATCAGTTTTAAATAATAAGAGTGTTATCTTAAAAGCAAGGTCATTTACTCAATTTTTGAGGAATAAATCATGACTGCAACGCTTTTAGCAGGTAGTTCTATTGAATCGTATTTAGGTAAAGAAGCAGAAGACCTGCTTACCTATAAAGCAAAAGTTTCTCAAGATTTATTGCATTTACCGGGGCCAGACTTTGTGGATCGAGTTTGGCTAAACAGCGATCGCAATCCTCAAGTATTGCGTAATCTTCAGCAACTTTATTCTACTGGTCGTTTAGCATATACTGGCTATCTCTCAATTCTGCCAGTAGACCAAGGTATTGAACATTCAGCCGGAGCATCGTTTGCGCCTAATCCGATTTATTTTGACCCAGAAAATATTGTGCGGTTGGCAATAGCTGGAGGTTGTAATGCTGTTGCTACAACTTTAGGTGTCTTGGGCAGTGTTTCACGGAAATATGCTCACAAAATCCCCTTCATAGTCAAAATAAATCATAACGAACTTTTGACTTTCCCCAATCAATTCGATCAGGTATTGTTTGCTGATGTCGAACAAGCTTGGAATTTGGGTGCAGCAGCTGTTGGCGCGACAATTTATTTTGGTTCTGAACAATCAACTAGACAAATTCAGGAAATTAGCCAAGCTTTTAAATACGCCCATAAATTAGGATTAGCAACTATTCTCTGGTGCTATCTGCGAAATAACGCTTTTAAGCAAGATAAAGACTATCATGTAGCGGCTGACCTCACCGGACAAGCAAATCATTTGGGTGTAACCATAGAAGCGGACATTATTAAGCAGAAGTTACCAGAAAATAATCATGGTTATGCTGCTGTAGCCAAAGCAACAGGTGAGTCTTACGGTAAAACCAACAAGCGAATTTACACAGATTTGGTAACCGACCACCCCATTGACCTGACTCGCTACCAAGTACTGAATTGCTACTGCGGACGTGCAGGATTAATTAACTCTGGTGGTGCGTCTGGTAAAAATGATTTTGCAGAAGCAGTTCGCACCGCTGTCATTAATAAACGCGCTGGCGGTACTGGTTTAATTTCTGGACGGAAGGCATTTCAACGTCCATTTGAAGAAGGGGTGAAATTATTTCACGCCATTCAAGATGTTTATCTATCACCAGATGTGACCATAGCTTAATGCTGAAAAAATAGCCAATTAAAACAGTAAGGTGGGTAATATATCCACCTTAATTTTATAAAAAATAAATCAATAACTATCATCAAAATTTAGCTTTGAATTTACTCAGCAGCGAGACTAGCCTAAACAAAAATTTTGCCTAATTCTCAGTCAAATTACACTTTGGTAGCATATAACCACAACTTTAAAATTACAGGCGATCGGCAGTTCATGCCCAATTCCAGTAGGAAAACTATGCAAAAGGGATAAGCCTTGAAAATCTCAACAATAATTATGTTGAAAAATTCCCCAAAAATGTAATAATATATTACGTACAAAAATATCTTTATAAATAAAAGCCTTTGTTGCTGGGCTCTAAATTTATATATTGGAAATCACACTCCGTAGGAGTGAATTTTCAAATGCTGTGCTATACTCGTGGATATAAAGATTATTTTCGGTTGAGTTATTCGTTTTGATTTCTCTAAAGCGTCTCTCCGAATTTAAGTCTCTACACTATCTGGATTCGGAGACAAATCATGTCTATTTACGTTGGGAATTTGTCCTATCAGGTTACAGAAGATGACCTGAAGAGAGCTTTTGCTGAATACGGAACGGTTAATCGCGTTCAACTACCTACAGACCGTGAAACTGGCCGTCCACGCGGCTTTGCGTTTGTGGAAATGGACACAGATGCTCAAGAAGTAGCTGCAATTGAAGCTCTAGATGGTGCAGAGTGGATGGGACGTGATTTGAAAGTCAACAAAGCTAAACCTCGTGAAGAAAGAAGCCCTGCTTCTCGTGGTGGCTGGAATAACAATAACCGTAATAATCGTCGCTACTAAGCCTGGCGCTGAAAACTTAAAATCTAGAGTCTCCAGCAGATAAGGCCAAAGGCTCAATTCTGCTGGAAAATTTTATTTTGTCTATTCATCCACATTCAGGAGGAATGAGAATGACCCAAGTAGTATTAGGAGAGAACGAAGGTATTGAATCAGCTTTACGAAGATTTAAGCGGGAAGTTTCCAAAGCAGGAATTTTCCAAGATATGCGTAAAAAGCGTCACTTTGAAACGCCTTTAGAGAAAGAGAAGCGCAAAGCAGTTGCAAGACACAAGCAAAGTCGTAGACAACGTTCTCGCTACAGATAACATTTCTTAGAAATTTGCTCTTCGACTAAAATTGCTGTGTTTAACGACCATGTTGGTAGCTTTACTATCACAAAGCCCAAACAGGAGAAGAGACTAGTACCGCAAAGCGGAATTCAAAATTCAAAATTCAAAATTCAAAATTAAGACAGAGTAAGCGTTTTGCGGATTTTGAATGGTCTGTTTATTTACGCCGTGTTGTACTAGGGACTAGGGACTAGGGGCTAGAGACAATCATATATCAATAAAAACCTTTAGTAGTAGCACTGTTTTAGCTAGCAGTGCTACTACAAATGTATATAGCGTTTCCGCAGTAAGAGAATATTTATAAAGTAATACCAATTCAAATAATGTTTGCGACACATCAATATATTGTAGAGGGCAAGGACTTGCCCCTACAATCTGTCGCATTCTTTTTTCAAATTGGTATTAGATTTGATGACATGAACCCCAGATAAACCAATACAGTTCAGTTAAGAAAATTAATTGACAACAAAACCTAAAAACTAGTTATTCAACAAAAAACTCAACAATAATTTTGGAGGGGGTTTGGGGGACGCAACCGTCACCCAATCGGGGGTTTGGGGGAGAATCCCCCAATTGAGCTAGCTTTTTACACAACTGATAAATCATCACTAATGAACTTATCTGAACTGTATTGGCAGATAAACGACGATGAAATGAATTTTTGCTATTGCACCAAATTAGCTGTGTCAGTCCACTACATAAATTTGAAAAATCAAATATGAGTCCTTTGATTAATAAATCTGGTGTTTTGCATCAACCGCTAACGAGTATATTTCAAACTTTCTACTTTGCCTAAAAACTTATCTGTGAAAATGCTCATAACGGTGCGCTTGCGAATATTCACATTCGCACTCAAAGACATACCAGATTGCAAAGGCACTTCTGTGCCGTTGATATTAATGGATTGTTTGTCTAAACGAATTTCCGCAGCAAAACGATAGTAGGGATGGGTTTGATCGGGTGGTAAAGCATCCGAACCGACACGTACTAATTGCCCTTGAATATCACTGAATTCTGTGTATGGGAAGGAATCAATTCTGACATCAACAGGCATTCCAGGTTTGACAAAGCCAATATCATTATTAGTAATAAAAACCTGTGCTACAAGGTTTTCGGGCGGCACAATTTTGAGAATAGATTCACTGCTGTTATAAACATAGCCAGAACTACGAGGCTTGAGGTCAAATACAATACCATCATTGGAAGCTCGCAGTTCTTGGTATTTCATATTTACCTCGAGTTCCCGAATTTCGCTGTTAAGTTCTTGAATTTTTTTGTTATTTTCAACAATGACTTTGGTAAGTTGACTATCAATATCAGCGATGCGCTTTTCGTTATCGGCTATTTTGCTGAGTAAATCTTCTTGAGAAAGAGCGATCGCATTTTCTAATTTCCTTTGTCCTTGGGTGATCGCTAATTTTAGCCGTTCTAGTTCCTGTTCTAGGCGGTTTACCTCTGCACGGCTAGCTTCTGCGGCTTGTTGTTTTTCTAGGTAAGGTAAGCGAGCAAATGCGCCTTTATTTACGAGGCTTCCTAAATTATTAGCAATTTCTAGATTTGTGGACAGAGTACTTCTGGCGTTAATTAGTTGCACTTGCACTTGATTTAACTGTCGAGTTAGCTGTTCTCGATCCAAGCGCACCGACTCAATGCGGGTTTCTTTTTCTAATTGTCTAGTCAGTAACCGCTGTCTCATCTGCGGGTTTAAGTCGCGTACTCCTAAACCTTGGTTTAATTCTGCACGGAAAAGTTGATTTTCCTTGACCAAAGCTGCACGGTTGTCTGTTAGTGCTGCTAAATCTGGGACTTCCTTCAAATCCTGCCAACTAGAATTAGCCGTGAGCGATCGCATTTGCGTCTGGTAATATTTATTTTCTGCCAACAAACTGGCTCGCACTGCTTGTAGAGAGCGTAATTTTGCCTGACTAGAAGTGCGATCAAAACTTACTAATAAGTCACCTTTTTTGACTCTTTGTCCTTCTTGGACATGAATTTTTTCAATTACGCCGCCTACTGGTGCTTGAATTTCTTTGACGAATCCTTTGGGTTCGAGTTTACCTTGCACTGGTACAGATTCGTCAATTTTGGCAGTAGCAGCCCACGCCACAGCAAAAGTTGTGACTCCAACTATGCTCCAAACTATTGCATGAGACCAAGCACGAGACTGTTTTAAGATGACAGGTTGATCGAACTCCTGTTTCTTCTCCGGCCAAGGAACATCCGAACTAAAAATACCTGTATCGCCTTGTAAAAGCATCTGCCATTGACGTTGGGCATCGGGAAAGCGTTTCCAGATAATTAATATGCTGCCAACAATGAGCATGAAGAAAAAACCACCCATCGGCAACAGCAGATCTATCTGTAGGGGGCGTGCTTCTGCAATTTGATTGAGATGATTGTATGTATTCGTGGGATTAACGAATGTTTCTGTTTGAGTTTGCGCCTGTGCTACCGAAGTTTGTTGATTAGTCTCTTGAATTGGTGGCGAAAATGCTACCTCCATGCTTTCTGGTTGGCTAACGCAAGCACTCGTATCAGATGCTGGGGGAGTGGTTTGGTCAGCACGAATTTCTTGGCAATGATTAGCAGGTGTTTGCGAAACATTTGAACATTGTGTGCAAGCTAACAGCAAAGATAAATCTGGCATAGTTCTGCTTGGTGGTTTTCTTGGTCAAGGTGAGCCACTGCGGTCTTGAGGGAAGTGGCGTTCAAGGGTTAAGAGTCGAGGGGCCAGAGTCAAAAGTCAAGGCTCAAAAGTGATTGTTTATGTCACCTTTACTGCTGCATCTGTTGAATCCTCAGTCCTACTATCCAATACCCTCTATAATTGCGATTCTTGTTGTTGAAATAGACAGTAATAACGTCCTTTCATAGCCATGAGTTCGGTATGTGTTCCTTGCTCTGCAATTACACCCTGATCCATGATGATGATTGTGTCGGCATTTTTGACGGTGTTCAGACGGTGAGTAATAAATAAAACGGTACGGTCTTTAAAGAACTCCATCAAATTGCGACATACTTGTTGCTCAGATTCGTAATCTAAAGCACTAGTGGCTTCGTCGAGAATTAATAATCTCGGATTTTGTAACACAGTGCGAGCGATCGCAATTCTTTGACGTTGTCCCCCAGAAAGGGAGGAACCTCTTTCGCCAACTTGTGTGTTGTAGCCGTTAGGTAGTGCCATGATGAAATCGTGGGCAGCTGCGGCTTTGGCAGCAGCTATGATTTCTTCGGTAGTTGCGTCTGGTCGAATGAGCGCTATATTTTCTTGAATTGTTCCTTCAAATAATAAAGTATCTTGTAGCACTATCCCAATTTGACGGCGCAAAGAATTTAACTCTACTTTCCTTATATCATAGCCATCAATTTGAATTTGCCCTGCTACTGGTTCGTAGAGACGGGGTAATAATTTTGTCAAAGTACTTTTACCAGAACCACTTTGACCGACTATACCCACAAAGGTTCCAGGGGTAATTTCCAAATTAATATTGATTAGTTTTAAACTATCTTCTGGATTAAAACCAAAGGAAACTCCTATGTATTTAATAGCACCTTCAATATCTGGGAGTTGAATATTGTTGCGATCGCTGGCGTTGACTTCTGGCGCTGTATCTAAAATATCAGCGAGGCGTTCTATAGATAATGCGACTTCTTGGAAGCTTTGTGAGAGTTGAATTAAACGCAGCAGTGGACTGGTAACATAACCAGCAATAATTCGGAAGGCAATTAACTGTCCTAAACTCAGTTGATTGGAAATCACTAAATGCGCGCCTACCCACAAGAGGACAAAGCTAGAAAATTGATTTAAAAATCCACTAATAGAGTTGGCGGTGCTAGAAGTAAGGACATTCTTAAACCCGGCGCTAATATAACGCGTATAGCGATCGCGCCATTGCCAACGAGATTTTAATTCAATATTTTGGGCTTTGACTGTTTGAATGCCGGTGAGAATCTCCACTAAATAGGATTGCGTGTCAGCGTAGCGTTCGGCTTTTTTGCGTAATTGTTGCTGCACAATCGGCACAACAAAGGTTGTGAGGATGGCAAACAATGGCACGGTTGCCAAAGCTACAAGGGTTAAAACCCAACTATAAAACAACATGATGCCGATATAAATCACGGAAAATACGGCATCTAAAACTACAGTTAATGCTGTACCTGTGAGAAATTGCCTAATATTTTCTAGTTCATTAATTCTCCCGGCTAATTCTCCGACGCGGCGACGCTCAAAATAATTCAGGGGTAAACGTAACAGATGCTCTATTACTTCTGAACCCAAACGAATATCGATGCGGTTGGTAGTATCAGCAAATAAATAAATCCGTAAACTCGTTAACGCCGCCTCAAATACGCCAATTACTAACAAGAAAATCCCTAAAAGATCCAGAGTATCGAGGCTTTTTTGAATTAATACAGTGTCAATAATGATTTGGGTAATAATCGGGTTAGCCAAACCAAATATTTGTACAAAAAAAGAAGCCACCAGGACTTCCACCAACACCAAACGGAATTTATAGATGGAAGGTAGGAACCACCTGAGACTAAATTTTTCTGGGCGATCGCCATCTGCCTGTTCTACTGTTAAGACTGGCCCGGATTGTCCCCAAATGTTGGCAAACTCTGCGGGTGTATATCTGGCTATACCGCTTTCTGGTGCAGCTACAATGACTTCCCGTTCGGTAATTTTGTACAGCAGAGCCAAATTTTCTTGGAAGTAAATCAGCGCTGGCGCACTCAAGCGGTTGATCACATGAGATGGAACATTAACTAATTGGGCTTGCAAACCCATCATTTCCACCACTGCGCCTGCTACTGGTAGGGTAATTTGCTTGTGGGTTTTGAGTTGGTTGGTTAAAACTTTGCGGATTAAATCGCGGCGGAAAGAACCCCCCAATATCTGATTCAACATCTGAAAACAGGCTAAAGGCGCATCAATGGGCCCTTTTCCCGATACGAAGATAGTTTGTGCTGGTGCGAGATTTTCGCTGTATGGATCTGGTGGATATTCTGGTGCTGGCGCAATTTGTAACTGCGAAGTCTCTTCCTGAGGCGCATCCCAGGGAATACCCAGTATGCGAACCTCTGTAGTACTTTGCCAATATCTACCCTCGCGTGGCAATAAGCGAAAGCCGACACTCATATTATCAATAATGCCAGCGCTGAGTATCCACAAGTGATCTTTATCAAATTGCAGAGAATTGATTTTTCCTGGTAGTAAATTAACCACCAATGTATCTTGCCAAAGTTGGCGCGCTAAATCTTTGGCGTTAAAGCTTGTGTCTGGATGACGCTGGAGTTCCTGATTTACAAGTTCAAAAACTTCAACAATGTGGGAATGCGATCGCACTGCTTGGGCAAACTCTGGTTCTTGTTCCATTAATTGCATGAATTCCAGAGAATCCAGAGTCACGGCGATCAGTTCGGACGAGGCCATAACAGCCTCGCAACTTATGCCTCGTACCAATCCCAACCAACCAAGAAACTCTCCTCTTTCAACAACAGTCAAACTACTGGGAGAGTTAGTTTGTAGATCGTGGCCCAATACCCGCGCTTGTCCTTGATAAATTATCATCACTTGCGCTGGCATTCTTTCCCTAACTAACATCCACTGTCCAGTACGATATTGCAACAGTTGGCATTTAGCCGCAACGCTTTCTAAAGTTGCTGGTGAAAGTTGAGTAAATGGCGGAGTTACAGCGAGAAATTCGACTATTTCGTTTTCAGTAATACCTTGCTTCATCCCATCTGATACCCCACACAATGGTTGACAGCTTGTCTAAAAATTTTGCATCAAAATCCAAAATCCAAAATCTAAAATCTAAAATTCTCTAGTTCGGTTTTGATTTGTGTTTGTATCCAAGCTTCAAATAGTTCATCTAGTAAATGCTGCTGCATCGCTTCATCTAACTGTGCAGGCAGAAATTGCTCTAAGCGAATAATCACATACCATTCGGCAATTAACTGAGGTTTCCAAAGTTGACCAGGTTGACTGGCAAAGAGAATCTTTTGAATTACGGGATGTGGTTGAGATAAAGGAACTGGCCCAACAACGCCTCCTGTTCGGGCTTCAGAACCTTGGGAATACTGCTGAGCAATAGTTGCAAAAGAACCCTCTTCTTCAACAATGCGAAAATATAGCTCTTGGGCTAAACCTTCGTCCTGAGTGCGAATCATGGAATAGACAACCTGGTCTAAATCTGATTTACGTTGCAGAAAATAAGACTCAAGTTTGTTTCCCCACGTCTGCAATTGAAATTTGCGGATTAATATGGGGCGAATTGCTACCTCATACATGATTGCTTCCGTTAACTGGTTTTTTTGCAACCATGCGGCTTGTTCCTCCAAAGAGGTGAGTTCGTAGCGTTGACGGAAATTTGCGATCGCCGAGAGTGTTTCTGCTTCTGTGCAGCTAAAGGGTGCGATCGCTTCGTCTATCAGTTTGGCACGTAGTACCTGCGGTAATAGTTGGTAACGATTCAGCAAAGACAGCAATTTTTCTGCCTGAAGAATTTCGTTCCCCGCTTGTAATGTTGGTGTTGTCATAATTTCTGACTAGCACTTTGGCATTCTAAGGTTTGGGCAGAAAACTGTACATCTCTACGCTGTTAGCGTATCTAAAACTACTAAGAGTCCTTAAACCCATCTCTTGTTCTGTTCAGGAATTTTTCATTACATCCGGATTTTTTTCAAGAAGCCTTTGTAAATTTTTTTAGTCTGAATTTATGATGGCTTCTTGAAAGCTTTACATTATATCCGTTTTTTAGAGTAATTTATTACAGCCTTACTGAGTCATACTGATTTTTTATAAAACTTTTAGTCATATATTATACTAGTAAACTAATAAAATTTGTTCAGTATTACTCATAAATAAAAGCTTTAATGCTTACAAAACTCTAATCATGTATAAAAAATCAAAATAAAAACAGTGTATAAATTATTTTTTTACTACCATGTGACGGTTTATCGACCGTCACAAAGCTAGTGTCAAAAAAGCTACGGTATCTTTTATCCTGAGGTGAAGCGACTGATGTATTACTACTTACATCTTTTTCCCTACCAACTACGGTGTCTGTAATCCACCTGCCAGAACTCATACCAATTCTCTAAAATTCGGCCACACATACACCCAAACTTTAAAATCCAGAATCCGCCGAACTTTCATAATTACCAATTGGTATAAGGCAGATTTACAAGACCCCTAAATGAGGAAGTCGCTGGAGAGGAAAGCCTCTCTGACAATTAGCTTAAATTTACCCACTACAAGACCTTGCAGTTTTACGCAAGCTTGTGACAGCTTTGCTTTTACACCCCTAATTGACACCTCTTCCAATACTTGTTGGTTAAGGGAAAAAGGGGAATGGGAAAAGGGAAATAGAAAACCTTTAACCTTTAACCTTTAACCTTTTCCCCAAAACCAATTTTGAGTTCAAAACGCTTAACCGAGTAGTATTGACACCTCTTCAGGTTTGCTTCTACCAAACATTGCAGGCAAATTCATCTCCTGCTGAATTCATGTGAACAAATCTTTATGAGGATAGATTCATGGCCACAACAACTAGCCCAACATTTGAACAAAAGGTCTTAGAACTGACCAATTTAGAACGTACCAAGAATGGTTTGAAACCTCTACAAGGCAATGCAGAACTTAACTATGCTGCCGATCAATATGCAGAATTGATGTTTAAAGAAGGTTTCTTTAGTCATACTGGAAAAGATGGTTCGCAACCCTGGGATAGAGCCAAAAAAGTTGGCTTTGAAGCCCAAACAATGGGAGAGAATATTGCTTTAGGACAAAGAACACCAGAAGAAGTTGTAGCAGCTTGGATGAAAAGTCCGGGACACCGAGCAAATATTCTCAATCCCAACTTTACTCAACTAGGTGTTGGTTTTCACAACAACTATTGGGTGCAAAACTTTGGTAGCAATGATCGAAACCCTGCAAGTTATATTCCAGGCTCAGGTTCTCAACCAAGTCCCACACCAACTCCCACTCCCACCCCAACCCCAACACCTACCATCGGTAAAGAAATCAAGGGTGGAGATGGTAACGATGTCTTAACTGGTACCGCAGCTAATGATGTGATTTGGGGTGGTAGAGGTAACGATATCATCAATGGAGGTAACGGTAGCGATCGCTTAATTGGTGGAATCGGCAGAGATAAATTAACTGGTGGTGCTGGCGGCGACACCTTTGTCTATCAAAGTCTGCAAGACAGAGGAGACACCATTACTGATTTTTCTGTTAGCGAAGATAAAATCGACCTGCGCCAAATTTTTAGCGGACAAGCTTACAGCAGCAATAACAAATTCAGTGATTTCATTAAATTCCAACAATATGGATCTAATACTATTGTTGGCATTGACGTAGATGGAAACACAAAACCAGGCGGGTTTCAGGGCTTTGTTCTCTTAGAAAAAGTAAATCCCTCTAACTTAAGCGCTAAGAACTTTATCATCTAATTCTTCAAGTTCCTCCGCTCCACTTTGCAGAACAGGGCGCAATTATTGCGCCCTTACTTAATTTGGTAAAAGTCAAGAATCAAAGGTCAAAATTTGCAGCGACGCAATTAATTGCGTCTGTACTCCAAGGTTAAAAGTTATTGATTCCTATTACCCATTATCGATTACCCATTACCCATTACCCATTACCCAATCCCTCACCTAGCACCACTATTAAGCCGATTCCAACCATTCACCACTACCACCAAGTTTTGCGGTAATTTATTTTGTGAAATATCGCTATATCTCACTGTTCCCTCTCGGCTAGTCAACGTAAAGGTAATATAATCAGCCGCACCTTGAGCTGCTGGATAACTCAAATTTTTAAATGTACTAAATTTTGCGCTTTCTAATAATCTGAGAAATTGTTGTACCTGTTGGGTAGAAACACGGCGAACGCTACGTTCCAAATCATTAGCATCACCAATTCTGACTCTAATCAAGCTACCGTCATTGAGTAGAACAGTTTCATAAGTTCTACCAGTAAATCCACCACTAGAAATTTGCCGAAATACAACATTTTGATCTAAAGGTGCTGGTAATTCATTTGCAGGAATTGGTACTGCGCCACCTGTATTTCTGTTAGAAATAGGACTATTCCGTAGCCGATTCCAAGCTTTGATTACAGTCCGTAAATTCTTTGGTATTTGGTCTTGCGAAATATTATTGTACTTGACAGTTCCCTCTTGACTGCTGAGAGTATAAGTAATGTAATCAGCTGCACCACTAGGCGCTGGATAACTTAAATTTTTGAATTCACCAAACTTGGCGGTTGCTAGTAATTGTTGGAACTGTTGCAATCTAATAGGGGAAACCCGGCGCACTTTTCGTTCTGAATCGTTAGCATCGCCAACTCTCACTTGAATCAAGCTACCATCATTGAGTAAAACAGTTTCATAAGTTCTCCCAGCAATACCACCAGTTGAAATCTGGCGAAATACAACATTTTGATCTAAAGGTGGTGGTAACTCACTGTTAGGAATGGGAACTGGTTGAAATATACCGCTACCATTTCCGCCAGCAATTTGGCTGGCGGTTTCATTAAACCTAACTATAGAACCTGTTTGATTAGTGTGATAAACCCATTTTCTTTGGCTGTTTGATATGACAACTCGCCAACCTGGAACTAAAGCTTGAGTACAGAGTTCATCTGGTTGAGGTAGTTCCAAGCAACCATTACGCCAAGTACGTTGGTTCGATTCCACAACTTGCAGTTTTTGAGTTGAAACTACACCTCTACGAGATAAATCTTGTAGCACCGCATTCACTACTGAACGTGGTAAGCGGTTTTGTTTGGTATTACCTTTAATGATTTCGTTTTTTGTTTCTGCTGACAAATTAATAGTAGCTGCATTACTACTTTTAATTAGTGTTAGCCCACTCCCTACAGATAAAATTCCAGTTAAAACTAAGGCCGTAAAAATCCGTGCTTGATTGGCGGTACGAGACGCACCCAAAATATTTTTCATACTAAATTAATAATTACTTATTAGTAGAATACTTTTTAGTGGTCAGCCTCATCAAAATTCATGAGACATATCACTAGTCTGCAACTATAGGATTCCTATTTGATTTTTGCAATCCCTATAGCCTGGCCATTGCCACTTTATCTAGATTTCTATGGGTATTATTAACCCTCAACCACTTAAGATTAAACAAGCGTCTATCTTCTGAAGCAGATGTGAAGATAGACGCTGATAAGTTTATTATTTGTTCCTGAATTTTGACAACAAGATTTTACCAGGCCAACGCAACTCAATTTTATTTAGTTCGGCTGAGCGGCCTTAGCCATATCTCACACCCAGCATTCCTAGATATGAAATTTAAAATCAAAAAGAGTATTAAGCACTGAATAGTTGCTGATTGTCCGGTGTATTAAATTGATAACTAAAATTTGCCCAGTCCTTCATATTATTTAATAGACTGAGACGGGAATTGACATTGCTGGGAAAGAAAGTATTAAGCACTGAGAGCACGTTGTTCCAGAACTTGATTGGGCTGATTGGGCATATCAAATCTAATAGTACTAGCTGCCCAGTCTTTTAAATCAGGCGCTAGCCAGACTAGTTTCCGGAGAATTTCATCATTTACCCATAAAACTAAAGGGCAATGAAACTGTTTGCGGAACTCATCTCGCATGAGATTTGTACTCACGATGAGTTCATTAATATCTACTACAGATTCTAAACCGCGTACCATTAAAACATCAGGTTTGGCAACACCTAGTGTCGTTGAGATAGTGGTATATAGTGTCTCCGCCCCAGGTGGGAGGACGATCTCTTGAATCTGTACAGAGGAGAATTCTGTTAATAGGTTCAGCACTTGCTGTTGTCTATTAGCCGAATTACAAGATGCCAAGATTAATGAAAAAGCACCAGCAGAAACCATCATGGCTCTTGCAAGCCTTTTGGTGGCCGCAATGGTATTTCCCATACCATCTTGTGAATTACTGAAGCTGCTCATTATAAAACCCTGCCTTTGGTCTTTAAAAGTATTAAAAGTACCTTAGCCATTTCAGTTTAGATTGTTCCTCAACTTAAAATCCAAAGTATTATTGGGTAAAAATTGATAACAATTTGTTTGATGACCTATAGTAATCCTACGCATGATTTTTAGTCTGAGTATGCAGTGCCTGACCCCACATTTACGGAAAAAAAGGTTATTTGATGTAGTGTAAGTAACAACAATTAGTAGTGCTAAACCTAGATAAGCGTAGTATATCAAGGCTGGAAACCTTTTAGGCAAAGGAATGAGGGAGATGAAGAGAATCAGGAAGATTAGTTAGATAAGGTACTAGGAAAGCAGTAGGACACAAGTAATACAAAAGAACTAATAACCAATAAAAAAATTACAAAATCACAAAATAACAAATAATAAATAACCAACGAGCAACATCTATCCAGCTATTCTAGTCATGGTTTCTTTTATGAGTTGCCTGTAACAAATGTTCAAAAAACTGGAAAAGTGGGTAGTGAATATTGGTAAATGGAATATTTGGCATCAGCGAAAACAGGCATTATTTGCCATGATAGTTACCCTCAGCATGGTAGCTACAATGATGCTGTCGTTCCCTTTAAATGCTCAAACTCCGCCAGCGCGATCGCTCGCAACGGAATTAAGAGGTGTATGGTTAACAAATATTGATAGTGATGTGCTATTTGAGCGCGATCGCTTGAAAAAATCTTTACAACGGTTGAGCGAATTAAATTTCAATACCGTATACCCAACAGTTTGGAATTGGGGGTATACATTATATCCCAGTAAAGTCGCCGCTAAAGTAATTGGGCGATCGCTCGACCCCACACCAGGACTGCAAGGGCGAGATATGCTCAAAGAAGTTGTCGATGAGGGGCATAAACAAGGTTTAACAGTTATTCCCTGGTTTGAATTTGGCTTTATGGCTCCCGCTGATTCCCAATTAGCCAAACGTCATCCCCAATGGCTCACGAATCGCAGTAACGGTACGCGCATTGTCAAAGAAGGGACTCATGACCGAGTTTGGCTGAGTCCCTTTAGACCAGACGTACAGCAATTTATGCAAGATTTAATAGTTGAAATCGTTAAAAATTACAATATCGACGGGATTCAATTTGATGACCACTTTGGCTTGCCCTCAGAATTAGGCTACGATCCTTACACAGTGGCACTGTATAAAAAAGAGCATCGCGGACGTGCGCCTTCGAGCAACTTTAAAGATCCAGAGTGGCTAGCTTGGAGAGCAAACAAAATCACCGATTATATGAAACGGGTATTTAAAGCCATCAAAGCGGCTAAAAAAGATTGTATAGTATCCGTCGCCCCCAATCCCCAGCGTTTTTCCTACGAATTCTTTTTAGCAGATTGGCAGAAATGGGAACGCCTGGGATTGGTAGAAGATTTGGTCTTACAAATCTACCGCGACGACCTGAGTGTTTTTATTAGCGAATTAGAATACCCAGAAGTCAAAGCTGCACGTAGCCATATCCCCGTGAGTATTGGCATTTTATCTGGGCTAAAAGGCAGATCTATACCCATGCAGCAAATTCAGACACAAGTACAAAAAGTACGCGATCGCAATTTTGCCGGAGTCTCATTCTTCTTTTATGAAACCCTCTGGAACATGAGTAAAGAAAAGCCTTTAGACCGCCAAACCAGCTTCGGGCAAATGTTCCCCACACGCACAGCCTACCCAAATTTGCTAGCTGGGTGGAAGCCGTAGGGAATGGGGAATGGGGAATGGGTAATGGGGAATGGGTAATGGGGAATGGGTAATGGTAAGAAAAATTTCCCCTTATCCTCATCATCCTCATCATCCCCCTCATCTCCCTCATCCCCCTCATCTCCCCCATCTCCCTCATCCCCTTCCTACCCGCCGATTCCTAAACGCCCAGCCAAAGCGGGGGTTAAGGGCAAGAGGGTGCTAATCATCAAAAAGAGTGCTAAAAGACCTAAACCGGCTCTTGCATCATCAGGTTCGCTAATTTCATTCAGGCTGGGACGTTCTAAATCCCGTTGTAAGAACAGAATTAAAATTGCCCAGTACATCGCTAAAGGATTAGCTAGGGATACTATACCCAGCAAAATTAAGGTTGCTAAGCTAGCTCTACCTGCGGTTTTGCGCCCATAAATCGCTTGGACAATCCTACCCCCATCTAATTGTCCAGCTGGCATTAAATTTAAAGCGGTGACCACTAACCCCAGCCAGCCAATCACTACTAAAGGATGGACATTTACCAAAGGTGACTGTAGAGCCGAACCGAGGACAACTCGCGCCAAGCTACCTACTAAAATTGAGCCTTGGAAAAACTGATTTGGCACTTGAAATAAACTGCCTTGGTGAGACAGCAACAAACCAGCAATCAGCATTACCAAAGAAACAATTCCACCAGCCGCAGGCCCTGCTAAGGAAATATCAAATAGTACCGTGCGGTTGGGCAATAATGACTCAAACCGCGTAATGGCACCAAAAGAGCCAATTTGCACAGCCGGGAGAAAGAAGGGCCAGCTAAGCCGCACATTGTAACGCTGCGCCATTACCCAATGACCAATTTCATGGGCTACCAAAATTGTTAATAGACCGATACCAATAGGTAAGGTTTCTGGTAGGCGTTGTATTTGTCCAAATAAATCAAAACTCAGCAGTATCCCTGCCGCTTCTAAACTAGTAGCAATGGTTGCTAGGAATAAGATGACAGCAAAAGCCTTTTGCGCCAAGTTCATGGGACGTGGATCGTTGCGACTAGGCAGAACAATCACCACAGGTCTGCCATCGGTATTCTCCACTAAAAATAAACGATAGCGATCGCCTATTCTTTCTTGCAAACTTGTACTCAGGCGATTGTGAACTTCCTGCGCTTCTCCCCGCAAATTACCTTTAAAAATTGCTCCTTCCTGGTAGGCGATGGTTTCTGTGGCAAAAAATGTGTCAATCCCAAAAATGCCCTTAATAGCGTTTAAATCATCTTCGGGAATTGTGAGTAGTTCAACTTTTAGTTCCGCAACACCTGCGGGAGGCTGGGAATTTTCTGTGGTATTGACTTCAGATGAAGCCTCAGCCGCCAGCCTTTGATTTGCCTTTTGTTTGAGTAGAGCATCTTGTCCAGCTGCGCGCAACTGCTTCCCTAAATAGATGTACAATCCAGCAGAAGCCACCACCAAGAACAATATACCCACTATGTTGATGTAGATTCCGGCTGCAAACAAACCAAAAAACAACAGCCAAGGAGCCATCAACACCACCGACTGTAACCAGGCAAAGATTCCCAGTTTACCAAAAGGTCTGGCGCGATAAAAGCCCCAACCTAAAATGGCGAAAGCTACCAGCACAATTGTCGCAACGATAGAAGTTTCCGATAGAGTAAACATCTCCAAACCTTTGCTTTTGAGACCGAGCTGAGTAACAGTCCGGTATTGCAGATACATTAATTAATCTATAACGCCGCCTGTGGCCGGGGTAAGGGTTAATCAGAGTTTCTTTCCCTTTCTCCCTGTTCCCCTGCTTCTTCAAAAACCCCCTCATAATAAAAGCAGGTATTATCTTCACTGTGCTATGTACTTAACTTGGTTAGACAACAATAGTTGGCTGATTGAAATCGCAGGTAAAAAAATCCTACTTGACCCCTGGCTAGTTGGTTCCTTAACTTTCGGTAATGTAGATTGGTTCTTTAAAGGCTCTCTATCTCAACAGCGCCCAATACCAGAAAATATTGACCTGATTCTGCTGTCTCAGGGTTTGCCAGATCATGCTCACCCGCCTACACTCCAGCAGCTTGACCGCACAATTCCCGTTGTGGCTTCGCCTAATGCAGCCAAAGTAGTGCAGGGGTTGGGATACAATTTTGTGACAGTCTTAACTCACAGTGAAGCCTTTACATTAAATCATCAAGTAGAAATTAAAGCTATTCCCGGTTCTGTTGTGGGGCCAAATGCAGTTGAAAATGGTTATCTCCTCAAGGAATTGGAAAGTGGTTTTAGCCTGTATTATGAGCCACATGGTACTCATTCCCCCCAATTAAAGCAGGCTGCACCAGTAGATGTGATCATTACACCCATTGTTGACTTAACACTACCTTTAGTAGGGCCAATTATCAAAGGGACAAACGGTGCTTTAGAAGTAGCCAAGTGGTTACAACCGCAGGTAATGCTACCCACAGCCGCAGGCAAAAATGTCATATTTGAAGGCTTGATACCTAAATTTCTTCAGGCTGTGGGGAGTGTGGCAGAATTTCGTTCGTTACTCGCAAAGAACAATCTCACCACACAAGTACTTGAAGTATTACCAGGCGATCGCATTCAATTGCAATTACACAAACGCGCTGTAACTATTTAACTTTTTTGCCAAATCCACTGGGAAGTTTTGCGGCTTTCACAGTGGTTTTATTAGTAGCTACATCCTTAATCATTTGAATATGTTTCGGGAGTAAATCAGCCAAATCGTAACGTTCCAGTACTGTTTTGCGGGCGTTCACTCGAATTTGCGCCATTTTGTCTGGATGATCTAATACTTCATCAATGCGGTCAGCTATCTTTTGCGGTGAGAAGAAATCCACCAGCAAACCGTTTTTCCCATCTTTAATAATTTCCGTCACAGGCCCGGTATCAGAACCTAAAACTAAGCATCCTGTGGACATCGCCTCAATCATTGACCAAGAAAGTACAAATGGTCTGGTTAAATAAACATGGACAGATGATGCTTGAATTACTTGTAAATACTGGGCATAAGGCAAAGCGCCTGTAAAATGAACCCGTGATAAATCTAGGGGCACTTTTTTCAACATCAGCTCTTTGTAAGTCATACCATCTGGTAAAGCTTTGCCATAGCAAACTCTGTCTGAGCCAACAATTACTACATGGCAATTCGGTCTTCTTTCCAGAACATAAGCAATAGTTTCCATAAACTGCGGAAAACCGCGATATGGTTCCATCCCCCGTCCCACATAGGTAACAATTTCATCGACACCTGACAGGTCAAGATTAGGTAGTACTAATTTAGCGTTGGGGTGAGGTTTAAAAAATTCTGTATCCACTCCATCGTGGAGTACAGAAATCTTGCTGTGAAATTCTGGGGGAAACTGGGATCTTTGCCAATAGGTTGGTGATAAACCGCGATCGCAAGTATATAAATCAATCAATATTGGTGAATTTTTTACCCGAATACGTGCTACATCATCTACGCTGAGTGGATCTGTAGGATCAAAATCTGCATCTGAGCCATAAGCATGGTAAAACCACTCAAAATAACAAATCAGCGGTGTATTGGGGAATGCATCCTTCATAAATAAAGTTGGCCCCCAGCCAGAATGACCGCAAATTACATCCGGTACAAAGCCTTGTGCTTTGAGTTGTTCCGCCACCTTATAAACTGCTTGGCCATGCAAAACAGCATTCTCTAGAGATTGCACATAATGATGGGTTGTAGGATGAGCATTGCGGCTAGGTTCAAAAATAGCCTTATAGATACCTGGTAGAGTCACATCTCGATTTTTCGTAGCAAAGACCACTTTATTATTAGGGTCTTGAGCGAGACTTAGTGCTATATGGCGGTACTGTGCCGGAAAGTTGTTATGAAGAAAGAGAAATCGCATAGGGAGACTGGGGAATGGGGAATGGGTAATGGGTAATAGGTAATGGAAGGGGAAAAATTCCCATTACCAAATACCTAAACCAAATGACCAATGACAAATGACAAATGACAAATGACCAATGACAAATGACCAATGACCAATGACAAACTAACTAACAATTAGCCGTACAGGTTTGGTTTGGAGTTGGGGAGTAATCAATTTTACTCGTTCAACTACAGAAATCATGTATTGGTAATCTGGGATTTTGCCATTGGGTACATACCCAACTTCTTGCGCTAATACAGAAGGAAACTCGCTCATGGCTTTGCGGATGTACTCTTGGCGATTGCGTTCCACATTGGGGCCAATCAAAACTACGCCAGGTGGTACATAATGCGGGTCTGTGTGGAGTATGCGAAACTGAGTTTGTGGTAACTGTGCTTTGTAGAGATTAAATTCTGCAATTGATACAGCACCAGCCGTAGCTTTACCTATGGCTACCCATTCCATCACGGTTTTGGGTGTGGGTGCAGAAAGTACTTCAGCCAGTATCAAACCATAAAGATTGAACAGGGGGAAATAATATCCTGTTGCTGAACCGGGTTGACCTAAAGCCACTGTTTGACCTTGTAACTGTTTCAATTCAGTAATGGGGCTATCTTTGCGAACGACAAAAATCGAGCGCAGATTACTTACACCTACTAAAGGAAATATTGGCAAATATTGATAACGCGCGATCGCAATTGCAGCTAACCCTGGTGGCGCAAATACTAAAGACCATGCACGCGATTCCAGGCGCTCAATAGCTTTGTTTTCATTAAAAGCAGGTTCTAGTTTAACGTGTGATTTAGTTTTTTCAGCTAAGTAGCGATTAAATTTCGCGTACTGGTTAATTATTTCTTCACCGCCACCGTAGCTAATACTACCAACTGTTAATGAGCCCGAAGGCTGCTGTTTTGATTGACATCCTTTTACTGCCAAAAACAGCATTTGTAACAGAAATATTCGACGATATAATTTACTAGACATTACGAATTTTGTTTATCAAGAAGTATTTAGATTTTTGGCTGAATTTCGCTAAATTCTAGCCATATAGTACTGTAAATTAATAATTGTTTACTTTTGAAGTATCTGCTATAAACCAGTTATAAGTAAAGCTAGAAGTAAGAATTAGTCGGTTTAACTTTAGGTTCTAATCTGTAAAATTTTGTATAGAAACAATAATTATGCTTGACAAACTAAAAAACTTAAAAATTGGTACTAAGTTTAATTTGCTTTTGATTATAGTTTTTATCATTAGCATTGTAGTCAGCGGTACCGTCTTATCAAGTGTACTCCAGCAAAGAGCGCAAAACGAAGTGACTGCAAAAGCACTGATTCTCATTAAAACCATGACTTCAGTAAGAAAATACACACAGGATCGTGTTAATCCCTTACTAGCGCCTCGTCTGGAAACAGAACCAGTGTTTATCTCAGAAACAATACCAGCTTTCTCCGCGACAGAAGTATTTGAAAATTTGCGTAAGAATGAAGAATATAAAAATTTTCTTTATAAAGAAGCAACTCTTAATCCTACTAACTTACGCGATAAAGCCGATCCTTTTGAAGCTCAAATTGTAGAGCGATTCCGTAACAATCCTAAGCTGCAAGAAATCTCAGATTTTCGGGATTTTCCTGAAGGTACAGTATTTTACATAGCGCGGCCTTTAGCAGTTACACAACAGAGTTGTTTGCGATGCCATTCTACTCCCGATCAAGCACCTAAGAGCCAGTTAGCTACTTATGGTTCGACTAATGGCTTTAACTGGAAACTGAATGAAATTGTGGCTGCTCAAATTATTTCTGTTCCTTCGGAAGAGGTTTTTATTAATGCTCAACAAACTTGGATTTGGCTGATGGGGCTATTAATTATTGTCTTTGCTGTTGTCATTGTTCTGATTAACTTTTTAATCAAAAAAACGGTCATTGAACGCATTAGAAGAATAGAAAAAATTGCTCAAAAAGTGAGTACGGGTGACATGGAATCTAGTTTCAATGAAGATTATAAAGATGAGATTGGTGGATTAGCAGCAGCATTTAATCGCATGAAATATAGTTTAAAAATAGCTATGGATATGCTTAATCAGCAAGGTCAGTAATAAAGTAAATTACTCAACATCAACAAAATAAACGCTGCTGAAATTCCAGCGATTTTTGCTGATCGGGAATTTGCGACGATAAAATATTAACTAGTTCTAAAGGTGTAATATTAGGGGAGGATTTTATAGCTTTTTGCACCAGAAAAGAACCCATTGGGCCAATTAAATTCACTAATTCTTGCTCGCATTTGCGGACAAAACTATCGCTAATGCTTGGGGTGCTTGACTGAGATAAATTCCTAGACTGAGATTGAGATTTATTAGTTGTTTCCCGCAGAATTAATCTCGACTTTTCTTCAAACTCAGTTTTTTGCTGTCCAGCAAGATGCTGAGTTAAATTGTTTATCACCTCTTGGTAACTGTTAGCTGATACAGCTATTTTCCTTAATAAGGTTGGTGCTAGAGGCCCCACAAGTTCCAAAAGCATATCTTCTAAATGTTTGTACTGTTCAGGGGTCAGAACTGAAGCTGTTGGTTGCCCAAATGTATTTTGTTGTGACGATAAAATTTGCGGTAGCCCAATCGCAGATAACGGTGGTTGCGTCAGTTGATTTTCGATTTCTGTATTACTATTAATGTCAAGATTGCGTAATGACTCGAGAACATCTGCAGCAGATTGATAGCGTTCTTTAAAATGGTATAGCACCATTTTAGATAGCACAGATGCTAAACCAGGGCTGACATTAGCCTGATTTTCCCAAAAAATTTCTCCTGTGTTGGGATCTTCCTGAAGTTGTCTAGGATGCAAGCCAGTTAATGCTTGAATAGCAATAATTCCCAAAGAATAAATATCGCTATTAGGACGGGGTTTACCTTGTCCCTGTTCTGTAGACATGTATCCCGGTGTACCAATGGCAATTGTAGTTTCTACATGTCCTGTAATTGCTGTGCGTAATTGAGTTTGAATTTGCTTAACTGCACCAAAATCAATTAATACTAATTTAGAATCTGTCTGTCGTCTGATAATATTGTCCGGCTTGATATCTCGATGGATAACTTGGTGACCATGAACAAAGTCTAAAATACTTAAGATTTGTTGCAGAAGTTGAACAACTTGCTCCTCTGTCCAACGTCTACCAGGTAGTAGTTCTGCCTTCAAAGAATATCCCACAATGAATTCTTGCACCAGGAAGAACTCATGATTTTCTTCAAAGTAAGCTAAAAGCCGAGGTATTTGGTCATGATAACCCAGTTTTTCTAGGGTTTCTGCTTCGCTAGTAAATAACCGTCTAGCAGTGGTGAGAAATTCAGGATTTTGGGTAAAAGGTTTGAGATGCTTGACAACGCACCTGGGGGAACCTGGTCGATGAGTATCTTGTGCAATATAGGTTTGACCGAATCCTCCTCCTCCTAGAACTTGGAGGACTTGATAACGCCCGTCTAGTAAATTTCCTAACATAGTATGACTTGTCTAAGTCCTCACCTTAATCTTGACATAAGTACCACCTTAGGCAGCTCCTATCGAGCAAGAAGCCCCAGACTCGTATCGCTACCAAGTCAGTCAAAAATCAAAATCCAAATTTTTTGAGCTTTTCACCTTTTAGTTAGTCTTGTGATTTGTGTGCAATGGTAATAGTTCCATAAGACAGAAACAATTATTAAATCACAAAACTCTCAAAGCTGGCTGTACATAGCTTTTACCTGCTGTGTACTTTTACTAACCTTTTTTTGAGTTTTCCCATGACGCGCATCCATATCATGACCACAGACAAACACAAGCTGCCAGATGCTACGTCCATCTCAATCATGGTAACCTCAAAAATTTTAGAGTGCGATCGCGTATGTTTTGAAAATGCATCACTTTTAGTGCCGATCGTGTGCTGAATATATGTAAATACTCAGCTATGTTAATAAATATTATCCTATCTTATAAATTCAATCAATTATTGACTGATTAACTAAAATCAATATTAGTTTTAGCCTCCCAGACATAAATAAAATTACCTGTACCATTACATTTTTTATTCTATTTCCAGAAAAATATTGAATTGTTTTAGACGGCATTTTGAGATATTGCCTGGGAATTTAGATAAAAATTAATTAACTGATATCTTAATAAACACTTTATTTAGTAAGATGTTTGACAGATTTATCTACCAAATAATTCATAAATCTTATCAAATGCTTTGGTATTCAATTTTCTTAGCTATTACTAAAGTAAGGTTACCATAACTAACAATTATCCTCAAATTAGTAATTTAGCTGAGCTTAGGAAAAGTCAATTTTGCTCTATCAACTCTCACAAAATTATATTTTCTATTTTCAACCTCTATAAATAAAGAGGTTTAGTTAGGAATAAGCATTGCTCCTCGGCAGTCAGCTGGTTACAATGGTAAAGAACAGTTACATAGGGATATCTATAGGGAAAAACTACTCAATATGATTGCAACTGCTGGGAAGTTGAAGTAATGACAACACTAAGCACTATTCTTTGTTGTAACTTAAGAAGCTGGTTTACCCAATACTATTAAAGTCTAACCAATTATCTGAGAGAAAAGAGTATCTTATTGTACAAAAATCAATTACTAGTATAACTTGGCGTAAATAAAGATACAATTTTAAATATGCACAAACCGTGATGTAAATAAATTTTAAATTTGCATTTTGAATTTATAGTTGTACTAGTTTTATACAAATATACTTCTGATATTTGTTAACCAAAATGCTTCTATAATTAGCATTCTATAAATTAGCTTGCTATATTGTACTAAATAACTATTCTGGTAAGGTGGGGAAAGCTGTGCGGGATGATTTACAAGGGTTGGAGATTAGTCCGAGAGATCTGCAAAACCTGACTAATCTGCCTGTTAAAGACGAACTCATAAATATCATCAATCCTCTGGGACGCTTTGCCAAGCAAGTTATAGAAAAAATTAAAGGAACTGAAGGCGCAACTGTAGTTTTTATTAGTTTTTCTATCTTGGTTGGTTGCTATCTAATATTCGATTTTGTTATTAGATTATTTGACCTATGGCTCACAGTGCCATCTTGGTTAGTGTTTATTGTCTTAGGGTTATGGGCAGGCGGAGTTACACAAATATTTTTATATCTTGTCTGGAAAAGACGAGCTAAGTTCCTCAAAGCAAACATGACAAATTCTTTGCGGATTCTCCTTAATGATGTTGATAGATATAATGCCATTATTAAAGCTATAGATATTAATGACCAAATAGAAGATGCAGGGAATCCAGAGGTAACCATTCATCAACGGCATAGAGTTATTGAAGCTTTAAAACTCACGCGATCTGATTTAATACGTGCGCTAAAAACAGAAAAGATTTTGAGAGAAAATAAAAATTTTATTCTCAAGAACAGCGAACTTTTTGTGAATAATTTAGCCACTTTAACAGCAATGCAAGTAACTGAACAAGCTACTGAACATGGAAGATTACTCAATGAAGCGTTGCAAATTGCTTTAGATGTGCAGCACGAAATGAAAAGGTTACAAAATCAGTCGGAAGGTTAATAAGATTTGTCGTTTGTCATTGGTCATTTGGTAATGGGTAATGGGAATTTCTCTCTTTGTCTCCTTTATCCCCCCAGTCCCCAATCCCCAGCTTTTTTACCCAAACGCACCATCGCGGCGATTCCCGTTCTAACATAAAGATGTGTTAAGTAAGCGATCGCCTATCGGCATGGACTGGAAAGAAATTCAAGGTAACTGGGTACTCATCCCCCGCAATCCCATCGGTATCATCCATTTCCTCGGAGGTGCATTTGTCGCTACTGCACCTCATTTAACTTACCGCTGGGTACTAGAACAACTGGCAGCTAAAGGGTATGTTGTCGTTGCTACGCCTTTTGTTAATACCCTAGATCATATTGCGATCGCAAAATCCGTACTGCTCAACTTTGAGCGTACCCTAGAACGTATGCGAGATTCTTCATCCTTACGCAAGCTGTATCTTCCTATCTATGGAATTGGTCACAGCATGGGTTGCAAACTCCATTTATTAATTGGTAGCGTCTTGGGCGCAGAACGAGCAGGTAATATTCTTATATCCTTTAATAATTACGCTGCTAAAGATGCTATTCCTTTAGTGGAACAATTAAATTCTGCTTTAGCAATTGAGTTTACACCCACTCCTTTAGAAACGAATAAGCTAGTGCAAGAACGTTACAACGTGCGTCGCAACTTACTGATAAAATTTAGTAATGACACCCTTGACCAATCAGCAGTATTAAGCAAAATATTACAAGAACGCTTTGCGGAGATGGTAACGGTACAAACCTTGCCAGGAACTCATACTACACCCTTAGGCCAAGATTTGAAATGGCAAACAGGAGCATCTTTCACGCCTTTGGATGCTCTGGGTCAATGGTTTAAGCAAGAAGCATACCGTGATTTGAATCAACTCAAAAATGCTATGCTTTTGTGGCTAAATCCTCTTTCGCCGCCATAATCTTTTATGACTGTTAAAAGAGAATGAAGCTGAAATATGGGAACAGAGGTAATAGCTTTGCTCAAGTAAAGCTGCTAACTTCTGAACCCTAACTCCATGAATTACTGAGTGCTGTTAGGGGCTGCGAGGCCTTTAGTCAGTATTTAGTTCTCAGTTAAAAGTAGTCAGAGTTCCTCTCATTAATTTTAAAACTTTGGTAGTCAGCAATAAACCGCTGGCAATCAAAGACTAAATTCCTAACTAAAAACATTATTCACAAATTACATACAACTCATATTTAATTTTGACAATAAACTCAATGTACTTTTTCTCTATTACCTTTCTACGCAAGTTATTTCAGCAACCAAAACGAATTGCTATAGCAATTACTAACTAGTGTTTCTTGCGGTTTTTTATGTTTAAAATACTAGTAATTGACGATGACTATTCAATAGTAACGTTCCTCAAAAGAATGTTACAAAAGCAAGGGTATGAGGTAGTCACTGCTAGTAACGGTGAGGAAGGAATTACCAAATTACTAACTTTTCATCCGGCATTAATTATTTGTGATTGGATTATGCCAGGATTGAATGGTCTAGAAGTATGCCATCGAATTAAAACAGATCCAAAACTATCTACTATCTTTTTTATTCTATTAACTTCCTTAGATTCAGTTGCTGATCGCGTCAAGGGTTTAGATGCTGGAGCCGATGATTTTATTTCTAAACCTATTGAGCAATATGAATTACTAGCAAGGGTAAGAGCCGGATTGCGTTTACATATATTAAGCCGCGATTTGCAAACCCAAAAGCATCTGCTAGAAGCAGAATTGGCAGAAGCTGCAGAATATGTGCGATCGCTTCTACCGCTACCGCTAACCGAACCTTTAAGTATTAATTCTCGCTTCATTCCCTCACGACAACTTGGCGGTGATTGTTTTGATTATTACTGGCTCGATTCTGATACCTTGGTAATTTACCTATTAGATACAGCAGGACATGGATTGAAAGCCACTCTTCCCTCAATTTCTGTACTAAATTTGCTGCGATCGCGCGCCCTCGGTAACCTTAATTACTATCAACCAAGCCATGTATTGAAAGCATTAAATGATACTTTTCAAATAAATGAGCAAAATGATAAATACTTTACTATTTGGTATGGAGTATACAACAGAGTTAAGCGACAGTTAACTTATGCAACTGCTGGACATCCCCCAGCAATATTAGTATCTGGTAAATCTGCAAAGAATACTGAAGTTCAACTTTTGAGAACCCCTGGTATGCCAATTGGAATGTTTCCTGAGGCAAAATATATTGATGGGTTTTGCAATGTTGAAGCCTACAGTAATCTTTATATTTTTAGTGATGGTGCTTACGAAATTACTAAACCTGATGGTAAAATTTGGAGTTTAGATGCATTTATTCAGCTCATTATTAGCTTACGTAATAATGTTGATACTCCTCTTGAGGAATTATTAAATTACCTCATGGCTTTGCATTCCCAAGAATCTTTTGAAGATGATTTATCTATCATTGAACTTAACTTTGATTAATTTTTAGCAAGTACAGTTTGGTGAAATTCATTCTGGCTAGGAAAAATTTCAAACACTTGATCCATACTTGTCAATTCAAATAATATTCTTACTTGTTCATTAAGTGAACATATAGCTAACTTACTATCTGAGGCTCTCAAGGTTTTAAAAGCTAACACTAAAGCTCCTAAACCAGAACTATCCATAAATGTGACATCTTGAAAATCAACTAATATTGTTTTTGCACCTTTTTCTATTAATTCATTAAGGCTTTGACGTAAGTCTTGAGATGTCGCTGAATTAATGACTCCACTGAGTTTAATAACTTCTACGCCTTGTGTAAACATGTTATTTTATCCTTTATTTTTGTAAAAAAAAGATTTCGTAATTGTATATTATTATATAATGTTAATTCATTTCATAACCTTTAAGACTGACTAATGCTGATAAATTATCAATGATGGCTATCAATCAAATCTGAATCTATAACTACAAATTATCAACTAATAAATAAGTACTCGTTATGATATGCGTACAACCTGCCCCAAATCCTGACGGCAGGGGTAAAGTATGTATTGCTCCCATATCTTATATTTCCCAATATTGGTAATTTGTTTCAGAGGTTATCCAAAATTTTTGAGATGATATATTTGCTTGATTGATTTTTCCTGAAATAATCAAGTTTCATTCAGTTAAAGAAAAATCCACTAAATAAAACTTACGTTAACTTATTGTTAACCGTTTTATCTCTAATACACAGAAAGACAAGATTTTCAGTATTTTCTTTGGCTATATAAAATTATACTAATTTCTTATTCTTCAATAGGATTGACTTGAGCTCGATATAAAAGTTTCTCGCCTTGTCTGTAACCTATGTTACAGACTTTAACTAGTTTACCAGGTTGTGAACTTCCTTTTTTCAATTGATGCCACTGAGGATCGTAAGGTACTTCTTCATCTACAGATGCGATCGCTTCTATTCCCCAAAGTTGTAATAATTTTTCTAATGGCTTTTGCACTAATGGTACAACTTTAATAGCTGCTAGCTGCTGATTCTCCTTAGCTCTCTGGGCTGCTGTTGGCCATTGCAATAACAAAGGTTCTAAGATTTGTACAATTGTCTGCTGAAACTCTTGTTGCAGTAACTCTCGCTGCTGTACCAGCGCTAGTTGCGATCGCTCGTATTCTCTTTTTAAATTGTTAATTTCTTGTAATAAATTTGGCTCGGCTTTTCTCGGTGCCGGGTTGTGAGTTGTGAGTGCTGAGTTACTTGTATTTTCGTCTTGCTCGCTTGAAACTGAAAAATTAGTAATTAGGTCACTTAATGTTATTTGTAATGTTTGCGACAATTTAAGCAGTATATCTACTCGCATCTGCTTTACTTTTCCCTGCCGCAATCGCAAAATTTGCCGCTCTGACACACTAGCAGTACGACTCAGCTCTTTAAAACTGGAAATACCCACTTGTTGCATTAAATCCTGCAACAAATGGGTCAAATTATTCTTTGGCATTTGATGTTTGGGGTTTGGTTTTGGGTGTTTGGTAATTGGTAATGGGTAATTGGTAATAGAATTTCTCCCTCATCTTCCTCTGCTCCCTCATCCCCAGTCCCCAGTCCCCAATCCCTAATTCCTATTCTTCCAACAAACTTCTCAGCATCCAAGCTGTCTTCTCATGTACCTGCATCCGTTGCGTCAACAAATCGGCGGTGGGTTCGTCGTTGACTTCATCTACTACAGGAAAGACAGAACGTGCTGTT
This sequence comes from Nostoc linckia FACHB-104, assembly GCF_014696615.1. GTDB lineage: Bacteria > Cyanobacteriota > Cyanobacteriia > Cyanobacteriales > Nostocaceae > Aulosira > Aulosira linckia_A. Next base: position 49,540 of record NZ_JACJQJ010000036.1, on the reverse strand, counting down.
CTAACTACAGATTCTTGCCCTTCTACTAATAGGCGAATCATTTCTGTAGCTTTAGGAACTCCAGGAGTTTCAGGAATTGAACTAAGTTTGACATATTCGCTGTATGTTCCGGGTGCGGGGTAGCCAAGAGCTCTGATTCGTTCGGCAATCAAATCAACTGCTAGGGCTAATTCTGTATACTGGGTCTCAAACATTAAGTGCAAGGTTTGGAACATTGGCCCAGTTACATTCCAATGGAAATTATGCGTTTTGAGATATAGGGTGTAGGTATCAGCCAACAGCCTAGACAACCCTTCAGCGATTTTAGCTCTACTAGCGTCATCAATACCAATATTTAGAGTTTCTGGTTTAGATGGCATAATTTTCTCCTAATCGGTTATTAAATTAGTTGTCTGTTGTCCGTTGTTGCTTTTTTTCATTACCCATTGACATTGAATCATGCTAAGTGCATCTTGAGAACGCTACGGGGAGCTTTACGGACTCTAGCTAAGATTGTTTCTTTACCTAGACGTTGGCAAGCTTCATACCGATGGCAACCTGAAAAGCCATAATACAGTCCTTCTACTTCAAGGACATCAATAGGTTCTTGTTGTCCGATCGCAGCAATCGATTCCATTAAGGCTTGTACTTTCTGCGGATCGTTTGTCCGGGGCAACGGCCGCTTAATCTGATTTAGTGGAATTTCTTGGATTTTAACCATAAGGGTTTGTCTAACTAATTCCCTTCTGTGACTATATATAAATCATAGTCGTTATGACTTCGTTTTGCAACCTTTGGGGCAAAACTGGTAATGGTATCATTGGAGCAATCATGCGACAAAACCAATACGTTACAAAGCAACGAGCAAATCCGCCCCAACGCCGCACAGCGAGGGATAATCAGCTGTATCATAAAATTCTGTACTGGCATTTTCCCCGGACTCTACTGATAGGATTTTGCCTATTAGGGCTAACTGCTGCATCTAGCTCCGAGAGTAAAAGCAAGGATGTGGTATTGAAAATTGGGATTGTGCAAAGATTTGGAGACAAACCCACAGCCAAGCTGCAATTAGAACCAAGTAAAGGCGATCGCTTAAAGCTGAGATTTAAGACAGGGAATCGGGAGCAAACTCTAGTTACCCAGAACCCTGTCAAGCTAGAAATAGCAATGCAAGCTTTACCCCAACCAGTAGTTGATGAGGTAGTAGTTCTAGGAACCTACCGTACCTATGAAACTGCTGAAGATAGCGCCAAAAAGTGGCGGGAGCAGGGGATAGAGGTAGACATCGCCCAGCCGGAACGCTGGCAAGTTTGGGCGAAACGAGATGTTTACAACACTCCTTTACTGCGAAGGTTGCTATTGCAGAGTTTGCAAGCTTCAAACCAGAATAATATTGCATACCTGGATACAAAAGTTTCGCAAAAAACTGCGTTAGTGAGTTGGGTAATCAATGGCAACCGCTATAGCCGAAATTATGTCAAAATTAGCAGCGATAAAAATTTAATTCGGGTCAATAAAACTGAAAATCCAGAGAAGGCTCACCTTTATGCTGGTCAGATGAACTTCCAGCCTAATGCCTATGGTACGTATACTCTGGTTAACGAAGTACCATTAGAAACTTATTTGCGGGGTGTTGTACCTTATGAAATCGGCACCAATGCGCCAAGGGCATCTCTAGAAGCCCAGGCAATTCTAGCCCGTACTTATGTTTTAAGAAATTTACGTAGATTTGCTGTGGATGACTACGAATTATGTGCTGATACTCACTGTCAAGTTTATTATGGGCTAAGTGGCGTAGCTCCCAACACAGATAAAGCGATCGCTGCCACTAGAGGTATGGTATTAACTTATCAAAACCAGCTAGTAGACGCGCTCTATTCCTCTACTACAGGTGGCGTGACTGCGTCTTTTAGCGATGTCTGGAACGGCGAAGATCGTCCTTATCTTAAACCACTAGTTGATGCTTCTTGGAATATCTGGGATTTATCTAGACAGAATTTAGCTGATGAAAATAACTTTCAAAAATTTATTAGTCTCGAAAAAGGATTTAATGAAAGCGAGTGGGATCTGTTTCGTTGGCGCAAAGAAACAAGTATAGAAGATATTACTAAGGACTTGCAGAAATTTTTGCGAGTGAAAAAAAGCCCCTATAGTAAACTCAAAAGTGTTCAAGCCATTTCTGTTGTCAAGCGTTCTCCTAGCGGACGCATCCTCGATTTAGCGGTGAAATCAGACATTGGTGTCTTCACTTTACACAAAGACGAAGTACGTAGCGCTTTTGCTGCTCCTATTAGCACGCTATTTTATTTACAACCCCTCAACAAGGGAAAACCAAACCTGTGGGGATACGCTTTTGTAGGTGGAGGATTTGGACATGGGGTTGGCTTGAGTCAAACTGGCGCGCAAAATTTAGCTAAGTTAGGTTGGTCAAACCAGAAAATTCTGCAATTCTATTATCCTGGGACGCAAGTCAAACTTCTGAGTGATGAAATTAAACCGTAAAACTGTTGTTGAGTACAGACGCGATTAATCGCGTCTCTGCAACTTTTACCGCCCAGTATTCATCTAGAGGCTGCTCGTTTGATTGCAGCACTAGATGAATGTGGGTATTAAACCAATCTTTGAACAGATTTGTGATTCAGGCGGCTAATTCTTAGTACAGTTCTTCTTCTTTGTGAGTTTCGATGGTGCAATCAGAAGCAGGATAAGCAACACAGGTCAGAACATATCCACCTTCGATTTGGTCGTCATCTAAGAAAGACTGGTCAGATTGGTCAACTTTACCAGAGATAATTTTACCTGCACAGGTAGAGCAAGCACCAGCACGGCAAGAATAGGGCAAGTCAAGACCAGCTTCTTCAGCAGCATCTAGAATATAAGTATCATCATCAACCTCAATAGTTTGGTTAATGCCTTCAGCTTCGCTGATTAATGTTACTTTGTAAGTCGCCATTTCAGTAATCCTCTCTTTTTGCAAACGGCAGTATAAGTTATCCTAAAGCAAAGGTAGGCAAAGCCCACGGCTGCTCTTATGGGATTAGCCGCATTTAAAATTTGCTTCAATTCTGATACTACGAGAAAAAGAAAAGGATGTAACTGGAAATCGTCCGCGATTAGTAATGAAATTTAGTTATTTAATCCTAATAAGTTTTACTTATATATTTGGGCACTTATTAAGGCTATTATCAGAAAAAATTATCGTTACTCTCACAAAGGCTCAATGATTCGATAGCGGGGACTTGGGGCATTGGGAATTGGGTATGGGAAAGACAGGTTTTCATCTGGGTTATGTCCAAAGCTGACGTGAATAGCTGAGATACTTGGGTTTCTCAGGACTTATACAAAACATTGCTTTACGTCCAACTAGCAGGATATGGTATCTTTATTTGCGCCGTCTAAAATCTCTGTATGTAATTAGCGTTTTAGGCGGAATAAATTTGAAGAGTGCTGAGTTACAATATCGCCCAGCTGGGATTCACTTTTACCCTTCTCTTTGAGAGACGCTGACGCGAATGGGTTTAGTAGTCCTCTATAATGGGAAACCCGTCTTCAGGGGTACTTGATTAATTACATGAGTATTGAGTAATTTTTCTGTACTCAGGACTCACTGCTCAGTACTGGCTTTGTCAAAGGCATTGGCTTTACCCATACAGAAAAACTACAAACAGAACTAGTAACTGTCATGTACAATTCCGAGGCATCTTTAAAAACAGCAAAAGTGCGGGTAGGGCTGGTTGGTACAGGGTATGCGGCAAAATTTCGTAGTGAGGCTCTGTTGCATGATGAGCGATCGCATTTAGTGGCGATCGCGGGCAATGAATTAGCAAATACGGAAGCCTTCGCGCAACAATACCAGGCTGAAGCTGTGAGTTCTTGGCAACAGCTACTAGAACGAGACGATATCGATTTGGTGATTATTTCCACCATTAACCGAGATCATGGGGCGATCGCTCGTGCTGCCCTCACTCATGGCAAACACGTGATTATAGAATACCCCTTAGCTTTGGATGTCGTAGAAGCCCAGGAAATCATCGCTTTAGCCAAAGCTAAAAACAAAGTACTGCACGTTGAACACATTGAAATTTTAGGCGGACTGCATCAAGCTTTAAGGCAACACATAGAGAAAGTGGGGCATATCTTTTATGTTCGCTACAGCACGGTTACTCCCTTGCATCCAGCACCACGCAAGTGGACTTATAACCATGAGTTCTTCGGTTTTCCGTTCATGGGTGCGCTTTCTAGATTACATCGCCTCACAGACCTATTTGGTGAAGTCTTCACCGTTAACTGTCATCAACGCTTTTGGCAATTAGAACCTGAGTATTTTCAAACCTGTTTTTGCATTGCACAACTGTGCTTTACTAGTGGATTATTAGCGCAAGTAGTTTATGGCAAAGGCGAAACTCTGTGGCAACAAGAACGCAAGTTTGAAGTTCATGGGGAACAAGGTGGGTTAATTTTTGAGGGTGAGAAAGGATTGTTTGTGCAAGCCGGGGAAACAACACCCATAGAAGTTGGTACCCGTCGGGGTTTATTTGCGAAAGACACTACTATGGTTTTAGATCATATTTTTGATGGCACGCCTTTATATGTCACTCCAGAACAGAGCTTATACACCTTGAAAGTTGCTGAAGCTGCCAGACGAGCAGCAGAAACAGGCTTAACTATATTTATGAAAGATATTTAAGACATTAATTCAAAGTCTATGAGAACCGAAACAATTGTTATTTTGTCCCAACGTGAAATCGAAAAGATGCGGAAGGCGGGGCGTTTAGCAGCCCAACTTTTACAGCATTTAGAACCAATGGTGAAGCCAGGGGTAAGTACTCAAGAACTTAATGATGAAGCCGAACGTTGGACGCAAGCACATGGAGCCAAAAGCGCACCTCTGGGTTACAAAGGCTTTCCGAAATCGATTTGTACCAGCGTCAATGAGGTGATTTGTCACGGTATTCCTAATGCTAAACAAATTCTGCGGGATGGTGACATTATCAATATTGATGTCACACCAATTGTTGATGGCTACCACGGCGATACATCGAAAACATTCTTGGTAGGTAATCCTTCACCAAAAGCGAAAAAGTTGGTAGAGGTAACAGAAGAATGTCTGCGGCGAGGAATTGCGGAAGTGAAACCAACTGCGCGCATTGGGGACATTGGTGCAGCCATTCAAGAGTATGCAGAAGCCCAGGGCTTTTCTGTGGTGCGCGATTTTGTGGGACACGGTGTTAGTAATGTGTTTCACACTGCGCCAGATATTCCTCACTATGGTACACGCGGCAAAGGTAAGCGTCTCAGACCAGGGATGGTATTTACTATTGAGCCAATGATTAACGAAGGTACTTGGGAAGTAGAAGTTCTCAGTGATAAGTGGACTGCTGTCACTCGCGATCGCAAACTTTCAGCACAGTTTGAACATACCATTGCTGTCACTGAAGATGGCGTGGAAATTCTCACGGCACTTTAGTTAATTGGTCATGGGTAATTGGTAATTGGTAATGGGTAATTGGAAGTTTAGTCATTACCATTGCCAATTGAATTTAAGTAAGCATTGAGCTTAGGGGATAATTCCCGATGAACGACGTTGGATTCTCCAGTTTCTCGGCGCTCCTTGCAGAAAATATTATCTATTAACCTGATAGACCTGCGGAATATAGGCTGTATTTGTTTATTAGTAGCTTTATTTTGGAGAATTGGTATTAGGAGAGCACAGAGAGAAGAACCTGAATCATCCTCGCTTCTAAAGTTGAATCACCCAATTCTTTGGTGCATTCTTTTAACCGCAGATTTACGCAGAATAATTTGGTAGCGTCCTTACAGCAAATTTTTCACTCTCCACCCTAGAGAGTAATACTGATTTTCCTTAACTAGTAGAGGTTAATGAGGTGTTAGACCCCTACTATCTAAATCAGGGTATTTACTGTATTATTAGTCAAATAAGTCAAAGTCTATATATTCTGGCAAAAATAAATGGGTGAATATAAGTAACCAAATTATTGGCTAACGCATAAGTACCACAAATGTCGCTCTTTACTTTGTGGTTCGGTGGCACACGCCCAATATTAAGTAGGTAAGGCATTAGCCCTACCTATGGTAAGTCATATGTTTCGGTCAATTTTCCAGCCCTAGATTTTGTTAATTATTAACCTCATATTTGAGGGTAAAAATAAATGTTTTACAGGTTTTACAACCTTTGTCCTGTATAAATCGAACGCACTTCGCCATTACGCCGCACGATCGCTTCACCATTATTCACATCTACTAGTGTCCAACCACTAGAGCCGATGCTTTCACCAACAACCACGCGGTGACTGACACCGTCAATTTTAAACAAAGCCGCAGATTTGCTACCTAACTCTAGTATTCCTTCTAAGGTGTGAGTAGGAGCATAAACTTCTGGAACTGTTGCTACAACTTGGTGCTGGGATGCAGCAGATACGGGTGCTGTAGCTGTTGGCAATTGTGGTGGTGCAACGCGGAATGAAGCAACTGGTAATGTTGGTAGCAAATTAGATGATTGCTTGACGACAAGTGGCGCAGTTCGCACACCTACAGGTTTCAGATCTGGACGCACAGCAGCAGCATACATATTAACGCTCACCGGCTTGGCTGGTTTGCGGGGCGAATTCAAGGCGTTTTTCACCGGATTGAGCCGGGATGCACTACCTACTGATGATATGGGTTTAGGAACACCTGGCAACAGTGGTGGTGTATAGCGCATTGGGGAAGGCGCTTGATAAACGGGGATATATATGCGCTCAACAACGTTTGTCGAACGGACTGGTACTGGTGGCGTATTATTTGCCGTCAGAGGTTGTGGTAAGACCACATTTCTGGCATCGTTAGCTACTGCTACGGCTGCTGGTTTGGGATTAGCAATTCCTGGGGTGGCGTAGCTTTGATTATTTCTGTTCTCTTGCTGATCAATGACTGACAATGCACCTAGCATATAGTCAACTAACTCAGCTTGTACATCTACTTTCTGGGGTACAACACGGGGCGCAATCTGAAGATTGGTAGCGAGATGTGGGATAGTTGGGAAAGTAAAGACTTTTGAGTCTAGCAGATAGAGAATGCCAGCGATCGCTACGCCAACAATTGTTGTGCCGACAATTAGTAAGGTGGCTAAAGGTCGTCTACCTTTTTTAATTTTGCGGGTAACTGCTTTTCTGGGAGAATTTTCAACTACAGTCTTTCGCACTGGATTGTCTCTAAGTTGAGACACTCCCTGCATAGTTTGGTGTAGGTCATCTGGTAAGACAATCTCTGGCATTCTTACTGTCTGTACAGGAACGTATTGTACATTCACAGTTTGGGTAGGAAAACTGCCGCTATAATCCAGAACATTGTCGATATCGGCAAATAGTTCATCCATCAAGCCATCAGCATAAACTTCAATCGTCCAAGGTTCGTTGGAGATTAACTCATCTGACGCTTCCGGAATAATGAAACGGGTGCTGGCTTCTTTTAACATAGGCTTTGTGATGGTAGCTGCTAGGACGGGTACAAACCGCCCTGACTGCCTGGGGATAGAGATTTTTGGTTAAACATCCAACCTCCTGCCTAATCATAGACAGGCTGATTGCTTGCTGGTATTAAATTCAACTGACAATCTAGAGACTGCTGATGATGCCAGTTCTTAATTCATGTCATCTATCATACCAATCTCTTCCCTACTACTATACTCAAGCTTCATGAAGTTTTTTTGAAGCCAATGCTGGAAACTCTGACTGGCTCTTTGTTTTGCGTAATTCTAGATATATTAATAAAGCATTAATATCTGCTGGGTTCACCCCTCCAATCCGTGCGGCTTGACCGATAGTAAGCGGTTTTACTTTACTTAACTTTTCTCGCGCTTCTTTAGAAAGTGTATCAATTGTTGAATAATCTAAATCAGCAGGCAGTTGGCGGTGCGCTTGACGGGCAATTTGGTCAATCTGATTTTGTTGTCGCGCCAGGTAGCCAGCATATTTAATGTCAATTTCTGCGCCTTCTTTCTCAAATTGGTTGAGTTCGGTGTTACCTAGTCCATACTGTTCCAGCTTGGTGTAATGAAATCCTGGACGACGGAGTAAGTCAGCAAGAGTGATTGAGCCTTTAATTGCTTGTTGGGTATCAGCTGCGATCGCTTTGCCAATTTCATCATGTTCTTTGACGCGGGTGGCGTGTAACCGTTCTTTTTCGGCAATGATTTGGGCTTGTTTGCGGGTAAACATATCCCAACGGCGATCATCTATTAAGCCAATTTCTCTACCCAAGGGTGTTAATCGCTGGTCGGCGTTATCAGAGCGTAGTATTAAACGGTACTCTGAGCGACTAGTAAGCATACGGTAAGGCTCACGCAAATCTTTGGTACACAGGTCATCTACTAAAGTACCTATGTAACTTTGCTCACGGGGGAAGATAATCATTTCGCGATCGCGTGCAAATCTGGCTGCGTTCACACCTGCAACAAAGCCTTGGGCTGCGGCTTCTTCATAACCTGTAGTACCGTTAATCTGTCCAGCACAAAACAGCCCCTCAATTTTCTTCGTCATTAATGTGGGATAACACTGCGTTGCAGGTAAATAGTCGTATTCCACCGCATAAGCCGGACGCAGCATCACACATTTTTCTAAACCGGGGAGACTCCGCAGCATTTGGATTTGCAGATTTTCTGGTAACCCTGTAGAAAACCCCTGAATATATAGTTCGGGAATGTCTCTACCTTCAGGTTCAATAAATATTTGATGGCTTTCCTTATCAGCAAAGCGCACTATTTTATCTTCAATACTGGGACAATAGCGGGGGCCCTTGGCTTCTACCCAACCACCATAAACAGGCGATAGGTGCAAATTCTCTTGAATTAAGCGATGAGTTTCTGGTGTGGTGCGGGTAATATAACAAGGCATTTGTTCCCTTTCTACCCAAACTTCTGGGTCAAAGCTAAACCAGCGCACCTCTTCATCTCCAGGCTGGAGAGTCATTTTACTGTAGTCTACCGATCGCTTGTCTACCCTTGCTGGCGTACCAGTCTTGAGCCTGCCAGTTTCAAATCCCAGCCTATTTAAAGTTTGTGTTAAGCCCTCAGCCGCAAATTCCCCAGCACGTCCCGCCGCCATCGATTTGTTACCAACCCAAATCCGACCACCTAAGAAAGTACCAGTAGTCAATATCACAGCTTTACATTGGAACACTACACCAAAGTAAGTTTCAACGCCAATTACTTCATCATTAGCGCCTAACACTAAGTCTGTAGCCATCCCTTCGCGGATGATTAAGTTCTCTTGATTCTCGACAATTGCTTTCATTACGGCTGCGTATTCTCGCTTATCCGTTTGGGCGCGTAAAGCCCATACAGCCGGGCCTCGTGAAGAGTTGAGAATCCGTTTTTGCAAATAAGTCCGATCTGCCATTTTCCCAATTTCCCCACCCAAAGCATCAACTTCATGGGTTAATTGAGATTTAGCCGGGCCGCCTACTGCGGGGTTGCATGGTTGCCAAGCAATTTTATCTAAATTCAGCGTCAACAGCAGAGTGCGACAACCGAGACGGGCAGTAGCAAGGGCTGCTTCACAACCGGCGTGACCTGCACCGACGACAATAACATCAAAAGCGTCTTGAAATTCAATGGAATTGTGCATGGTCATACTTACAAGGTCAACAAACTGAGAGTTATGTTCAATTTTAACTGATACCGTAATTTCATGGATGTGCTAGGAATTGCCAACAGTTAAACAATTCAGCCGTCAAAAATCTATTTTGGAATTATACTAACTACTTAACTAATGCTGATTTATTATTGTGAATGGAGATTTTTATAAATATCACACCCAGATGGAGAGACGCAGAAAGAAAATGTCAATTTTTTCTTATATTTTATGAATATATAGCAACTTATTCTTGAATTATTCCCAATCTTATTTAATGAGCTATTTATTGCTTTTTTTTGAATAAAAAGCTTAATTATATATAATAAGTAGAATTTTATGTTTACTTTTTATACTTAACTAAGACTAAAATATGCAACCAATATTACAAAGATTAGCCTTATACATAATTATTTTTTCTTTGACTTTTATTTTAGCCGCGAGTAATGGAATTGTGCATCACCAAACAGTGATTAATACCGCACAGTTCAACAGTTGCTTAAATAGTATTTCCACACCATGTATTACACCAGATCCCACAACCTCAGAAAATCCCATTACGCCTTTTACTCCTGACCCCCAACTCAATGAGCAACAGCGTTTTTTAACTACAATAGCTATTAAATTACCGACAATTCCCCAACCTGGAACTTTTGAATATATATTGCTGCGTAAATATGGCGCACCATTTATTAATCAAAAAGTAGAAACCAAATTACCGCCAAAGGTTCTGTTTGCTAATGAGCAAGAAACCAAAGAATTTCAATCTACTCTAGAAATGGTGAAAGTTAATGGTACGAAAGATTGCTATTTACAACAATCAGCAGGATTAGCTTTTAATCAAGCAAGAGCCTTACAAAATATTCCTTTAAAATCAGGCTATGGTGGTGGTGATTGTACTCGCACCTTTACCACCAATTTAAGATTTTGGAACAAATATGCTAACAGTAGAACTTTAGATAAGGTTCGCCAAGGTAAAGAAACTGCTATTTTGGGAGTAGTTGCACCGCCAGGATCGTCACAACATCTGTGGGGATTAGCTATAGATTTACGTGTTTCTAATCCTAAGCAAAGACAAGCTTTAAATCAAAATGGCTGGTTTCAAACAGTAGAAAACGATATTCCCCATTGGACTTATTTAGGTTTAACTGAAGCTGAATTACCTGTGTTTGGATTTAAGAAACAAGTAGTGAGGGGAATTACTTATTGGATTACGCCGATTTAAGTAATAAAACTCAAGAGTGAAGAGTCAAGAGTTAAGGTCAATATTCAAGAAGCAGACAATTTTAGTCAAGCAGCTATGCAGCAATTAGCAATCATCGCACCTCTACATAACGTAATTCTGCATTTTGATTTACTTCATCCATAGTTTCTAAATAGGCTTTGATTGCGTGTTTGATATTTTCTAAAGCCTCTTCTTCAGTTTCTCCCAAAGTCCAACATCCTGGTAACGCAGGACACCAAATAGCATATCCTATATGAGTTTTATTTAACTTGACTTTGTAACGCATATCTAAAATAACCGCTTTTGCCTGCCATTTTATCTCGTTAAATTAAACAAAAATTGATCATTTGATACTGCACAAATTGAAAATATAAATTCATATAGCCAGAATTGAGGATTTATTGACACAAATCTTAACTTAATTGAAAAATATCAAACTTATGGTTATTTATACGCAAATAAGGCAAACAGAGAAGCTTGTTTGCCTAAAAGTGCAGGCATTTTTCTTTTCGCGATAACATATAAGCGCGAAGCTCTATCTATGGGTAGATATGTAATGATGCCTGTACGTCAAACCTTATCCAAGCCAGACTTGCAACTGTCTTACTTAGAGTGGCAGCAAGGTGAAGTCCCCTTACTACTGTTACACGGCTTAGGTGACCATGCCCTTGTGTGGTCTAGCTTAGGGGATTATCTGGCAGCAGATTATCATATAGTTGCGCCAGATATGCGCGGTCATGGCGAAAGCAGCAAGCCAGAATCCGTATTAGATTACTCTTTTGAGAGTGCGATCGCGGATTTGGAAGCACTCATGGATCATTTAGGATGGTCTAGTGCCCATATTGTTAGTCATTCGTGGACAGGTAAGCTAGCTGCAATTTGGGCCAGAAAGCATCCAGAACGTTTACGCAGCATGATTCTGGTAGATCCGATTTTTATTTGGAAAATGCCCAACTTCTTCAAGTTGACATTTCCGCTGTTGTACCGCGTGTTACCTTTTCTCAAAAGCATGGGCCCCTTCGTAAGTTATGAGGAAGCTGAAAAGCAAGCGCAGCAATTAAGCCAGTATCAAGGCTGGACTACTTTACATCAGCAGGTTTTTCAAGCCGGAGTTGAACAAAAACCTGATGGTAGTTGGGGTAGCAAATTTACTATAGCTGCCCGCGATGGCATTTTTGAAGATGTCATGCGAGTACCTGGGTTAACAGAACCAGTTTATCTACCAACTCTGTTTGTACAACCACAAAAAGGCGTAAACCGCCAAGAATGGCAACTTAAACCCTACAAAACCTATCTAAAAAACTTAAGCCTCTGCCAAGTTCCTGGTAATCATTGGCCATTCTTGACAAAACCAGAAGAATTTAACCGGACTGTAGAAGCGTTTTTAAAACAGCACCAATGAAGGATGAAAGATGAGGGTAATAGTATGTATAAGTGCCAATGCAAGACTTGTAAATTCAAGGTAAAAGATAAAGAAGTTGAGGGACAATATAAACCCTTTAACACAAACTAAATTTGGACTAAAAAATGCTATCTCTTATAGTATTTAGTGCAATTTTTTGCTTTTTCATACTTTATCCTTCATCCTTCACCCTTAATCATATTACCTACTAGCCAGTCATGAGCCTTTGTATTAACCCCGCTTGTACTCAAGCTAATCAATTAGACCAGGAGGAACATCGCTTTTGCCAGAATTGTGGTTCCCAGTTAGAGTTGCTGGGACGCTATCGGGTAATGCGGCTGATATGCGATAACTCTGGCTTTAGTAAGGTCTATGAAGCATACGAAAAAGACACACCAAAAATCCTCAAAGTACTGGAAGCAAATCTTGCTGCCGATCCTAAGGTAGTAGAATTATTCCAGCAAGAAGTAGCTGTTTTGGGACAGTTGGATCATCCTGGTATACCCAAAGTTGATGGATACTTCCAATATAAAACCAGAGATGAGTTGCTGTTACATTGCTTGGTAATGGAAAAAATTAATGGCATTAATTTAGAGCAATGGCTCAAGCAGCATGATAATGTCCCCATATCTCAAACACAAGCTATAGCTTGGTTGAAACAGTTACTAGAGATTTTAGTGGTATTACACGGTAAGCAATATCTGCATCGAGATATTAAGCCATGTAATATTATGATTCGTACTTCTCCAGATAACCAGACTCAGGAAGATGGCGGAGATTTATTTCTAATTGATTTTGGCACAGCTAAAGAATTAGCAAAGTCTTTAACTGGAGTAAATGCCATTATGTCATCTGGTTATAGCGCCCCAGAACAAATGCATGGGGAGGCTGTACCGCAATCAGATTTTTTTGCTTTAGGACGCACCTTTGTATTTTTATTGACGGGATACCATCCCTTAGATATGTATGATATTCAGCATAATGTTTTACACTGGCGCAATCGTGCCAATCATATCTCAACCTTACTGTTAAATTTAATCGATTGGCTGATGGCACCAGAAATAGAAAAGCGTCCCGCCAATGCCCAAGAAATTTTACAGCGTTTAGAAGAAATTGAAAAACAAATAAATGCTACTGCGACAGTAAATTTAGGTCAAAATATTCAAACTGAACAGCCATTTTCATCTACAAGTAAAACTTTATTAACTAAACAAAAACCGCCATTATTAGCATTAATAGCCGCATTAATTGCCTCATTAGGATTGTTAGGGCTAATAGCTTTATTTGTCGGTAATTTAAAATTGAATTTTATACCTAACTATGGACAGTCACCGGAACGAAAAGGGAAGGTAGATTACTTTCCTTATGTGGAAGGGAAGGATAGCCAAGGGAGAGTAGCCGAATTTAATATTGCAGTTTTATCAGTAGAATATAAGTGGCTATTAGGCAGTAATTTTCAAATTAAAAATAACGATAATATTATCAGCTTAGAAGTTTTAAAGTTAAATTTAGAACAAGAAGGTATACAGAGGATAATGGAAAATCCTACTGAGATTATCTCTGTAGGTACAGCTTCTTGCGAGGGTGATGTTGCAACTGAACAAAGTAGGGCTTTAGAACGTTCTAAACAAATCCAACTTTTAGCGAAAAAATTATTTAGTGGTACTGTCAAAAATTATCGCTTATTAAATTTGGGACAATTTCAGCGGAGTGATTGTCAGGCAAATCAAGATTCAACTGCATATCAAAGAAGTATTATTATTATTGGCGTGAAGCAGAAATCAGAGGGTGTAATTCTGGATGAAGCTTTGAGAAATAGATTAGAGAAGAAGCCTTTTGCTGATTTTAAATTAGAGGATTATTCTTTAGGTTCGCCCCAGAAGTTTAAGACGATACCGAATAATTTATAGTTCAATACGGTTCAGTTAAGAATCATTGTAGGTTGGGTTGAGGGACGAAACCCAAAATTTTCACGACTTTGTTGGGTTTCACTCCGTTCAACCCAACCTACGCCAAATAAGGCTTTTAACGCTAACTGAACCGTATTGTTTTATAGTTAAATTTATTGAGAATAAATTTGCATTTCCAGTAGATTGCAAGTTGGTAAGCTATGCTGTATAAATTCAAATTCAATTAGTCATTGAATAATGAAAATCTCGGTTGGTGAGTTAAGTAGGTGGGCGTTAAAAAACACAACTAAATTAAGAAATGTAAATCGCTTAAAAGCTTATATTCAAAGCGTTTCTGCTGCTTTATATAAGTTTACGTAGTTCGGTTTAATTGTGCCTACCTACTTATACGAATTCAAATAATGTTTGCGACACATCAATATATTCTAGAGGGCAAGGCATTGCCTTGCCCCTACAATCTGTCGCATTCTTTTTTAAAATTGGTATTAGCTTTGGGCTAAATCACTCTACTTGTGAATATACATGAATAGGGACGCAAAGCTTTGCGTCCCTACAGATTATTGATATAGCATTCCTATTTGATTTGTGAAAAAAAACTACATTTTCCTGATTTCCTGCTTTAAAGAGTAATTTCAAAACTCATTGTAGGATTGCTATATATTACAAAGGTTTTTTGAATTGGAATTAATTACAGATTGTGTTATTAAATCGCCCAACGGTTTTGGTGAAAACTTGCCATTAACCCTTTTTAATATCACGAGCCATGTTTAGGTAGTAATCCATTTTGGCATTAGAACGGCGGCGGTTGATGGGAGTTTCCACTGGAGTATTTTGCTTAGTTTCTATTTGTTGTTGAGTTTCAGCCCGCTTTGTAGTTTGTGCTGCATCAGAGTCTAAAAAGTAACCAGACTCAGTTAATCCGAAGAGTTTGGCAAAAAAACCAAAGAAACCTTTGATGACATTGGCAAATTTATTCCAAATGACGGAAAGAAAACCTTCAACACGAAGGTACAAGTTCTGGAGAATTTGTGTTAGACGAGACATAGTAGCCCCCTAAATTGATTATTTATGAAATTTTGATCTAATTTTATGATGATTGCATGATATAGCTAAACGTCTCTGTCAGTAGATGTGTTTTGCTGCGCGGAAAGGCTAAAAGTAGGCAAGGAAGACAACGGGGAAATATTTTCACCACTGAACGCCACTTGACAGACGCGATCAATTGCGTCTCTACAATTTTTGATGTGGAACACGGATGAATAAAATACCAAAAATAGACCGTCAACGAGAGCATCAAGCAAACGAACGCACTTTTTTAGCTTGGCTGCGTACTTCTATTGCACTAATTGGGTTTGGGTTTGCGATCGCTAGATTTGGTTTATTTCTACATCAGCTGGATGCAGCAATAACACAAAGGAAACCTGATGTACATCCCTTATTCAATTCGGAAAATTTAGGGATTGTATTAGTAATTTTTGGGATTGTGATGCTCGCTTTAGCTGCATGGCAATACAATCAGGTTTTCTGGCAAATTGAACGAGGTGATTATCAACCTAACCGTCTGTCAGTCTGGGTGATTACTGTAGCAGTAATGATTTTTGGGCTTCTCAGTATTCCTATACTGCTGTTGCGTAATCCAGTTTCACCTCGCCCATCTCCTTTGATTAATCAACCCCAATCTGGTTTAGGCAAGGGAAGGGGGATGAGGGGATGAGGGGGATGAGGGGGATGAGGGAGATGAGGGGGATGAGGGGGATGAGGAAGCAGGGTAAAAATCCCTCTTACCAAATACCAATTACCCAATGCCCAATGCCCAATGCCCATTCAGTTATTTTTCTGCGATAAATGCTGATTAATCAAATCTAATAAATTTCTCAGTTTCACAGGTTTGGGTAAATATGCTGTAGCACCTGCATCTAAACAGCGTTGTTCATCACCTGGCATGGCTAAAGCTGTCAGTGCGATGATGGGAACGGCTTGATTTTGAATGTCAGCACGGATTTGACGAGTTGCTTCTAATCCATCCATATCTGGCATTTGGATGTCCATTAAAATCAGATTGGGCTGATGCTGTTTTGCCATTTGCACGGCTTCTCGTCCATTGCGCGCCAAAATAATCTGAAAGTTGTGTGCTTCCAGGTAACTCATGATTGTGGCAATATTAGCTTCATTGTCTTCGGCTAACAGAATTCTGGGTTTTTGTGATGATTCCATAGCTGCAATTACGAGAGCAGTTTGTAAGTTTGGCTGTTGCACATTGGTAAAAATCTGCCTTAATACCTGATAAAACTTTTGTCGTGAGAGGGGTTTTAAAATGTGTTCGGCAGCGCCTAACTCTAAACTGCGCGATCGCTTATCGACTACAGAAATCACAATCACGGGTATATGATAAGTCTCAGAATGGGTTTTTAACTTGGTTAATACTTCCCATCCCGAACAATCAGGCAGCAGTAGATCCAGAACTATCAAATCTGGCTTGACTCGTAAGGCAACTTGCAATGCGCCTTGCCCGACTGGATGAATGACGCTAGTTGCTCCTATTTCAGCTAGGTAATGTTTAATTTGACTAGCAGCAGCAGTAGAATCTTCTACTACTAAGGCTTGTTGCATCACAACATCTTTTAGTGCTGTTTGAGCCACTAAAGGTAAGTCATCATACTCTTGCAAGGGATGCCAAGGTAAGATCACGCTAAAGCAACTTCCTAGCCCTAACTCACTTTCAACTCGGATACTACCGCCGTGTAGATCGACAATGCGCCGTACTAAGGATAATCCCAATCCTGTACCTGGGTAGCGCCTGGATAGGGAACTATCTAACTGCACAAATGGCTGAAACAACTTACTCATATCTGCCGCAGCAATACCAATTCCGGTATCAATTACCCGAAATTCCACAGTTTGTTCGGACAAGTTCATTCTCACATCCAGCCTGATGCTACCACCTTCGGGGGTGAATTTCACAGCATTTGCTAGTAAATTGACTAACACCTGTAGCAAGCGGCGTTCATCGGCTTGAATTTCTGTAACATTGTCGTCAATTTGGCAGTTAAGTTGAATTTGTTTTTGTCGCGCCTGCTGCTTAACAAAATTCAGACTGGATTCACAAAGTGGGGGAATTGATATAGAAGCTAGTTGCAGCTCCATCTTGCCCGATTCAATTTTGGAGAGGTCTAAAATATCGTTAATTAACTCTAGTAAGTGTTCGCCACTCTTTTCTACTGTCTGTAAAAACTGGCGTTGTCGCTCGGTTAAGCTACCAAATACCTCTTCTAAAAGTAATTCTGACATTCCCAAAATTGAGTTCAATGGCGTTCGCAACTCATGACTCATATTTGCCAAAAATTCGTCTTTAAGACGAGCTGCTCTGGCTAATTCGGCATTGGCTAAACTGATGCGCTCACTGCTGCGGCGCAGCTGTTCTTCGGCACGTTTACGCTCGGTAATATCATTGTTGATTTCTAATATTTTGATGGGGTTACCTTCTTGATCGCGCTGCAATACCCAGCGACTAGCAACAATGATGGGTGTGCCATCACGCCGTATATTAATCAGTTCCCCTTCCCAGTAACCCCGACTTAACAATTCTGCTTCCACCTCAGCAAAGGATTTGGGAAATTGAGTTTGCAGCAGCTCATGGGATATCTGCCCGTATACTTCAGTTGCGCTCCAGCCATACATTCCTTCTGCACCTTTGTTCCAGAAGGTAATTGTGCCATCCAGAGTGCGGGTGATGATGGTGTCATGGGCTAGATCTAAAAGCTGTGCCTGTTCTTCTAGAATTTTCTGGGTGCGCTCTCTCTGCAATAGTTCCTGTTGCAATTGAAAATTGACAGTTTCTAATGCCAAAGTGCGCTCGGTAACTCTTTGCTCTAGAGATTCGTTTGCCTGTTTTAATAAGGCTTCGGCGCGCCTCCGCTCAGCAATTTCATGCTGTGCTTGCTGATATAACTCTGCTTGTCGCAGGGCAATACCTAAATTAGTTGCCAATTGTTTGAGCAAATCAATCTCTATGGGCTGCCACTGTCGCGGTGCTTGGCATTGATGTACTATTAACATCCCCCATAAATGCTGCTCTTGCAGAATAGGTACAACTAGGTTGGCTCGTACTTCTAACTTCGCCAGTAGTTCAACATGGCAAGGATCAATGCTGCCATCATAGATATCTGCTTTGACAGTTACTAATCCTTGGCAAAAGGGTGCAATATAGTTCTCGTTTAAGCAAGGATCGTAGTGAGAGGTGGATAGCAGGGGAGTCCAGCCTTCTCCTACCGATTCTGTAGTGACAGTTCCCGTGCCATCTGGCTGTAAGCGAAAAATCAGGACGCGATCGCTGTTAAGAAACTGCTGGACTTGGGTGACTGTGGTTTCTAAAATTTCCTCTAAATCCAAAGTTTGATGGATTTTTTGCGTAATTTCTGCAACTAACCGTTCTCTCTCAATCCTCTGTTGCAGTTCGTTGTGTAATTGTACTTTGGCGATCGCTGATTTGAGTGCCAATTGTAGCCTTTGTGGGGCGATCTGTTCTTTGACTAAATAGTCTTGTGCCCCTGCTTTCATTGCTTGCACTGCGATCGCTTCACTACCCTGCCCAGTCACAACAATTACAGGTAAGCACAGATCTTGAGTTGAGGATGGTAATCTGGCAATAAATTCTAATCCATCGAGATCTGGCAAGCGGTAGTCTACTAACACTGCATCTGGTTGGTGTTGTTGCCAGATCTCTAAACCTTCCTGTCCTAAAGTTGCTTCTAGGATGCTGTAGGAGTAATCTTTGTCTGTTTGCAAACACCGTCGGTAAAATTCTCTGTCTTCTGGGGAATCATCAACAATTAAGACAGTGCACTGTTGCTGGCTCATGAGGAAGTTTTGGGGTAATCAGGCAGAGTGGTCAAGTCAAGCCAATAATCTACGAGCATTTGCACATCAAGCTTTAATTTGGCAAAGTTAATCGGCTTGACAATGTAGCTATTAACGCCATATTTGTAACAATCCTCAATATCTTTGGGATTATTGGATGTAGTGAATACAACGACAGGAATAGTTTTCAAATTACCATCCTGTTTAATTCGATGCAATACTTCCCGTCCATCGGTTCCCGGTAGGTTGAGGTCTAATAAAATCATGCCTGGACGAGGGGCAGTTTCAGGGTTGGTGTACTTACCAGTGCGATAAAGAAATGCCAATGCTTGATCGCCATTAATACAGCGATGAATTGGTACGAAGAATCGGGAACGCTTGATCAATCGGTCTATGGTTTCAAAGTCTTCATTGCTGTCTTCGACAATCAGCATTAAGGGAGTTTGCCTAGCAGCAACCTGGGAAGCTTCGATCATAGAATTGCCTCTGCTCCTAAAGTAAAGTAAAAGGTACTACCTTCATTAGGCGTGGATTCTACCCAAATTTTACCGCCGAGCCGTTCTACAATTTTGCGGGCAATTGTTAACCCTGCTCCATTACCGCCGCCATATTCATCTCGTCCATGTAACCGTCGGAAAATCTGAAAAATCTTTTCTTGGTGTTCTGGAGGAATGCCAATGCCGTTATCACGTACATGGAATGTATAAAAGTTAGTTGCCTGTTCTCTAGTCCCTTGGACAAACCCGATTTCTACCCATTTTTGTGGTTTGTCGTTGTATTTAATAGCGTTGCTGATGAGGTTAGTAAATAGTTCATTTGCCTGAGCGCGATCGCATTCAATTGTGGGTAGGGGTTGGGGAATGCGAAAATCAACTTGGTTTTGGGGTCGAGATATAGTGAGAGTGGCGATCGCTTGCTGCACCAGATCGTTTAAATTCACCTTTTGCCAAACCAATTCGGCTCGTCCCAAGCGTGAGAAGTGCAGTAGGGAATTAATTAAATCTTCCATGCGCTGGGTAAGCTTGACTAGGGTTTGCAGTTTGGCAACACCATCTTCGTTCAGAGTCTCGGCATAATCTTCCATTAAGAAGTTAGCGTAGTTGTGAATGCCGCGTAATGGTTCCTTGAGGTCGTGGGAAGCAACATAAGCAAAAGAATCTAATTCTTCGTTACTGCGCTGAAGTTCAATGTTCATTGATGCGAGTTCATCTGCTTGTCGCAGCACTATACCCACAATTAAGCTGCTTAATTCGGCAACAGCATCAATTTCGCAAGCTTTCCAAGGTAAAGCGCAACCTCTCACTGTTTCTTGCCACAAAGCAAAAGATTTGCGCGGCGATAACCGCAAACTGCCATCTTCTTCAACCTCTACAGGTTTATGAGGATTACCGCCCCAATTCACAGTTTGAATTACCTCTGGACGAAACCAGAGAATATAATTACTGTGAATTTTTGAAATTTCTAAGGCTAAAACGCCACTAGCAACAGCTTGAAAAGATTCGGCTGCTGGATAAATTTGAGCAAGCGATCGCGTGTGAAACAAATTGTGTTGTAGCTGCGGTTTAATCCAATCCAATAGAGTATGGATTTCTGTTTCCTCGGGAGTTTCACCAATAACAATACAATTATCTTTGCTGCAAATCACTGCTCCGGTTGCACTTACCAGATCCAGCAATTTGGAGTTCATTTGTGCAATCCCATCCAAAAAATACTCGGCTTGCGATAGAGATTCCACAAATTGAGTTTGTAAAGACTTCAAATATATCTTGTATTCTTGATCAACACTGGCTTCTTTATTTGCCAGTTCTAACGACATCACCTGTCCAATAAACTCGCAAGCTGCACGTAGGTTATAAGGAATATACTTAGTTGAAGAATCATGACAAGCAATCAATCCCCAGAGTTTTTGGTCTTGCACTAGGGATATGGACATAGAAGCAACTACGCCCATGTTTTGCAGATATTCCAAATGAATTGGTGAAACGCTGCGTAAAACCGAGAGGCTGAGATCTAGCGTTTGGTTAGTTAGGGGATTGGTTGCTGGGATTAACTCTACAGGCTGGTAATTAGCATTAGGAATAATTCTGAGCCAGTTGAGAGTGTAGAGTTGTCGCGCTTGTTTGGGAATATCACTGGGTGGGTAACGTAAATTTAGATAGGGTGGCTCCTGGTTTGTATCCTCAGCAATCACAATTCCAGTTTCATCTTCATCAAATCGGTAAACCATGACGCGCTCAAATCCAGTAATTTTTCGCACTTCACTGACTACCACTTGACACATCTGTTCCATTGTGGAAGCTTTCTGGATTTTGGTAATTGTTCCTTTTACCTGCTGATAAAAATCAAAAAAGTCTCTTTTGCCTTTCAACTTTTTTGGTTCTAATTCCAACAGTGCCACTCCATCTAACTGATGCACAATCCCATCAAATCGCAGAGATTTATTTTGACGCTTTAAAGAGAGGTTAAGTGGATTGAGACTTTCAAAGTCGCCATTTAAACATTGTTCGATAGTATGAAGTTGTTTAGCATCAAATAATTGTGATAGCGGCTGACCTAACAAATCTTGGGGTTGGCGGCCAAGTAATTGCTCTGTATTATTGCTCACCTGAACAATCTCTAAATTGGAGAGATTAATAACCAGCAGCACCCCATGCGGCTGAATCAATCCCGGAATGTGAATCGGTTCGCGATCGCAGTTGGTTAAATCCACCGTCTGAACCGTCATATCTTCTCAAACTCCTTGCGACAATCGTCTGGATTCTCCCGTAAAAATATTAATCAAGAAGCAGCGCTAGGTGTTATTTACACCCAACGCTATGAAGATTATCTATCATTCGGTAGAGAATATTTATTACTTGAGAAAGATTTATACTTTCAGCAAAGTTCACAAATTAAATTACCCTTCCCCCTTCCCCTTTCCCCCTTCCCCTTTCTCCCTTCCCCCTTCCCCTTTCCCCTAAACCTTTCAATCCGCCTGTTCTGCTTTCTCCACTGTGTCTTCGTTCACTCCCAATGTAAATGCTAAGGGAATGCGCCCTGGATAAGACTTTGCTACCTCTCGGTAAACATCATAGTTTGTGGGGAATATCTTCTGTTCGGAACCCACTTGATAGCTAATCTTGTACTCTACAGTTTTTAATAATTCTGGCTGACTTACATTTTGTTGAGGTTTTTTACGCTGTTCTACCTCGCTAACAGAAGGACGAGGTGGTAGCGCAGGCCACCATAAACCCTTGTCATCAGGGCCAGTTACCGCACCTTCTGGCTTTATACCATTGCGATTGAGTAAAGATGTAGTGGCAAAGTTTTCAAATTCTGGTGATGGCTCATCGATATATTTCACGCGCCAAGTATAAGTCGTCAGTGCTGTGGCTTCATAGTTGCTAGTAGTAACTGTGCTGCAACTGCTGAGAGTTAGCGCCATTAACATGACCGCAGTCAAGGGCGAAAATTTGGTTTTTTTCATCTGCTTTCGGAATACCTGTCTCAAGAATAAAGCTCAACTCTTCATTCGCGGAGCAAAAAGCCTCGTTCATCGAGCAAAAAGCCTCATTCACGGAGCAAAAAGCCTCGTTCACGGAGCAAAAAGCCTCGTTCGCGGAGCAAAAAGCCTCGTTCGTGGAGCAAAAAGCCTCATTCACGGAGTTAAAAGCCTCGTTCACGGAGCAAAAAGCCTCGTTCACGGAGTTCAACTATTTACAGAAGTCCTCTTTTCATCTTAACCCCATCACATAAGCCTGCCTTATTAATGCTATCCACTAATATTTGTCAAGTCCACTTGACTTTTCGTAACAATATTGTTAAATTTGTTTACATAAAGTAACAAACCAAAGAAAAACAACTATGTATACCACCATTAACGAAGACGGCGTTCTCAACAACTATGCAACTGAACCCCAAATGTATTACGCTGAATACCCTGCAATTTGGGAGCAACGCAAATATGTTATACAGGCTGCTTTTGCTACTTTGATAGTCACAACTTTAGTTGTAGTTGGTCTCAGCGTTAGCTAATATTCTAAAAATTTTATTTTTGTATCTCATCGTCATTTGAACTTCTCCCATCAACCTCGGTTAGTTTCGCCGAGGTTTTTTTATTGCTGATAGGTAGGTGAGAGAATTCCGTACTTTAAAATATGACCTTTGCTTATATATCAAATTTCCCTGACTTATGTCAGCATTTTTTAGCCAAAAAGTACCTGAAAAGGTTCATTTTACGCTTATGACTGAACTTTTCTGAAATTATTACTGATTTACTACTCTGCTTATTCACTTTTGGGGTGTACGCTCGATATACAGTAACTTTCACAATAGATTGTTGCCATAATTTACACCCTGAGGTAATACCATGAGAAATTATGCTGACAAACAGGACTTCATTTTGAGTCAAAGTAGGGATTTCAGCGGATGTGACTTGAGCGGAATCGACCTGAGAGCAGTTGATTTGAGTGGTGTTAATTTTTTAGGAGCAGATTTGCGTGGTGCAAATTTGTGCGGTTCTATTCTCACAGGTGCTAACCTGCGTGAGGCAAATCTGATGCAGGCTTCTTTATGTCAGGCTGATTTAAGTGAAGCCGATCTGACTGAAGCCACATTAATTGAAGCATCGTTAATTGAAGCAAACTTAGTGCGAACAAATCTCGCAGGAGCAAAGCTATGTGGCGCAAAATTATTAGAAGCTAATTTAACTGAAGCTAATTTAATTGGTGCAGATTTGACATGGGCAAATCTCACGGAGGCTAACTTAACTGAAGCCAAGCTTTGGGGAAGTATTTTAACTTATACCAAGCTCGTGGATGCTATCATGCCTGATGGCTCAATTCAGGAGCCACAAATCATATTTGTTGCTTAAATATTATGACCACGTAGGATGCGTTACGCTCAAGCTAACGCATCCTACGATCATTAAAATTCTCGGCGTGAGAAGACTAAGATTGCGATCGCTAACAACATCGAACTATAAATTAAGCCGTAGGCTGCATTACCAATCAGCGCAGTTGGTTCTGGTAGTGCTTGCAAACCATAAACAGCATAATTCTTTAAATCTAAGCGCGATAAATCTGGCAATATCAAATACAAAGCTTGAGTAAGTTGTTGAATACCTGGGTTATTGCTAAGTTTCCCAAATTTTAATAAATCCTGAGTAATGTTACCCAATAAATATACAGCTAAGGTCAAAATTATCGCTAACAAAGAACTCGTAAATACGCCTAAACTGATAGCCACAGCAGCAATTAAAGATGTCTGCAAAAACAAAAAAACTGCGGCAATTAAAATACTATTTGCTGAATGATGAATATGTCCAACTTGTAAAAATATTAGATAAATGCCAGTCATGATGGCAATGAGTAGTGCTAGGACAGCCGATAAACCCAAGTATTTACCAGTGATAAATTCACTGCGACTAATGGGTTTGGCAATTAACATCAAAACAGTACGCTTTTCTATTTCTTTGTTAACTAGTCCAGTGCCAACAAACACAGCCACAATTAAGGCAATGACACTCATAGCCGCAATACCAAAGTCCAAAAACATTTTGCCATCGGTATTAGCAGCAACTTCAGGTAGTAAGCGAATAGCAGCAGCGAGTATCAGGAGATACACACCAATAATATATAAGATGCGATCGCGAATTACTTCCTGAAATACATTCTTCGCGATCACAAAAATTCTACTGAAATTCAGCATATCTAATGAATGATGCATTTTAGAAATATAGTTTGAATTAATTTAGAGATTTTTAGAAAATAAATTATCCAATTTACTCAGATAATATTTTTCTTTTTCTCCCTGCCCCTCTGACTTGAAAGTGCTGAGTGCTGAGTGCTGAGTGCTGAGTAAAAATCCCCCCTCGACTTTCATACTTGGCTATGAAAATTGTTTCATCGGGACTGCCAAGAAAGTGATGGTATATTTTTTAGTTGTCAGTCCCTTATCTTTTCGCTGGTGGTAATCCCATAATTGGAGCACTAACCCTGCCACACTCAACTTCTGCGATGATTGCTTTTTCATCCGTTCTTTGATTAGTAGCTCTGCTTGTAGTATCTGCAATTGGTCGAATTTGACATGACTGCTTGAGATAATACCCACGTCTATCAGAACTAGGGCCAGTCCAAATACTGAGAATATCTAATATATATTCGTCTTTCTTGCGAGGGTTGGGATTAGAAATTCGTGGTTCAATACGCCATAAAAACTTCTCATCTTTTTCTCTGAGACGTTTGTCTTGGATTGCTTGCTCGGCTAAATTACTGAGATTAGCATTAGCATTTTGTAACCATTTTTCCACTTGTGCCCAAGGCTGTTTATCAATTTGGTTTTCTAGCCTTGGTCTAATTTCTCTGAGAATTAAAGCACCGTTAGGGGGAATTTTTGTAGGAATTTCTGTTTTCACTACAAACGCACTTTTTTTAAAATTATCAGACAACAAACTAGGATATTGTTCTACCCAGTTATTGACAACAAAATAGAATTGCAGCCAGCAACTTAGCACCATACAGCTAGCTACCAATACAATTATTCTTTGGCGGTCTTCTGGTTTAGGAATTTGAGCTTTAGCATCTGTACCGCTTCCTTCAAAAAATTCCGGTACGGCGGTGATTAAGGCCGAAATTGTCGGCCATAAAACGATTGTATTCGGGGTAATGCCATTATTATCTTGTTGCCCAAATGCAAAAACACTCACTAAGAATCCAGTGATGACTGCACCAACAGGCATAAAAGTACCAGGCACCCTTAAAGGGTCATCGGTAGTATACCAAGATGTACCAGCTATTAAAAATAACCATCCAAAAAATGCAATTGCATCATTAATAGGAGATGTTGCAAAGTAAGATATTCCCCAAGAAAAGACACTTAAATAAATTAAGGTTTGCCATGCATAAGCTCTAGGAGGAACAAATATTCTTTTAATCCTAGCGTAGATATCTGAAACAAAATTGGTTAAACCCTGTAAATCCTTAAATAATGTGTTCATGCTTTAACCTCTAGCTCATTTAATAGTCGCTATCTCATTTTGTCGCGCAAATAATTAATTAAATTACAGAGCTTTATTCCGAATTAGCAAAACCAAAGTGATAGCAGTATAGCTCAAGGAATTAGCTATTAACAGAGTAGAAACTAAATTATTACTAATTAACTTAGAACGCTTGAGCTTACGCCAATTAGGAGGTTCGGTGTTTGTAGTTTCCTCTTTCTTCTTCCAAAATTCTTCATTGAGTAAAAGTGAGAATCCTCTAAGCAGAAATAGCTTAACAATGAACGTTGCGAAGAAAATTATAAAAGCGGACAGAATAATGATAGTTTGCGTATTAGAATATTTAACAGTATTGAAGAATATATAGTTAATTAATTCTGTTCTCAACTGGATAGGCAACCTAGGCTCTATGGCAAAGAACGCCACCCAACCAATGACGCTGGAAAACAGATTAATAGATATGGAATAAAAAATGCTAGTTTTCTTGTCAAATTTTAATCTTCTATTAAAACAGTAGCCTTCTATAGAGATGGCCATCAGTAAAAATAATAAATCAAACAAAATTGCACCAATCGGCAATACTCTAGGAATCGCCCAATCTTCAAGCATAAACCTTCCTCTGTAAGGGTTAACTGTAGAGAGTATAACTGGCATACCCACTGTGATGGGGGCAATTATCTCATTGTTCTTGCCTTTTACCATCCTGATGTGCCAGTATTTTTCGGGGAATGGGGAATGGGTAATGGGGAATGGGGAATGGGGAATGGGTAATGGGGAATGGGGAATGGGGAATGGGTAATGGGTAATGGGTAATGGGTAATGGGGAATGGGAAGAAAAATTAAGAATTCAAAATCAATACATATATTTAATGCCGCCCAATCCCCAATGCCCAAATATCATATCCCCTCTACCTGAGAGTGCAAGAGGTTCGTTAAGATTAAAAATTGCTACATTAGAGCTTTTCGAGAAATGACAAGGAACGGTATCGGTATTCGCACGGCGCAAGTGCGTCCTGAACGGCTCACTGGTCAAATTCACGTCTACGATGGTGCTGGGAAAGGGAAGTCCCAAGCAGCTTTAGGCGTGGTTTTGCGCTCGATTGGCTTGGGGATAAATACACCGAGCAATGCAAATCGTGTCTTATTACTAAGATTCTTAAAGGGGCCAGAACGAGATTATGATGAGGACGGCGCAATTGCTGCATTGCAGCGCGGCTTTCCCCATTTAATTGACCAAGTACGAACTGGGAGAGCAGAATATTTTGGGCCTGACGAAATTACTGCCTTTGACTGTGCTGAAGCAGCTAGAGGTTGGGATGTAGCCAAAGGAGCGATCGCCTCTGGTTTGTATTCTGTTGTAGTTCTAGATGAAATTAACCCCGTTCTAGATTTAGGTTTGCTGGAAGTTGATGAAGTTGTACGGACACTTAAGTCTAAACCCCAGGATTTAGAAATTATTGCTACTGGACGTGCTGCACCACAAAAGCTGCTAGATATTGCCGATTTACATTCCGAAATGAAACCTCAACACCACCCTACAGCAGAAGCATTGCTGATTGAGGGAATTGAGATTTATACGGGTGCTGGCAAAGGTAAGTCTACCAGCGCTTTAGGTAAAGCATTGCAAGCCATAGGTAGAGGAATCAATCATCCTGGTTCTACCCGCGTGATGATTATGCAATGGCTCAAAGGTGGTAGCGGCTATACAGAAGACGCGGCGATCGCAGCCTTACAGCAATCATATCCAGAGGTAGTGGATCATCAACGCTGTGGTCGAGATGCGATCGTCTGGCGCAATTCTCGCCAAGAATTAGACTACGTAGAAGCCGAAAGAGGTTGGGAAATTGCCAAAACTGCGATCGCTTCTGGATTGTATAAAACCATTATTTTGGATGAACTCAACCCCACCGTTGACTTAGAATTACTCCCCGTAGAACCGATTGTGCAAGCATTACTTCGCAAACCCCGTGATACGGAAGTCATTATCACCGGTCGCTGTCAAAATCAACCTTCATACTTTGATTTAGCCAGCGTCCATTCCGAAGTTTATTGTCACAAACACTATGCTAATCACGGCGTAGAACTCAAACGTGGCGTAGATTTTTAATTTGGGTGTTTGGTGTTTGGTGTTCGGTATTTGTAATTAGTTGTTCCCATTACCCATTACCCATTACCCCTTACCCTTTCCCCATCCAATTGTGTTTTTTCATTACTAATTAATAAGTAATTCCTCTCAGGCTGTTTAACCATTTTTTCAAGTAGTTTTTATTATCCACTTATAAAAAATGGTTAAAACATGCTGTTTCGTAAATTACTTACTTTACCAGTTGTTCTAGCTGTTTTAGGCAATACATTTCCTGCTTCTGCTATTCCATCGGAAGTGTTTATTTCTGAATTGCCAGAAATTCAGCAAAGCTTACCACCGGGTTATGCAATGCGTTTACCCGAACAAATTCGCTTAGGAGATGGTAGCAATCGCGATTTGCTCAGTAAATTAACGGTCAAAGTTTTTTCTAGCAATTCGCCTCGCAGTATGATTGTAGGTTTGTTCAGTTGTGAAACTACTGATACGCCTTGTTTGGTAGGCAGTTTTAGCGTTGATAGCCCCAATTCTGTAACTGCAATCAAAGAATTTTATAAACATAGACACACAGGTAAGCCAGTTTCTTTAGGAAAAAATATCCAAGGGTATTTATTAGAAGGAAATCAGCAAAACCCACCACAACCTTTTTCTTCATTGATGTGGCAACAAGATGCATTAGTCCACACAATTTCGTTTCCGGTTAAAGAACGGCAGAATATTCTCTGGATGGGTTATTCGATGGTGCATCAGCCACCTGTTCGCCGCACCTACGCCAAGCTTAAAAGACCAAGCCCCGTATTCTCGGCGGTTAAGTAGAATTGACATCAAAACATCGTGAAAAACTAGTGGATTGACACAGCTAAAATGTTGTATGAGAAATGTTCGTAGTTGCGCTTTAGCGCCATTTTAACTATAAATATCATGCACAAAATTAGTCGTGTCAGCCCAGTCCAGTAGGATGTGTTAGGCGCTGGTTTCCAAGATGATTTGTCACGAAAGAACTATTCTAGCGCCTAACGCATCATCAATGCTTTACTTGAATCGAGACGTGAAAATAGTTTAGGCTGAAATTGTCTACCTATTTTTTCCCAAGGTTAACAATGCCAGAGCCAGACAAGAACATTATAAAAATCGAGCCAAGCACTCTAGTTTTGATTATCTCAGTTTTAATTCTTTTACCTCTTTTATTAGCTGGTTTTCTATCTCAGTAAGCTTGAGAGCAACTCAGATTCCTCAACAGAACTATTTACCAATGTTAGAGGAATTTTAAGAGCGCGATCGCACTTTACAATCTATAGCAATTATTCAGCATTCGCTAACAATTCATAATTTTTGGGCTAGGAAACTCCTAGCCTCTATAAATTTTTGTAATTATTACCAATTTCACCACTCAAATGAACGAGTAGGTTATTTCGGTAAAAATCAGATTCCTCTATTAAGCAAGCTCTGCAAAAAGACAATTTATCTAAATTTATGCAGCTTAGAACTTAAAGCATTCATGGAGATTTTGTTACGTTTTTTTGTGCCGATGGGTTATCGCTAATTTGGATTTTCAGTGTATATCTTTGTATATATCTATAATGATGCTGTAACCGTAAATCTTTCTCCCTAAGGAGACATGAATACAACTCAATTTGGTAGCTAACTTAAGGAAGTGATTATTTGACATGAGGAACCGAATCCGGTTTCCACTGGCTACAAAGTCAAAAGCTTTAGTTAGTTAAAAGGAGTTTTCAAATGTCAGACACCAGTAAGCGCGGTTTTGCTTCTATGGATGAAGATAAGCAACGCGAAATTGCTAGTAAAGGTGGACACGCTGCTCATGAAAAAGGTACAGCACACGAGTTTACCTCTGAGGAAGCCCGTGAAGCTGGACGCAAGGGTGGTGAAGCTGTAAGCCAAGACAGAGAACACATGGCTGAAATTGGCAGCAAGGGCGGCAAGAGTTCCCACAGAGGCAGCAGCAAATCAAATAATAATGATGATAATGACGATAACGAAGAAAGCACTCAGGGCGGTACCAAAGAGCAACATTCTAAAGCTGGAAAGCAAAGCCACAAGAATAAATAGAGGTTAATAGGGATTGGGGACTAGGTACTGGGTACTGGGTACAGTTAATTTTCATGACTTCGTTGTGTGATTGATCACATCAGAGGCTAACTTGAAAAAGTTATGAGCGCTGGGTAAAAAGACTACTTAGTAGTTCCTAATTCCTAATCTCTAGTCCCTAATCCCTAATCCCTATTTAGGTAATACCTGGCGCAACGCTTCTAAAAGTCTATCAACACTTTCTTGACGGCTATTAAAGCCCATTAGCCCAACGCGCCAAACTTTACCAGCTAGTTCGCCAAGACCACCGCCAATTTCAATGTTATGCTCATCAAGTAACTTACGGGCAATGGCTTTGCCATCTACCCCTTCAGGAATGCGGACAGTGGTAAGGGTTGGGAGGCGATATTCTCGCTCTACGTGCATACTTAATCCAATATCTTCCAAGCTATCCCAGAGATACTCTACATTTTTTTGATGACGTTGCCAGCAGTTTGCTAGTCCTTCCTCCGCAACTAAACGCAGTGCTTCTCGTAGGGCATAATACAAATTAATGGGCGCTGTATGGTGATAGGTGCGTTCAGTTCCCCAGTATTTACCCAACAAGTTCATATCTAAATACCAGTTAGCAACCTTGTTGCGTCTCTTTTGCAATTTCTCTACAGCACGGGGACTCATGGTAAAGGGTGAAGCACCCGGAGGACAACCCAAGCCTTTTTGACTACAGCTATAAGCGAGGTCAACTCCCCAATTATCTAAGAATATGGGTACTCCACCCAGGCTAGTAACGGTATCTACTAGTAGCAGCGTGTCAAATTCACGACATAATTCTGCTACCCCTTCTAAAGGCTGACGTGCGCCTGTGGAAGTTTCAGCATGAACTAACGCCAGAATTGCTGGGTGATGAGTTTCTAGTGCAGTGCGGATTTCATCTAAATTGAAGACTTGCCCCCAGGGTTTGGTAATAGTGCGGACATCTGCGCCATATCTTCCCGCCATATCTACAAGGCGATTGCCAAAATATCCCGCTACACCAATTAATACGACATCACCAGGTTCTGTGACATTGGCGATAGTTGCTTCCATTGCAGCTGTTCCCGTACCGCTAACTGCAATCGTTAGGGGGTTTTCTGTTTGCCATACGTAGCGTAGCAATGACTGAATTTCATCCATCAACGCCAGAAAAGCGGGATCGAGATGCCCCACTGGTGAGGTATTCATTGCCTGAAGAACCGCCGGATGAGCATTGGAAGGCCCTGGCCCTAATAGTAGACGATTTGGTGTTGCTAAAGGTGCAAGTTGTAACCTCTGACTATCGTTGATTGATACAGTGTGGAACATGATTTTTTATAGGTTATACGGTACTTACCGCATCATAGAGCGATCGCATCACCGTTGTTTGAGTGACTCTGAGGATTCTTAATTTTGCTTATTAATGCTGATTGGAGTAATACACAGCATACTTTCGGCAGCGTTACAATCACGAGATTTAAACGATAATTACCAATTTAGATGCGGCTGCCCTCGGTATTATGGTCTTGATGGCAGTTCTCCCACTTTCTTTTTCCAACTACAGGAATGGCACTACAAGACGCAAGGCAAGAAGCACCCGCAACCCAGCGCAACCGCGAACCGATTTTAGAAGTACTTTTACAAGTATTACCTGCGAGTGGCACGATATTAGAAATAGCTGCTGGAACTGGCGAACATTCAGTATTTTTTGCTCCCAAACTCAGCCCACGCCAGTGGCTACCCACAGATGTAAACCCGCAATCACTCACTAGCATTAATGCATGGATTCAACACTGCGGCTGTGATAACATTTATCCACCGCAAACGCTGGATGTGAGAGAAGCAGTTTGGCCAGTGGAAACAGGAGTAGTCAGCGAGTGGCTTCAGACTTCACCAATTGCTGCCATTGTTAACATTAATATGATTCACATTTCACCTTGGTCAGCTTGTCTGGGACTAATGGCAGGTGCAAATCGCATCCTCAAACCAGGAGGTATCCTGTATTTATACGGACCATTTAAACGAGGTGGAGAACATACAGCACCGAGTAATGCTGCTTTTGACGAATATTTACGGGCTCAAAATCCCGAGTGGGGCGTGCGTAACTTGGATGATGTAGTTGCAGCAGCTAATGCAGAAAATTTCCTGTTCAAACAAATTTACCAAATGCCAGCAAATAATCTTTCCGTAGTGTTTGAACGTTCTGCTAATGAATAAATTTAATTCGTATTCCTATATATTCCATCTTAGGTGGCTTGCTTGCGAGCAATTAATTCTTCTAGAGTGAATACGACTTTAAATTACACAATTTCACAAGATAATTATGGTTTTTGCAGGTAAAAGACCTAATAACTTAGGGGTTAACAACGGGAAACTAGCATCTTGTCCCAATAGCCCTAACTGTGTCTCTAGTCAAACTACAGATGCAGTTCATCAAATTGCGCCTCTGACTTTCACATCAACACCAGAACAAGCGATCGCCAATCTTAAAAGTATCATTGAGTCTTTACCCAGAACTCAGATTGTTACTGAAAGTCCTGATTACTTGTATGCAGAATTTAAAAGTGCCTTACTAGGCTTCGTGGATGATGTCGAATTCTATCTTGACCGCAACGCAAATGTCATTCAGGTGCGTTCAGCTTCTCGTTTGGGTAAAAGCGATTTAGGTGTAAATCGTCAACGCATAGAAACTATTCGCGCCAAGTTTAACGAAGCTTAAGGGACTTCCAACTTAAAAAATGTACTATCACTGTGTAGGCAGTCCCGATGAAACAATTTTCATAGCCAAGTATGAAAGTGGGACTAGTATTTTTACTCAGCACTCAGCACTCAGCACTCAGCACTTTCAAGTCAGAGGGGCAGGGGGCAGGGAGCAGGGGGAAAAATAAAAAGATCTTCTCTCGGAAATGGGATAATTTATTTTCTGGAAGTCCCTAAAGAGGCGGGGTACAGACGCGATTAATCGCGTCTGTACAAGCACGGGGAGAAATTCCCATTACCCATTACCCTAATTCATCCCCAGCGCTTTTCGTAATAACATTTGGTCTTCTAACTTAGCTTCAAAACGCCCATTTTCAATATCACGAATCCAACTTTGGCTTTTACCTGTTAGCTTTGCTAAGTCTCTTTGGCTTAACCCTAACCTTTTTCTAGCTTCAAGAATATATTCAACAGAAAGATTTATTTGTGGTTTGAATTTTGTTTTGCGGTTAGTAGTTCGCTGCTTCTTTTTAGACTTTGCAAGTTGTTTTTTCCAATCTGGTGGAACTTCAAAATATAAGATGCGGGCATTCATTAGTCGATTCCACTTACCGCGAGGTGCTGCATCGGTTAATCGCGTACCGTTACTACCATCATCAATCCAGAAGTCCAATGCTGCGTCTGCGTCTTCGGGAATATCAACTAACTTTGCCCATAAAGGTTGAATTTCTAATGGGTAGGTAACGGGATCAAATATAGGTTTGAGTCCATGATAATTAAGTACTTCTAAATCGCTTTCAAATATTCTTAAGAGGCGTTGGCGATTCTCCGGGTGTCCAGAGACTTGGCTCAATTTTCGCTCGCCGTAAGCAACTCTCATGAGAGTGGGGATAGTAATGCGCTGTTCTCTACCTATTTTGGTTTTAAATAATAACCACAGCATCATCCGCGCTGCACCTTCATGCTGCTGCCAAATGCTCATGACTACATTCAGTAAAGCTTTGG
The DNA here is from genome assembly GCF_014696615.1 of Nostoc linckia FACHB-104. Classification (GTDB taxonomy): domain Bacteria; phylum Cyanobacteriota; class Cyanobacteriia; order Cyanobacteriales; family Nostocaceae; genus Aulosira; species Aulosira linckia_A. The sequence goes on along the minus strand of NZ_JACJQJ010000036.1, from coordinate 15,713 downwards.
GTAAGGTACCGTATTGATAGAAAGCAGTACGCTCTTTGCAACCTTGGCGATTGAGAAAATACTCTGCCCATTGACCTGCTTTAATTGTAAAAGTCAACCCAACTAGATGTTTGCATCCTAAATCATCTTCTTGAAAGTGGTGTTGAATATCTACTAAATGCCACAAGCGGCTTTTTTCTAGGTATACCCCTGGAATCTTTCCTTTTGCGGGTAAATCAATAGAGGCGATAAGTTTACAGGGTTGTTGAGCAAGTTCTTTAATCAGCGCTAGCTTGGTAGTTTTGTTCAAGTCTTTGCGCTTGTCTAGTCCTAGATATTCTTCAATTTGGCGGTCGTTGATGATAAACTCTTCTTCCCAAGGCTGATCTAGGTTAGTGGCATGAGCCGCATAGATCAAGTGCATACAAGCAGATCTAATATCAAATGCTTCGAGCGCAGATAAAGCCTTGGCACCTTTGAGTACGCTTTCTGGCTCGGAATTCATATTATCCGTCACTCGGAATGCGATCGCACCTTTACCGCCATTAATTTGTCGTTGATAATATAGCTCTCCATCCGCATCAACTTGCCAAGAAAGCGATTGGCGTTGGGCTAAAACGTTGCATAGTTCCCAAATAACGATTGCTGAAGCAAAAGGATGGCCTTTTCCGTCGGAAAATAGCTTCTGAGTGGCCACGCTATTCACATCAACCTTACATCTACCCTTTTTTGCTTGATAAGGCACTGGAGAGTTAACAGGGCAAGAAAGGACACACTGTGGTGTCATATAACCTTCGCAGTTATTACACAAACTAGGGTCTATCCAGTAGTCACCATCGATAACTTGGATCGCACCTTTAGGACACTGAGGAAGGCATTTGTCACACTGAATACAGCGCTTAGTAATGGCGTAGGGCATAGTATTGTAAGAGTGATTTTTAAATTGAAATGCTAAATAAAGCCGTATATCTTTACGGGCTTCAGCTTTTATCTATTCCTCATTGCTGGCAAAGATGCCGAATTTTCTAGATGTTGCTAATACGCGATCGCCGCAAAATTGTTATCAGTTAAACTTAATTACTCTTCATTCAACAATTATTTTGATATCAGCATCTTACTATATTAACCTTAGTAACTTTTTTAACCAAAAAAGTATGATTTTTTTGTTCATTTTGAACTATTAAATGAATCTTCACATTTGCCAAATAATTATTATACAGAGTAGCTTTCACTAACATTTAGTTACCGATTTTAACATGAATGTTACAAAGCTCTTCCTAATTGAATAGAGGATATTAGGAAAAGCATAAAATAGACTTGATTACGATAAAAACATTATTTTTTTAAGAATTTACCTGCGAAATGTAGAGATTTGCGCCGCTGTGATTTGAATATATCAAAATCAGGAAAATTTGACATTATTAAATTTAGTTAATATCTGATGTTAAAGAAAATTCTGTTTTTTTAGCAATATTTTGATAAATTTAACTTTGTGATGTGTATATAAAATATTGGCATAGCAAGAAAATATAGTCCAGGTAATAGTAAATCATAAATCAAGCTATACTTAGCTGCATCAAAATTGAGACTACTATATTCTCTTAGAGACAGAATATAGTTAATTGCTGATGTATTTTATTTACCTGAAAATCTTTGTATTTGTTGGAAATTTAGTTCATGTAGGATGCATTAGTGATAGCATAACGCATCAAATCAAATCGGATTCCTATATTTGTTGGGAATTTAGTTGTAATTGATGGAGATTGTGTATGTTGAAACACAGAATATTGAGAGTACAAGCTCGCTTCACTTAATTAATAAATTCAGTAACATTTCTTTGCAGAAAAAGAATAACCTAACAAATAGCTTCCTTATGTTGCCTCAGTAGAGCTTGGTATTGAGTACAGAAACACTAGTACCCCCACCCGTAAGTAAATACTCTTACCCTTATATAAATACTAGTACCCCACCATAAAAAAAAATTGAAAAGCTTTATGCTACAAGGCTTTTAACAGTTGAGTACATCCCTAATTAACAGCTGTTACTAAATGAGGTAGCTGATATAACACTTTTGATAGATAGAACTCAGACCAGTGTCATCAATTTCTATTGCAGTTGTATTTGATATATGAACAGGATAAGGAGACAAAGGTAACAAGGAGGATCAAGTAAAGAGATATTTGTCAGTTCTACACAGATTGCTTGTAGTTGAGACTTGTAATAATCAATAGTTAAGAACTATAAACTCTAAAGAAATTCTAAATTCTAAAGAAATTCTAAAAAATATAGTTTTACCTGAGTAGATTTCACCCAAATATCTTTTTTTCATGATATATATCACGAAAAACAGCTTAACATTCCTAACTTGTATCTAGTCGGCTAGTTGTTTCAGTCCTAATATCAACGCGACAAACATAAGTTGAAGTAATACCTGCATATATCAAATATCAACGAGGTTGTCTGTGATTTGTAAAGATTATTGACATTTAAAACTGGAATTAACCAGATTTAAAATGCAGAACTTATACCTCCGCATCCATAGGAATATGCGGCTTTGCAGTCATGCTTATGAAATCTAAACTCTTGAGAATTCTCACAGTATTTTTATTAAGCTTAGTAGTGCTTTCTCCAGCTTTAGTGGCAATAATTGTAGTTTGGCAGGAACATCTAAATTTTCGGTCAACTCAAAACCCAGCGTATGGTGTTCCAGAGTTACATCAACTAACTAATCATGGTGTCACTACAGCTATTTCTGTATTATTATGGGTGATAATTTTGGCTCCCATTGGCCTTTGTTTAGGAATTACTTTGCATAAGAGCTATGTTGCTTATCGTGCTGCTGTGCTGCAAAGAAAAGTCAAAATGTTGGAAAAAATGTGGCAGCAAAATACTTATCCAGAGGAAATTATTTTATGAAACAAATTCCCCTTGGGATCATAACTTTAATTGCAGGTATCTTAATTACGCTAATTAGCTTGTGGGTAGGGCAAAATAATCATCTTTTGCCAGTTCAAGCTTCTGCACAAGCGCCTTTAGTAGATAATTTCTTTAATGTGATGGTAGCCATTGGGACTGCTTTATTTTTAGTAGTACAAGGGGCAATACTATTTTCTGTAATTAAGTTTCGCCGTCGTCGTGGAGATAATGGCGATGGACTGCCAATTGAAGGTAGCTTTCCCCTAGAAATTTTGTGGACTATCATCCCCGGAATCATTGTGATTGGATTGGGGGTTTACAGCGTAGATGTTTACACCGAAATGGGCGGGATGGATGAGATTGGCCATCACGGTATGACCCACGAGTCAATGATGGTAGAACCCAAATCAAACCCCATTGGGATTGGTTCGACACCTGCAACCGAAGGTAAACCACCATCTTTAGTAGTCAACGTCACCGGAATGCAATATGCTTGGCTGTTCAACTATCCCGATAGCGATGTGAATACTGGCGAACTGCACGTTCCCATCGGTCAAGATGTATTGCTGAACATCTCTGCAAATGATGTAATTCACTCATTTTGGGTACCTCAGTTTCGGTTGAAGCAAGATGCAATTCCCGGTCAACCTACACAGTTACGGTTCACGGCCACCAAAACAGGAACCTATCCCATAGTTTGTGCCGAACTTTGTGGTGGCTATCACGGTAGTATGCGTACTTCTGTAGTTGTCCACACCCCAGAAGATTACGATCGCTGGTTGGCAGAAAATCGCGTAGCCCAACAGCCAGAAATGGATCAAACTGTTGCCGTCAATCCATAAGCCTTGTTCCAGATAATACCAACTTCGGATAGCTAGTCTTGATTTTATTCAAGATTTTCAATCCAAAATCTCAAATCCAAAATCCAAAATTGGTATGACACAATTAGAAACTCCCAAAACTACAGCAGTCGTTACCCACCACGAAGTACCCCAGAAGTGGAAATGGTACGACTATTTCACTTTTAATATCGATCACAAAGTCATTGGCATTCAATATCTGGTAACCGCCTTTATTTTTTACTTAATTGGCGGATTAATGGCGATGGCGATCCGCATCGAATTAAATACACCAGATGCGGATTTTCTCGATCCCAACCTGTATAACGCCTTCATGACCAATCACGGCACATTGATGATTTTTATGTGGATTGTGCCGGCGGCGATTGGGGGATTTGGTAACTTCCTCATCCCCTTGATGGTGGGGGCGCGAGATATGGCGTTTCCCAAATTGAATGCGATCGCCTTTTGGTTGAATCCGCCGGCTGGGGCCTTACTTTTGGGTAGCTTCTTCTTTGGTGGTTCCCAAAGTGGCTGGACTGCTTACCCTCCATTGAGTTTAATTACAGCCAACACTGCCCAATCAATGTGGATTTTAGCGATCGTGTTGGTGGGAACTTCCTCAATTTTGGGGGCGTTAAATTTTGTCGTCACCATCTTGAAAATGAAAGTCCCCAGTATGCAATGGACGCAAATGCCGTTATTCTGCTGGGCAATTTTAGCAACTTCAGTTTTAGCCCTGCTGTCTACCCCAGTTTTAGCAGCCGGATTAGTGCTGTTATTATTTGATATCAACTTTGGCACTTCTTTCTTTAAGCCTGATGCTGGCGGAAACGTGGTGCTTTATCAGCATTTATTTTGGTTTTATTCCCACCCCGCAGTATATTTAATGATTTTGCCCATCTTCGGCATTATGTCGGAGGTGATTCCCGTTCACGCCCGTAAACCAATATTTGGCTATAAAGCGATCGCTTATTCTAGCTTGGCAATCTGCATTATCGGTTTATTTGTTTGGGTACACCACATGTTTACTAGTGGTACACCCCCTTGGATGCGGATGTTCTTCACTATTTCCACCCTGATTGTTGCTGTTCCCACTGGCGTGAAAATTTTTGGTTGGGTAGCAACTCTGTGGGGCGGTAAAATCCGCTTTACCAGTGCCATGCTATTTGCGATCGGTTTGCTGTCAATGTTTGTCGTTGGCGGATTAGGCGGCGTAACCTTGGGTACAGCACCTTTTGATATCCACGTTCACGATACATATTATGTAGTCGGTCACTTCCACTACGTTTTATTTGGCGGTTCTGTATTTGGTATCTATGCGGGAATTTACCATTGGTTCCCCAAAATGACAGGCAGAATGATGAATGAAACTTGGGGAAGAGTACATTTTGCCCTGACTTTTGTCGGTACTCACCTCACCTTCCTACCCATGCACCAACTCGGGTTGCAAGGAATGCCGCGCCGTGTCGCCATGTATGACCCTCAGTTTGCGGGAATTAATCATATTTGTACCATTGGCGCAATGATTCTTGGCATATCTGTAATTCCCTTCTTCCTCAACGCCATTTGGAGTTGGATCAATGGCCCCAAAGCTTCAGATAACCCTTGGGAGGCGCTGACTTTAGAATGGACAACCACTTCACCCCCAGCCATTGAAAACTGGGAAGTACTACCTGTAGTCACTCACGGCCCCTATGATTATGGGCGCAACGATGAAGGAAAACCAACAGCGCAAACTGCAGCCTCGGTTTAACGCCAGTTGATGCGTTACGCGATCACGTAATGCATCCTACTGGACTGACACAGCTAATTTGGTGCAATAGCAAAGTTCATTTAATCCGCGTTTATCGGCGTTTATCTGCGGTTAATTTCATCAAATCTAATGCCTCATTTTAGGCGTGTCAGTCCACTACATTAACTATTTACAAGCCAGGGAACAAGGGATGAACAACATGAAAGACTGTTCCCTGTTCCCTATTCCCTCCTTAAATTTAGAAATTGGAATTTATGCAGGATTCAACTTTGAACGCCCCAGAAATAGCGTTGGGTTCAGCAGCTTCCCATGAAGAACATCAAGACTTGCGGGTGTTTGGGCTGCTGACGTTTCTGATTTCTGAGTCTTTGATGTTTGGTGGTTTTTTTGCCACTTACCTAATTTTGCGCGGTGGTGCTGCAGTTTGGCCACCGGAAGGTACAGAAGTAGAATTGCTCGTACCAACAATTAACACCATCATCCTAGTATCTAGTAGCTTTGTGATCCACTTAGGTGATACAGCGATTAAGAAAAACAATGTTGCTGGAATGCGCCTATGGTATGGCATCACAGCGTTGATGGGGGCTATTTTCCTTGGAGGTCAGGTATATGAGTATCTGACTTTGGGATATGGATTAACTACCAACGTGTTTTCTAACTGCTTTTACTTGATGACAGGTTTCCACGGTTTACACGTATTTATTGGGTTACTGTTAATACTTGGTGTACTGTGGCGATCGCGCCGTGCCGGTCATTACTCTGCTACGAAACATACTGGCATTGAAATGGCAGAAATCTACTGGCACTTTGTAGATATCATCTGGATTATCCTATTTACGCTGTTGTATATCCTGAGCATGTTTTAGAAGTTACGCGAAATGTAAAGCTGAAACAACCAGGAATCAGCTAAAAGCACAAGTAGCTACAATTAAACTCAACTATGTAAAGTTTTTGAGGGGGAAAGGGGAAATATTTTTCCTTTTTCCCTCTTTCGCTTTTTAATATTCAATAAAAACCGCATTGATTACTAGAATGTCCACCGAGACACATATAAAATGGGACACTTTGGTGAGAAGATGTGCGGTTTATCTATGAGATATCAAAAATAGGTATAAATAAGATTTTCACTCGCTAAAAAGGTTGTTAAAAATAATCACAGCAGATCATAACTTCCCTACAAGAAACTACTCCGATTTGAGGTACAGATGATTGTGAAAGCACATTTTTATGTGCCTTTACTATGTACCTCATTTTTTGAAAAACATAATAATTTGAGATTAATGCTATCAAAAAATGTGTTTTTTAATTATCTTAAAAAATAATTTTAATTTCATATAAAAAATCATCATCATCCTTATGGAAAATTTCTTTACAAAGAATTATTTATCTCCCAAGCTGTATGCGGTTCTAGTTACGCCATTTAAAGCACAAGGTGAATTAGATACAGCTAGTTTAAAGCGTCTAGTTGAGTTTTATATTCAAAAAAAAGTACATGGACTAGCGATATTGACTGTCTTAGGAGAAGAAGCTAAATTAACACCCCAAGAACGGTTGCGTGTCGCACAAATTGTTTTCCAGCAAGTTAAAAATCGTGTCCCCGTTGTGGTGGGAGTAAGCGGAAAAGCTGATGTAGCAGCAAAATTTGGGCTACAAATGGCTAAATTAGGTGCTAAGGGGTTGTTAGTTGTACCTCCTAACTTTTCTGATACTCAACAAGTGAAACAACACTATCAGGAAGTCGGAATTGCAACTCAAATGCCTTTAGTGGTTTTAGATTATCCTCCTTTAACGGGAAAATTATCTGTTAATTTTATTGCAAGTTTGGCGGAAGAAGTTGAGCAGATACAGGCGATTAAATTAGAGGAAGAACCAACGCCTGAGAAAATTTGGCTATTACGTAATAGAATAGGCGATCGCTTGGCTATTTTTGGTGCATTGGGTGGTTTAAATTGTCTACCAGAACTCCAAGCAGGTAGCCACGGGTTAATGACGGGTTATGCTTATCCTGAGCATTTACTAACAATAATGGATTATTTTCACAGAGGTGAATTATTAGCCGCTGCTCAAGAGTATCAGCGTTGCTTACCTTTTCTTAGATATGAATATCAAGGTGGATTAGCTGTAAGAAAAGAAATTTTACGTAATCGAGACATCATCTCTTCAGCAAAAGTTCGTCATTGCAGTATCGATGAATTATCAGAAAATAGGATGGATGTTAACTTAATTGCTAGAAAATCAGTGTAAATACTCTCAATAACTTAAACTATTGAATGTTAGAACTAAATTCATTCAGCAACAATTTTTTATGTATTTGATATTTATTAATTACATAAAAATTGGGATATTAGCATTCATAGATAAATTTATTCTCAATCTATAACCCATGCTGATGAAGATTGGCATCATCAATCTTCCAAATAATTCATAAGACTTTGTTACAACAATTTAATCAAGCATTATAAGAGTTTGAAGGTCAGAGAAATCATAAATATTCACTGATGTAGTTTGATTTTTAGCTTTGGCAATATTGCACATAACTCATCAACTTAAAGCAAAATACCGAAAATAATTACAATGTCAATTTTAAACAATAAAGACTCTACGATAAATCTATATAATCACACTGCTTCAGATTGGGTTAGAGGACAACCGCTTTCGCTTTCAGACTTTACAGCTCGTCCTTTTGTATTAGAAATGTGTGAGCCGATTAATCAACTACAAGTCATTGATTTAGGTTGTGGTGAAGGTTATTGCACGCGAGAATTACGCCGACGTGGAGCTGCACAAGTATATGGATTAGATAGTTCACAAGCCATGATTGCAGCAGCAAATCTGCAAGAGTCAGAAAATCCGCTAGGGATTAAATATGAAGTAGGATGTGCTACGAATCTTTCACAATTTGGTGATGGTGAAATAGATTTAGTAGTTGCTGTTTTTCTATTTAACTATTTAACAATTGCTCAAACCCAAGAATGTATGACAGAAGTTGCCAGAGTACTTCGTCCTGGCGGCAGATTTGTATTTAGCATTCCGCATCCATCCTTTCCCTATATGCGTGAAGCTGCATATCCGTTTTATTTCCAAGTGGAAGATAAAGGCTACTTCAGCAAGCGAGATCAGCTATTTCCTGGACGTATTTGGAAACGAGATGGTTCTTGGTTAAATGTTCAACTAATCCACAAAACTCTAGAAGATTATTTTAATTGTTTGCAGATAGCTAATTTCAATACAATGCCAATCCTCAAAGAATTACGTGTGACTCCAGAACATGTTGCATTAGATGAATCATTTTTTATTCCCTTGCTCGATTTACCACTTCATTTAGCAATTCAAGTATCAAAGTAAAAATATGCTTGTGTCATCTTTAAAAACAAATTATTTTCGGGAAATAACAGTTAACCATCCTCTCTGGAATCATCATTTCCTCACTCGTTGTCGTACTGGAAGTTTATCGCTTTCAGACGTACAAGTGCTAGCTGTGCAGATGTACAAATTCTCTCAGGAATTTAACCGGATTCTTGCCAGAATTCTATCATGCTGCTCAGATGAAGCTGCTCAGTTAGTAATTTTAGATAACTTATTGGATGAAATGGGACAGGGAGATTTAAGTCAATCTCATCCAGAATTATTTCGGCGGTTTACTCGTACCCTAGGTATTGATGATAGCACTCTAGCAGCATTACCAACTGCACCAGAAACTCGTGCTTTAATTGAAACTTATTTGAGACTTCCATTTCAATATGGCTACTTAGCTGCGTTAGGTGCAGTCTGTTATGCTTCCGAAGGAATTGTTAACTCGTTGTACACGCAATTATATAAGGGAATTTTAGGTTCAACGCCATTACCCAAGGAATCCTTGATATTTTTTGAAGTTCATATTGATGTCGATGATAGTCATGCAGCGAAACTAGCCGCAGTTATAGAAACTCATCTCAATAATTATGATGAGAATATTGATATGCAGACTAGACAAGCTATTTTAGACGCAATGGATGCACGTTTGCAATTCTTTAATGGTATTGAGCGTCAAATTTGCGAACAAGGCAGATGCGATAACAAATATCTAGAGAATGATAGAGTATCTCTCTCGTATGCAATCTAGTGATTGAGGAGGTTTGTGAGATATTATCTGTTTTAAGCGAAGAAGATAAACCCCGATAATAGTGTCAAAAATAGATATGAGGTGAAAGTATTATCGATGGTATGAATACAATTATTTTATGGAGAATACCCTGAATTAAATTTGCTATTTAAAATTGGGGAAAATATCAAAATGCTTGTAATAAGTCTGAGTCAGCCAATATAAAGTAATCTACGAAGTCTAGTTGAGCAATTTATCAAGATTGCAGCCAAGAAAATTTTATGGTTGATTTAACTGTACAGGAATCTCAATCACAAATTCTGTTCCGTGACCTAGCTCTGATTTTAAACTAATCTTTCCTTGATGTTCCTCAATTATTTGATAGCTAATTGATAATCCTAAACCAGTTCCTTTGTTTACTGGTTTAGTTGTAAAAAATGGATCAAAAATTTTAGCTTGGATTTCTGGCTTAATGCCAATGCCGTTATCAATAATGGTAATTTTAACGGTTGCTAACTCTGTTATTTCGGTTTTTATGATAATTTGTTTCTCTTGAGCTTTGTTGTGCTGTTCTAAAACAGCATCAATAGCATTGTTTAAAATATTCATGAATACCTGATTCAATTCCGCAGGATAACATTCAACTAAGGGTATATTACTGTAATCCTTGACAATTTGAATATCTTGCCTGATGCGATGTTTTAAAAGTAATAGAGTACTTTCAATGCCTTCATGAATATTCACCTTCTTGCTACCAGCTTGGTCGAGGCGGGCAAAGTTTCGCAATGATAAAATCATTTCGCTAATCCGCTCAGACCCGATTTTCATTGATGTGAGAATTTTTGGTAAATCCTCAAGAATAAATTCTAGATTAATATCGCTAGCTTTTTCCTCAATGACAGCATTAAATTGGGGATATTCTTGTTGATATGCTTGAATGAGAGCTACTAGAGATTGGATATGATTATCAAGGTATTTGAAATTACCTTGCATGAAATTTATAGGATTATTGATTTCGTGAGCTAATCCTGCAACCATGCGACCCAAACTAGACATTTTTTCTGTCTGCACAAGTTGCACTTGGGTTGTTTGTAATTGCTTGACAGTATGTTCTAATTGTTTCGCTTGTAATTGAGCGTTAATAGTTGCTGTAGTGAGTGCTTTGAGATTATTGTATGCCTTGGAATGGTAACGAATCCGAGCAATTAACTCAACTGGATCTGGCAACTTAATTAAATAGTCATTTGCCCCTGCAGCAAAGGCTTCTGCTTTGACTTTTGCTTCTTCTTTACTAGATAGCATGACTATGGGAATATCGCGTGTTGCGGGATGGGAACGAAACCAACGCAACAACATTAATCCATCCATTTCTGGCATCACCAAATCCAGTAAAATTACTGTTGGCGAAAGCGCGATCGCTTGTTGAATAGCTTGTGTGGGGTCACTTATATAGTGAAATGAAATTTTGGGATCGCTAGACAGAATTTGACAAACAGCTTCACCAATAATCAGCTGATCATCAATTAACATTACCGTGGCTTTATCTGTAGCTATATCTTCCCTAGAAACAGCAGATTCAGAACTATTTACTGGAAGATAATTCGGTACAGTTTTTTTGATATCTGACGATATTGATCGTAATTTTAGGTGTGTGACCATATCAAAGTATTAGTAAATTTAAACTAAGTGATTAGTTGTATTAATATTAACCTATTTTTCGGTGTTGAATATAAATGTGTTTTTTTGTAAAAAATCAGTGATTTCTCTAGCTTATAAAAACATATTTTTTGATTTTATCAAACCAATTTATCAGAGTATTTTCTAGTGCAAATCAAAGATAAAATGATGTTTTAATAGTGAATTTACTGAGATTTCTTGATAACCTCAATTAAGATTAACCAGCAGATAGAGATTTGATACAAGCTGAGGCGATCGCATCGACTGGTAAAATCTCTACAGCCGCATTCAACTCGGCTGCGGCTTTGGGCATACCGTAAACAATCGAAGTTCTGCTATCTTGGGCAATGGTATGCCATCCAGCATCTCGCATCATTTTTAAACCTTGAGCGCCATCCCTACCCATCCCAGTGAGTAGAACGCCTACGCCATTTCCAGCCCAGTTTTTAGCTGCACTTTTAAAAAAGACATCAATCGACGGATGGTAGTAGCAATCTAAGGGTTCTTCTTCATACTCAAAAGTTAAATTGGGACGCATCACAAGATGATGATTCCTACCCGCTAGTAAAACCTTCCCCGGTTGCACAGAAGAACCAGGATTAGCTATTTGTACAGATAAGGGAGTTTGCTCGTTTAACCAAGCAGCAAAATTGGCAGTAAACTGAGCATCTAAATGTTGAATAACAACTATTGCACCCGGAAAATTTTGAGGAAATTGCGAGAGAATTTTCGTTAAGGCTTGCGGCCCGCCTGTAGAGGCACCAATCGCAATTAATGATGGTAAATTATGAGGTTTATTTACTATTCTTGGACGGGGAGATTTATCAATTAATTTGGCGATAGTAGAGATTTTTTTCAGCAGTCCGGTACTACCTTCTGTAGGCGTATTAATAGCATCTAAAGCGCCATAAGACATTGCTTCAAAAACTTTACCAGCGTAACGGCTAACACTAGCAGTCACCATGATAATTGCACAAGGCGATCGCTTCATGATGTGCTTAGTTGCTTCCACTCCATCCATATTGGGCATCAGCACATCCATTAAAATTAAGTCAGGAGTATCAGCTGCACATTTATTGATAGCTTCTACACCATCGTAAGCAATCCAGGCAACATCATAATCTGGTATTTTGGCGATGGTTCGGCGTAGGACTTCTACAGCCATTACCATATCGTTAACAATGGCGATTTTCATGGAATGGGGATTGGGGAATGGGGATTGGGGATTGGGGACTGGGGAATGGGAAAGGGGGAAGGGGTAATGGGTAATGGGTAATTGGTGATTGGCTTAGTTATTAGCCTTAAATCCAAAATCCAAAATTTAAAATCTAAAATTGAAATTATGGTTCGCCTATTAGGTCTAGTACGGCTTTGAGCAAGGTATCGTCGTGAAAACTACTCTTTGTCAGATAGTAGTTTGCACCTGCTTCTAAGCCATGAATTTTATCTTCTTCTCGGTCTTTATATGAAACAATAATTACAGGTGTATGCTTTAATTTTTCATGGTTTTTGATTTGGCTGGTGAGTTCAAAACCATTCATTCTTGGCATATCAATATCTGTAATAATCAAATCATAGTCGCTGCTACGAATGGCATTCCATCCATCCATACCATTAACGGCTACTTCGACTTTATAACCTTTGTTTTCTAATAGTTTGCGCTCCATTTCACGAACTGTAATCGAGTCATCTACTACCAACACGTGTTTGTAGTTTTTGACGGCTGCTTTTTGAGTGGAGTGATTTACCTGGCTAATTTGTCCGCTAGAAAGCACCTTGGCGATGGAACGAACTAAATCTTCAATATCAATAATTAATACTGGCGAACCATCATCAAGTAAGGCGGCGGCGCTGATATTGGGAACTTTACCCAAACGGGGGTCGAGGGGTCGCACAACTAAACTGCACTCGCCAATAAATCGGTCAACTACTACACCATAGCGGCTGAGGCGATCGCTAATAATGACGACTGGGAGTAATTCGGGATTTTGTACCTGTGCTGGTAATTCTAAAACTTGATGGGCTGAGATTAAAGCGATCGCTTGCTCATTTAGCATAAAAAATGGTTGATTCTCAGATACCACAATTGCTGATCTGGGAACCATCATTAACTGATCTATACGTGCTAAACCAAAGGCGTAGGGTTCATTGGCAATTTCTACTACAAGAGTTCGCAGTACTGACAGCGTTAGGGGAAGCTGTAGGTAAAATGTCATACCTAAGCCTAAATTAGAAGCAGCCCGCAAATTACCGCCTACTTCCCGGACTGTGCTATGTACTATATCTAATCCCACACCCCGCCCAGAAATTTCTGTCACTGTTTTGGCGGTAGAAAACCCAGGTAAAAATAGAAACTCCATTAACTCGCTTTCTGTGAGTTTTGCAACCATTTCTGGTGCAGTGAGGTTTTTTCTCACAATCTCCTGGCGTAAAAATTCTAAATCTATTCCTCGCCCATCATCAGAAACCGTAATTAACAGCATTCCAGCACGATGGACAACTTCTATGCGAATTGTGCCGGTTTCTGGCTTCCCTACTGCTAAACGTTCCTGGGGTGTTTCAATACCGTGATCTATAGCGTTACGGAGAATATGAGTTAAAGGCCCTTCCAGACGTTCGAGAATGTCTCTGTCTACTAGCGTGGATTTCCCAGTAATTTCTAATTGAATGCGTTTACCCAATTGTCTAGACATATCCCGCACCATACGCGGAAAACCTTGTCCAGCTTCGCCAAAGGGACTCATGTGAGTGGCGATAACTTGGCGATATAAGCGATCGCTTAAATTAGTAGAACGCTGGCAAAATAATTCTATTTCATTGTGGCGATCGCCTAATCGCTGGCGGCATTCACTAGCTATTTGCGATACTACACTCATTTGCTCTTGAATTTGGCGTTCGATTAAATGTCCAAAATGTTGTTTACTTAATAACTCTTGTAACCCTTCTAATAAGCCAGATAAATGTGTATGGCTAGTTTTGAGTTTCACCAGAGAATCGGCAAAACCTTCTAACCACTTGGCTTCAACTAAGGATTCTCCAGCTAATCCCATCAAGGAGTTGAGATTTTCTGCACCTACCCGCACAACTCGGTTTTGTATGGTTTCGGGTTTTTCCTCTGAGTTAAAAACCTGAGATGGAGACACAACCCAAGGAGATTCGGCTGCTGGCTGTGGTGGCGGAATTTCTGCAGGTACAGTTTGACTAACAGGCTGGGAATTGCCAATATTGGCGATCGCACTGACTAAAGTTTGAAAACTGGCTTCATCTGGCAATTGTGGGTTAGGATTACCTTCGCAAGCTTCACCTATATGTAGCAGCATATCTACAGCCGCTAGCAGTACATCAATATTAGTTGCATTTAACTTAATTTCTCCCGCCTGCGCTGCGACAAAGCAGTCTTCCATCGCATGAGCTAAGGTAACAACGGAATTAAGTTGCACAATTCGCGCCGCGCCTTTAATAGAATGAGCAGCGCGCATCAAAGCTGCTAAGTCTTCGTGGTGATGGGATTGATTTTCTAGCGCTAAGAGGCGATCGTTTAAAATAGCAACCTGAGTTTTTACTTCCATGCTGAATAAATCCAGCATAGAAAAATTACTATAATCTGTTTGTTTTGTCATCGATACACCTTTCTGTCCAAGGTGGTGAATAATAATTCCTCATCCAAATAGCCGAGACTTTTCTCACGCCAATAGAAAAAACCTTTGGTAAAGTGGTGAGTTGCTGCTGTCATACTATTTGGCGTATCTCGTAATTCACGTTGCTGAAATCGCTGAATTCCATAAAGTTCATCTACAGAAAACACCCACACACTACCTGCTTTTTCTACTACCGCCATGCGTGGATAGACTACAGGACTCAAAGTTGCAATTGGGGTATTAGCAGTTTCCAAATTCAGCAAATGAGTTAACGAGATACACAATTGTAATTCGCCGCGAATATTGACCAATCCTCGTAATATTTGATTACTTCGATGGGGTAGAGTATGAATCAACGTCGGCGATATGCTTTCTTTAAAAACTTGCGTAGACAGCGCCAGCCATTCACCTTGCAAACGAAAGATAACAACTGTCAGAGTTTCTGCAATTGTTAAAGTTTTAGCATCTGCCCGTTCCTGAGAAAATAGCTCAGTTCGCTCATGGCGATAATTTTCCGGTATAGTGCGCTCTAGTAACTGACGACCAATATTTGAATAAACCGGACAGTTACGACAATGAATAAAATTAGGTAACTCTGGACAAGAGCGATCGCCAGCAATCCCGATGAGTTTATAACAATTATTCATAGTAGAAAAAGAAGCAGAGGGAGATGAGGGAGATAAATTCCCATTACCAATTACCAATTACCTATTACCTATTACCTATGGTTCTTCAGGACTTGTTATGCTAAATAATTAGTTATTTAAGTTAAAACTAATCAATAAATGTATAAAAATATGACTTAACAGCTTGATATAGTTGACATT
>NZ_JACJQJ010000035.1 GCF_014696615.1 Nostoc linckia FACHB-104 | reverse complement strand
TTTTTTGTTGAGTAACTAGTACAGAACGGCGTAAATAAACAGACTATACCTTACGGGAAGCCCTCCGGGTGAATCCTTCGGATACGCTACGCGTAGCTTGCTTCCCCGCAGGGGTACAAGTCGGGGAACCCGCCCAACGCACTGCTTCTCCTGCAAAGACGCTACGCGAACACCGCTTTGCGTCTACAAAATCAACAAAACCCTTATTCTGTCTTAATTTTGAATTTTGAATTTTGAATTCCGCCTTGCGGTACTAGTGTGGAAATTTTAGCTGCAAGCGTCTCTGTGCTTGAACTTAGCGTTGTGCAAGTCGTTCACTGCTAACAGAAAAATTCCACCCAAGAAATAACCTAAAAACATCGCTACAGAATGTTTTATGAATTCAACACATTCTCAAAAAGTGCTAAAAATGCTCAATGACAAGTTACTCGCAGCTTATGAAAGATACTACGGGGACTTGAAGGTTGGGAATATGTCTCCAGAAGAGTTCATTCAAACCTATGGGCGTATTGAGGATAGGGTTAATGGCAATTTAAATGTAGGAGTGATACTTCCTGACGAGTCTACCTCAACTTTCTCTACGAACTCAGCCAACGCCGATCGCAGTTCTGAATCATCCAGCGATTCCCAAAATGTAGCTTGAGAAGCGATCGCTATTTTTCTCTTAGCATTTTCAAAAGCATCCCTATCAACAATTCTCGTGGGTGTTGATAGGGTGTTAATTGTCGCCTCAATTTTGGCGATCGCTTCCATGATATCGGGGTTAGAACTGCGAAGTCCCCGCAGTACGGACAATTCATTGGTGAACTTGTCAATTTCTTTGGTATTCGTCACCTGCATTGTAGTTGACTGAGTTTCTAGGTGTTCGATTAAATGGGGTGCATTTTCACATAAAGCTGCGATCGTCTGGGCGATGATTTTCCGCAGTCGGGTACATTTTGAGTTTTCGCAGTGATATTTTCCTGGTTTGTTGTAATTAACGCAGCGGATGTACTCTACTCTGGTTTTGTGGCGGGAAAAGTTACGATACATACTGCCGCTACAATGGGCACATTTAATTAAACCTGCGAGTGGATAATCGCCACGGGTGGATGTTGCAGAACTGCGATACTTCTTATTTTCTGACAGCTTGCGTTGAATAGCTTCTACTGTGGCGGCGGTAATTAAGGCTTCGTGGGTGTTGAAATTAATGATGGGTTCCCGATTAACGCCTTTCTTCTTGCGGAAAAAATAAGCTGTATGCCCTTGCAGTGCGGGATTTTTCACCCAATCTCGCAAACCAGCGACACTAAAAACTATTTCATATTCGGTGTAAATATAATCGCACACATCCTTAAGCGATCGCATTGACAGGGTTAAGTCGGTAATTATCTTGGCTAACTCAAAGTAAGTCTTCCCTGATTGGGGGTGAATATTATGGTTAGGGGTTAACCGCTGATTTTCGTCTTTCGTATATCCGAAGGGAGGAACGCAATATTTTAACTGCTGGCGAAAATAATTATTTCCGTGGCGAATCCGCTGGGATAACAGCCTGGATTCAAATTCTGCTAACCCCGACATTTGATTAATACTAAACCAGCCAAAGGGGGAATTGGGGTCAACGGGTGCATCCAATATCCGCAGATTGACATTATGCCTCACAAAAACATCGATCGCTTTATGGATAGTAATCACACTTCTACCCAAGCGATCGACGCGAGTGATGATAATTTCATCAACTTGATTTTGTTGTACCAACTTCAGCAACTCGTTATACTGTTTTCTTTCGTCGTTGCGTCCTGACTCGATATCTATTAAAACTTCTGTTGCACCCGCTGCTTTTAATCTCGCTACTTGCTGATTTAGCGCGTCAAATTCCTCAGCTTGTTCTTGTGTACTCACGCGGGCGTAACCGTAAACTTTCATGGGAATCCATTCAAATCAGTCGGAAAATCATATCATCAGCGGTGTTGTTGAAAGTGTTCAGGTTCTGCTGTACCAACTACATATTCCAGCAAAGCTTCACCGCCAAAGCGATTACCCAGGTTTTTGCTGCCAATAAATCCCGGTGCAATTACCGGGATCACAGGAGTTCCTAATTTCTCCGCCGCAGTTTTGCAAACAGCATCTATATCATCACCAATCAAAGCCGTCACACAAGTGGCGTAAACAAACACGGCTGCTGGGTTGTAGCGCTTATGTACTTCTACAATAGCTTTGTAGAGCTTTTTCTCGCCACCAAAGATGACATCATTTTCGCTTAAGTCTGTGGTAAAGCCCGTTTTGTAGAGCATGGGGCCAGAAGAGAGACTACCACGACTACCCCAGGAGTTACCAGCACAGGCGATCGGCCCGTGGACTAAATGAGCAGCATCAGTAATCGGTACTAGTGCAATCATTGCACCATCAAAAGCACAACCCCCTTGAGCTGCGCCTGGTTGTGCTTGTTGGGTACAAGATTTATTTTTCTTTTCGCTTTGCTTGTGCTGATTATGCTCGCATCCTGGCTCACTAAGCAGCTCGTTAATTTTGCCTTGGGTGATTTTCATCTCTCTTCTCTTGCTGGATGGCAGGTGTTAATTTGTTGTCATTTGTCATTTGTCGTTTGTCATTTGTAATTTGAATAATTAATAACTAATAACTAATGACTAATGACTGATGACCAATGGTAATAGGTAATGGGTATTGATTAATGTCTGAAACTAACAGATGTATTTCGTTACATCCTCACCACATTCATCGGTAAGAAAAGATAAAGCCCGCAAGCGCAAACTAACGACCTCGTCATACAAAGGATTAAATTTGCACAGTGCTGGAATATGGTAAATCCGCCCAAATAAATTGATATCGCGCTCAAACGGGCAACAGCAAGGTATTACTCTACAGAGTAGATGGGCAAAACGAGCATTTTTTACCGGAATACCATCTACCAGACGACGCAAAGGTTGCAGAATATCAAAAGAACCAGAGCGTTTATAGTTTGGTGGATGGTAATTAGGATGAGGATGAGAGTGACCCTGACTAATACTTGCCATAATCAATACCTCAGGTACAAGGAAAAAGTAAAAAGTAAAAAGAAATATCTTTTACTTTTTACTTTTTAAATATGCCGCGAGTGACTTTAATTTCTATCGAACTAAGTCGTAAGAGATGTCAGTCTTGGAAGGAATATTGGTGCGTTGATCGATGTCCTCGAAGATTGTATTAACAACCCAGTTGAGGAGGTTGATTACACCTTGGTAACCAATGGTGCTGTAGCGGTGCAGGTGGTGACGATCCATGATGGGATAGCCGATTCTTACTAAGGGCACCTTGCAATCGCGCCACAGGTACTTACCGTAGGAATTACCGATTAACAGGTCAACTGGCTCGGTGAACAACAGTGAACTAATGCGTTGGCTATCAGATAAAATGAACTAACGCTGCTATGGTTTGATATATGGACGTTTGGGGTTATGCGCGGGTTTCCACAGATGAGCAAGCTGAAGATCAAGGCTCGTTAATTAAACAGATGCGTCGGTTGCGTGATGCTGGCGCAACGCACATATATTACGACGTAGAAAGCCGTACCAGCGATCAAAGGAAAGGGCTTTTACAGTTAATTGAGGATATCAATGCATCTGCAATAGGAAAAGTATCGAAGCTGTTATTTATCCGGATTGATCGTTTAACATCTTCATCAATGACCTTTTATCGCTTGATGGATGCGTTAAAAAAGAAAGGTATACAGCCTTATGCGCTAGATGAACCGTTTGACTTATCGAGTATTGGCGGCGAATTAACTATTGATGTGCGACTTGCAGCATCTAAGTATGAAGTGAAAATGCTCGCAATGCGAGTCAAAAAAGAGCGCGACACCCGCAAAGCTAATAAAAAGCCTCACTGGAACGCACCTTTGGGGTATATCGTTGAGGATGACAAATACAAACGAGATGAAAGGCTTTGCGTTTGTTTAATTGCAGTTAAGAAAGAGTTGACGCGATCGCAGTTAATGCGATTTGTTTTTGATACATTCTTCACAGTAGGCACAGTCTCCCAAACAGTCAAAGTATTACATGAGACTTTTGGAATCCAAGCCAACGCCGTCCCCAAAGCCACTGATACGAGGATTAACCTTTTAGAAGAGGAAGAAGAAATCGTACTTGAGAATATTAACAAATCGCGTGGAGGTGCGTTAAATCTGCGTTATCCCCATACAGGTTTGAAATGGTCGGTTTCGGGATTGCGATCGATACTTGTCAATCCTATTTATGCAGGAGGGACACTTTATAACACATTAGTTCGGCCCAAAGGACATCGCAAACCCTTTGATGAATGGGAAGTAACATGGGGAACCCACGAAGAAGAAGCGATTATCACCCGTGAAGAACACGAACGCATCAAAGCGATGATTCGGGAAAATCGAAATAACCGCTGGGCTACCGAGCAAAAATATGTCAATCCATTCGCCAACTTAGTAAAATGCGCTCATTGTGGTGCAGCTTATAGTCGCCAGTGCAAGAAATTAGTGAAACGCAAAGGTTTTGTGCGCCATCACTATCAATGCAGCTTTTATCGGACTGGTGCTTGTCACAACGGGCGGATGATTGCTTCCGATGAATTAGAAAAACAAGTAATTAATCATCTAGTTAGCGAAGCCGAAAGGTTAGCTGGACTAATAGAACAAAAAGTTGATTCTCCAGAGGAATCACCAGAAATCAAAACATTGCGGTCATCTTTAAATACCCTAGAAGCATTACCATCAAATCCAGCAATTGCAAAAGCTAAAGAAGATATCAGGATGCAAATTGCAAACGCTATTGCTACCACAAACAATGCATCTAAACAATATCTGATAGCTAAAGAACGGATTGTTACGGCATTTTCCAATCAGAGGTACTGGGAAGGATTAGAACAACAAGACAAACAAGCTTTACTTAAAGGGTGTATTAAAAAAATAGTGGTAGATGGCAACCTGGTAACAGCAGTTGAATTACTATATCTAAACTAGTACATCATGGCGAAAATAAAGCACCCATTCTCAACCGCCCAAAAGCTGACCATACAGACTTATATATTTCATACTTCAGCCTTTTTGTGCTAGGCAACTTTTTTAGATTTACGCTTCTTAGGGCTTTTTTCCTGGGGCTGAACCTGAGCTTTTTGCAGTTCTAGCTCCCGTTGCTCAAATTCAACCACAGTCCGTGCTATCAATTCGGCTAGTGTTTCACATCGTTTCATTTGTAGCGGCTCCATCATTACTCTAAAAATAGCCAGTAAACGCAAAATTTCTGTTAACTGTAAGCTTTTTTTAGGTAATAAAGATTAACTGCTTATTTCAGAGAAAGCCGATAAGGAATAAAGGTATACCGAACCCTTACAAAAATCAAATAAGATAATACGCACTTAAATCAAATATTTTTGCGTTAGGTTTGTCCAGGGTCAAAAGTCAAAAGTCCAGGTTAGGCTTTGACCCTAAACTCTTGACTCTTGACAGCCTTAATGCGAAATATACAATTTAAATTTCTACGCTAAAAATATTAGCAAAATATCAAACATTTGTAGGGGCGCAAAGTTTTGCGCCCCTACTCATGTATTTGTCGCATTTTTGTTTCAAACTGGTATTAGTTATTAGGCTGAAAATAAACAGCACTCTCTAACAAAGTTTAGAGTCTTAGCTGCTTTATCTCTAATTTAGCCCTACATTGAAAATCAGATATTATTTGAGACTAATGCTAATATCACTAGCCATCACTAGAAATTATCCAATCTAATTTCCTTCCATATTTCAGAAACTTGCCAGCCTGTATTGCCAACTGATTGAACAACAGGGTGGTTGCGGAAAGGAATATAGTCAGGCTCTTGATATTCTAGATTTAGTAATGGGTTTTCCGGTTCTATCGATTCTGGAGACTCAAGAGGGTCAAGAGGATCTTCTTGAAGATTAATGTCTTCAATTGCCTCCATATCTTTCATCTTCTGGAGCAGGAGTTTTTCGGATTTTTTGATCAGTTTCATGGGACTCTTCTTGTAATTTTATAAATTTAGGCAATGAAAATTGTTACATAAATTCTGATAGTCATTCATGTATTTATTCAAGAATCTTCAGACAGACCCGTAAGAATCTTTTATGAAGTATAGTGGGAAAATTTTCCTAGGATTAACTAGAATACAGCAAATCGGTAAAAAATCCGAGTAGTTTTCTGAATAATTTCATGTATATAAGTACATCATCTCCCTGTCAAGTGGCTAGTAGTGAGCCTATAACTATTGGCAACATTGGGTTAGGTGTAGAGTTTGCAATGGTTACGGGCGATCGCCTAGTAAGTGCTATAAAATTATAAATCTATACATAAATAACTATACAAAAATACATGGAGCTACTAGAAATAATTTTAGTGCTAGCTAACATTGTAGGGGTTGTAGATGCTGAAACAATTCGCCTTAAAGATAATGCAGGACAAAAAATTACACTCAAGCTAGCCTGTATCTATGTACCAAAGGCGACAGCACAGGCGATCCCCGCAACACAAAGGCTCAAACAGTTATTACCACCTTTAAGTCCTGTTGTGATTAGACGCACAGAAAAACTAGGAAGCGATCGCATCGTTGGTGAAGTATTTGTGAATAATCGCTCAGTTAATCTGCTGATGGTAGAGTCCGGTAATGCTGTTGTTGACCGTGAATCTTTACAAAATTGCTCCCAGAGCAAAACCCAATATTTAATTGCCGAAGCTAATGCTAAAAATCATCGCTGGGGATTATGGCAACAATTAAATAACCCTATGACTCAAACAAAAATATTTTCTCGACGCGGAAAATTAATTTATGAAGAAATTCCTCCCGTGATGTCAGTTAGAGCTTATCTTGGAGAGGAATTTTTTCTGATTTCTAACACCTCAAACCAAAGTCAGTTAGTGTTGCGTCCATCTGTTCAAGTTTCTCGCGATCAATTGCTATCATTTCAGAATCAAGAAGTTGAAATTACCGCAGAGTATGTTGAAGGAACTCGCCCATCACCCAATCAAATTGCTTGTCCTTTAGATGCTGATGGCCAATGTATGCCTCAAGGGGCTGGTTATCAAGTTTTATCTATCAAGCTAGCCAAATAGAAATTAAGCTGATGTGCATTTAAGTTGCACATTCTCTGTTTGAGACTGTCATTTGTCATTAGTCCTTTGTAAATACAAATGACTAATAACAAAGGCATACCTTTACGGGTAGTTATGTAATTTTAGGTGTTTTTTAGCTTAAAGTCCTATCTTGCCTAGACTTCATCCACATAAATTTCTTGAATTAGTTGCATATCCCAATAGGACGCTTCAACCTTATGACCATCGGGATCGCGGACAAAGCAACCATAGTATGGTTCACCATATTCCGGTCGAGGGCCTGGTGCGCCATCATCTACGCCTCCTGCTGCTAATGCTGCTTGATAAAACGCATGAACTGATTCTTTAGTTGGTGCAATAAAGCCAATATGAGTGCCATTCCCGACAGTTGCAGGTTGACCATCAAATGGCGTTTGTACCCAAAATTCGGGAAACTGCTTACCATAAGCAACCGCACCCGGATGTTCCATAATTCGCTTACAGCCAAGGGTGGGCAGTACTTTATCGTAGAATGCGATCGCCCTTGCAAAATCATTCGTGCCAATCGAGATGTGTGAGATAATGCTGGGACTATTATCCATACCTAATCCTTCATCTACTTGGGAAAATTCATCACAAAGTAA
Source organism: Nostoc linckia FACHB-104 (assembly GCF_014696615.1). Taxonomy (GTDB): domain Bacteria; phylum Cyanobacteriota; class Cyanobacteriia; order Cyanobacteriales; family Nostocaceae; genus Aulosira; species Aulosira linckia_A. The sequence goes on along the minus strand of NZ_JACJQJ010000035.1, from coordinate 72,438 downwards.
ACAATGCTTATATCCCCTGACAAAACATTGTTGCTGAGTTGTAGTAATGGTTTTGAGATCAGACTTGAGTAATGTTGTAAGTGAAAGCTTCAGCGTTCAGCGGTATTATATCAGTATAAATGTACTAAAGCAACTAATTCGAGAGTTGTGAGAAAATTAACAACAGTTGATGAACAGTAAAAGAATTGTCAATTTTATCAGTGGGCATCTCGACCTAACTCAGGCGGAATTTGATATGTATTACCGTCCTTTAATTGATCGAGCGATCGCCCAAAATGAGTGCTTTATAGTTGGGGATGCCAAAGGTGCAGATACCCTTGCACAACAGTATCTTTTTGAGAGAACAGAAGCAGTCATTGTTTATCATATGTTCACCAGCCCTCGGAATAATGCAGGATTTCCCACCCGTGGCGGGTTTCACAGTGATATAGAGCGAGATACCCAAATGACCCTTGACTCAGATCGAGATATTGCTTGGGTAAGACCTGGAAGAGAGCGATCGGGAACTCAGGCAAACTGCGATCGCCGAATGAAAACAAATAGCCTGGCAAATCCAATACAGTTCAGTTAAGAAAATTAATTTACAACAAAATCAAAAAACCAGTTACTCAACAAAAAAACTTAACTCTAATTTTGGAGGGGGTTTGGGGGACGCAACCGTCACCCAATCGGGGGTTTGGGGGAGAATCCCCCAATTCTGCTGGCTTATTCAACAAGTGACAAATTCATCTTTCATGATCTTCACCAAAGCGTATTGCTAGCAAATCACCCACAAGTTTATGAACCACCAACTAAAAAATATCCCATCTTATTTACACTAGAGGATAGGGGGGAAAAACATTCGTGTTGAGTCCAAAAATTGGGATAATTTATTCATTTTTATCACTACCCCATAGATTAACAGGCAGAATATAGCATAGGGCAACAATGCAAAAACTACTTTTTAATGACAGAGATAGCTTTAGAGCGCAGGCCCTATTCCTTGGTAAAAAAATTAATCTTAAAACATTAGAGAATTACATTTGCTTGGCGACTATGCCAGTGATGGTTACAGTAGGTGAACAGGGTGGTGCAGTACTATTCGACTATGGTGCAGTTGTTCTATTTAACCTTGAGCCTGTAGAAAAGGTAGACTTCTTAAATAAACTATCCTCTCAAGTTAGTGACGCTTTTGCCAACCCAGAAACAGAAGAAGTGGAAATTAAGCTCAAACTTGCCGAAAGTGAGAGAGTTAAGGAAGGAAAAATTTTCTTGCAAGACTTTAGTGTAGAACGCTTGCAGATAGTAGCTGATATTCTTGCTAAGAGTGTTGTGTTATCTCATTATGAAACTAGCCTAGCGACTGTATTTGATCAAATTGAACCATTTGCAGCTAGCCTCCAGAGTGAACACAGAAGTTCACGCCAGAGTCGGGAATTATTGCGTCAACTTGGCACTACGTTGTTAGTTCAACATAAGATTGTAGGACGAGTAGAGATTATCGATAAACCAGAGTTACTCTGGGAATCCCCACAGTTAGAAAACTTATATCTGCGATTAGAAGATGAATATGAAATCCGCGAACGTCACCATGCTTTAGAACGTAAACTAGACCTAATTTCCCAAACCGCACAAACAGTACTGGAGTTTATGCAGCATAGCAGCAGCCAGCGAGTTGAGTGGTATGTAGTAATTCTCATTGTGGTAGAGATTCTACTGTCACTTTACGATATTATTTTCAAAGGCTAATACTCCACTTGAGGCTGGCTTTTTCACATGACTTTACTATCAATAGGTAGTGAAAAATCGCGAGACCATTCATTCCAAGAACCAAAATAATTTTTGGCGTAAATTCCTGCGGTTTGTAAAGCAATTAAAGTATTCGCTGCCCTAGAACCTTTGAAGCAGTAAATATATACTATGGAATCTGAAGTAATACCTATAGATTCACAAATTTCTAAGATTTCTGCCTTTGAGCGAAACATAGGTATTTCCGCATCAGATGTCATTAAACGATGCCATTCTAGCCACAAAGCATGAGGAATTCTACCTTTACGAGGGCAAAAATCAGGAGCATAGGGAGAAGAACTCAACCCCAGCCATTCTTCGCGATCGCGCACATCTAATTTAATAATTGCTGGATTATCAATTGCTTGCAACATCTCAGTGGTAGTCACCATCATTTCAGAGTTGGGATGCAATTTAAATATGCTGCGTTCACGTAATGGTACTTCATTAGTAATAGGTAATTCTGCCTTCAGCCATGCTCTATATCCTCCATGTAAGACAGATACCTGAGCGCAACCTAAATATTTTAATAGAAAAGCTGCTCGACAAGATTGACCATAACCTTGATTGAAAGTGTCCTCATAAACAATTAACCATTCTGCACCAGTAATTCCTACACTGCTGAGAATTTCTTGAAAGTTATCTTGCAGTTTATTTAACCCTGCTGGGTAAGAATTATCTAAAAGATAAGTAAAAAATTCTCTGATATTAATTGAGTTAGGAATATGCGAAATAGCATATTCTTCTGGACTGCGTGTATCGATAATGACAACCTGTGATGAATTTTCTACTAACAGAGACGTGAGTTCTTGAGGAGAAATGAGGAGTTGTGTATTCACGCTTTCATGCTTATATCATCTTAATATTAAGCATTATCGCGCCCAGCAAATGTGCTTTAAGAAATGCAAATAACAGAAGAATAAATTTTAAATGTTATCAAAAAACATTTTTATCAATCTCTTTATTAGCCTATAGCTTCACGCTAGAATCCCTAGCTAATGTATCTAACTCTTGCTGCATTTGAAGATTAACTAACTCATAACAAGCATTTACATAATCCCTATCCCTCGCTGCGTCTTTACCGTATCGCTCAAAAATAATTGGAGGACATACACGAGTATGAATTTGCACAGGTAAAGGAATATTAGGTAAAGGGCCAATAGATAAACCCCAAGGTAAACCTAAATAAATGGGAAATACTCCTGGGTCTAATTGATATAACCAAGGTAGTCCCCATTGATGCAATTGTTTGACTAAATCATAGCAATCAAATAAAACTATTAAAGTATCATGAGCGCCTACAGATATTAATGGGATAATTGGTACTTCTTCTTTTAAAGCTAACTTGATAAAGCCCTTATTTCCGGCAAAATTAATTTTATGGCGTTGGCTATAAGGACGAAACATATCATATTGTCCTCCTGGGTATACCAAAACGCTAGCACCTAAATTAAAAGCCGCACTAGCCATTTTTGGATGGGCAACAATCGCTCCTAATTTTTGAGCTAAGTTACCTATTATGGGACTGACTTCCCAGGCGTAAGGATGCATTAAACCATAAACCAAACGCTCAGTTCCAAAGCGGGAAAACCAGTCATACATCATCATAATCAAGTCAGGAGAAGCCATCCCACCGTTATGAGAACCAACTAGTAATACCTTTCCTTCTTTTGGTATATAATCCCAGCCATCAGTTTTTACTTGAAAGTAGTAACGATAAAACCATTCCCCTATAGGCATTAACCTCTCTATAAACTGGGTATCTCGCTCCTTTAATGACCAACCTGGTTTACCGTCAGAGACATTATTTGATATTTCAAACAAACTATTGGTCATATATTTAATAGATAGATTTTTCAGGACTAACTAATTATCCTAATAAACTTGCATATTTATTTTATGAATCTTTAAGTGTAACTTTAATGTTTCATACTATCTTCTCTACGAGGCTTGTTAGTTCAAAAATGTTGAGTAATTGTTACTGTTGGTATAAGTTTAATTGCGTTAAATTAATAAATGATTCGCGTGTAGGCCAATTTGGAACAGGTGTAGCGTCAAACTGTACTACTCCAATAGCTTCAACAATTTGATTATTATATTTTTCTACTTCATCAGGCGATCGCAACGATTGTTTATTCCAAGATGGGTAAATGCTTACCTTGGTTTCATCCTCTAACACAACTTGCGACTTGATATAAAGTCCTTGAAACCCAGGGATTCCAGTAGATTCTGGGTTGGGTTTCCAGCTTCTAGATGTGTAACGTCCAATCAGTTTCACTCGTTGACCATTAAGACGCATTAAGTCATCACGATTTTTAACTATTTCCAATTTGCTTTCCGGAACTTCTTGATTACTTACTTGGGACAGTTGGCTATTACTAGGTTGAACCTCTACAAATATACCTAATATGATTGGCACAGTTATAGTTGAAGCAATAGCAATAGAGCGTAATAGCATTTTCTTCTCCACTTTTGATGCAGGTATATTGCCAATTGCAAGTGTTTATAGTCACACTTGTAAATCAACTATAGTTGAACTTGCAACCAAATTTGTATAGTTACCGTCAGACAAAGTAACCTTATCAATATTTTCTATGAAATTGAAAACTACTATTTTTACAATGGTGGGCTGCTTGATGGTGTCTCTTACTTTGATACATCAACATCTTTTAGCTTCTAATCCTACTAGAGTATCTCAAGCAGCATCTTCATATAAATTAACTAATATACCGAATACAGTGAGTCTTAAGATCCGCCAAGATATGGCGAAACGTTTAAACTTGAAACTTGCAGATGTTCAGATTGTAAAAGTAGATGCGAAGATATTTGATAGTTGTCTGAATCTGCCAGCAAGTAACGAAAATTGTCAAAAAATTGGTCTGAAGGGTTGGGCTTTAACTGTTGTTGGTGGAAAGCAACGTTGGTTATATCATGGTGTTGCGCCTCAAAGCCTACGCAATAATTTTCGCGTTAACTGGTTACAGAGCTTACCAAAAAATATTAGTGCAAACGCAATTACTAATTCCACTCTCCTAAGCGAACCACCAATAGGAAAGTTGAGAGTGACATCTGTTGAACCAAGGGTATGGAAAAATAATTGTTTGGAACTTTCCAGAACAGATCAGCGTTGTAATTCAACAAATACCCCTGGATGGTTGATTACCCTCAAAAATGCTCAACCAAACCCGAAAGAACCTGCACAATGGATATATCGCAGTGATTTAAATGGTCAGATATTGAAATTAGATTTAATTGCTAGCGTCGGAAATTTATCTCAAAAAACAATTGCAGAGATTTTATCAGATGCAGCCAACCGTTCCCAAATTCAGCCTTCTGCTTGGAAAGTTGATCAAATTCAAACGTTGCAATGGTCGAGTTATGGTGGTGATGGCCCTTCAAGACCGATAACAGGAGCAGTTCCAGTTAGGGATAATGTATTTGGTTGGAAAGTGTTAGTTTCCTCTCCAAAACAGCAATGGGTGTATTATGCCACTAAGATGGGATTTGAATTTGATGCGCCCAAAAGTGTACCGCGTTATCTTGTAAATGAAGCAATTAAAGCTGCGTCTGTGCAAACTGGTAAACCTGCCAATACCTTCAATTTACATTGGGCTGATCAGGTAACTTGGAATGATACTTGTTTGGGTGTAACTATTAATAAGCCTGCTTGTCAAAAGATGTCTAGTCCTGGTTGGAGAATTACTTTGATGGGACAGGGTGATACTTCCTCAGTCTTGTTTAGTTTCCACAGTCGTTTAGACCAAGATGTGCGATTTAATGGTAGTTCTCCTTGGCTTCCTCCGCCAGTAGCTAATCCAGGTTCGTAACGAGAGCGATCGCATTCATAATTTCTGATTGACGCATATTTAGTGTAACTGTAGCCTATCGTAGGCATCAAATGATAAATGCATAATTAAAAATAAATGTGATCCAAATGTGACTGCAATAGATCATTGATACGTATTGATGTCTGCAATTGCAAAGCTAAAGGTGTTGTATTAAGCGTTTGTGTGAACCTGAATATACTACACCTTATGATATTAACTTAATCGGCGAGTACAACATTGCCGGCGAAATGTGGGGAGTGACACCACTATTGGAAAAATTGGGCATTCGCGTTTTATCAAAAATTACAGGTGATGCTCGCTATCAAGAAATTACCTACGCTCACCGCGCCAAGCTAAATGTCATGATCTGCTCGCGCGCTTTGCTGAACATGGCGAGAAAAATGGAGGAACGTTACGGCATTCCTTACATTGAAGAGTCTTTCTACGGCATCGATGACATGAATCGTTGTCTGCGAAATATTGCCGCTAAATTAGGCGATCCCGATTTACAAGCGCGCACAGAAAAGCTGATTGCTGAAGAAACTGCTGCTTTAGATTTGGCTCTGGCTCCCTATCGTGCCCGCCTCAAAGGCAAGCGCGTTGTCTTGTATACAGGCGGTGTTAAGAGCTGGTCAATTATCTCCGCAGCGAAAGACTTAGGCATAGAAGTTGTCGCTACCAGCACCCGCAAGAGTACAGAAGAAGACAAAGCCAAGATTAAAAACTTACTCGGCACTGAAGGCATCATGCTGGAAAAAGGCAATGCTAAAGAATTGCTGCAACTGGTAAAAGACACCAACGCCGATATGTTAATTGCTGGGGGACGTAACCAATATACAGCCCTCAAAGCCCGGATTCCCTTCCTCGATATTAACCAAGAACGTCACCATCCCTACGCAGGTTATGTAGGCATGGTAGAAATGGCCAGAGAATTGTACGAAGCACTCTACAGCCCAATTTGGGAACAAATTCGCAAGCCAGCGCCTTGGGATGAGGTTGAGACATCTGGTGTGCTTACTGAAGTATGGGAAGGATGAGGTAGATGAGGTAGATGAGGGGGATGAGGTAGAAAATTCCTATCCTGCTCCCCCTGCCCCCTGCCCCCTGCCCCCTGCCCCCTGCCCCCTGCTATCTCATCTCTCTATACTCAAACCTGGTATTAGTTAAATGGCGATCGTTACTACTCCCAACAAACCAGTTACAGTTAATCCTTTAAAGCAAAGCCAAGCTTTGGGTGCATCTTTAGCTTTCTTGGGATTGAAGGGAATGATTCCCTTGTTTCACGGCTCTCAAGGTTGTACTGCTTTTGCCAAAGTTGTTTTAGTACGGCATTTTCGGGAAGCAATTCCCCTAGCAACTACAGCCATGACAGAAGTGACTACCATTTTGGGTGGTGAAGAAAATGTGGAACAAGCAATTCTCACCCTGGTGGAAAAATCCCAGCCAGAAATTATTGGTATGTGTAGCACTGGGTTAACAGAAACTAGAGGCGATGATATTGAACGTTTCCTGAAAGAAATTCGGGAACGTCACCCAGAATTAGATCGGCTACCAATTGTTTTTGCGCCCACACCTGATTTTAAAGGTGCTTTACAAGATGGCTTTGCAGTAGCGGTGGAAAGCATTGTTAAGGAAATTCCGCGACTTTGTGCCACCAGAATTGAACAAGTCACCATCTTGGCGGGTTCCTCTTTTACCCCTGGAGATATTCAAGAAATTAAAGAAATGGTAACTAGCTTTGGGCTAGTTCCTATTGTGGTACCAGATTTAAGTGCTTCCTTAGATGGACACTTAGAAGATTCCTATAGTGCAATCACAGCCAGTGGAACAACAGTCGCTCAACTGCGAGAAGTTGGCGGTTCTGCCTTCACGATCGCACTTGGTGAAAGTATGCGTGGTGCAGCACGGATTCTGCAAGAACGGTTTGGCATTCCCTATGAAGTTTTCGGACAACTCACAGGCTTAGAACCTGTGGATGAGTTTTTGCAAGCTTTAGCGATTCTTAGCGGTAACAGCGTCCCAGAAAAATATCGCCGCCAACGTCGCCAACTGCAAGACGCAATGTTAGACACTCACTTTTATTTTGGTGCTAAACGCGTATCCTTAGCTTTAGAACCAGATTTGTTGTGGTCAGCAGTGCATTTCTTGCAATCGATGGGAGCGCAAATTCATGGAGCTGTAACCACAACGCGATCGCCTCTGTTAGAACAACTCCCCATTAAAAGCGTCACAATCGGGGATTTGGAAGACTTTGAGGAACTAGCAGTAGGCTCTGACTTGTTAATTGGCAATTCTAACGTAGGTGCGATCGCTAAACGGCTATCCATTCCTCTGTATCGCCTCGGAATACCCATATACGATCGCTTAGGTAATGGTCAATTTACCAAAGTCGGCTACCGCGGCACAATGGAGCTTTTGTTTGGCATGGGCAACCTCTTTTTAGAAGCCGAAGAAGAGAGAGTAAAACACTTCCACGGAGATTGGTAGTAGTCAAGGGTCAAAAAGTCAACGGTCAACAGTATATAAATATTGACTCTTGACTTTGGACTTTGGACATTTGACTCTTGACCAAAAACAAATGACAAAGGACGAATAGCGATGAAGATTGCCTTTACGACAAGTGACCGAGTTCACATTAATGCTCACTTCGGATGGGCAAGACAAATTGAGGTTTATGAAGTCTCAGATGAAGGATATACATTTGTTGAGACTTTAAACTTTGAGGGTGACCTCAAAGAAGATGGTAACGAGGATAAAATCACCCCAAAACTAGAAGCGCTAGGTAATTGCACAATTGTTTATGTATTAGCAATTGGTGGTAGCGCTGCTGCTCGTTTAATCAAAAAAGGTGTAACTCCTATTAAAGCGCGATCGGAAGAAGAAGAAATCGCGGAAGTGTTAACGAAACTAGTCCAAACACTTAAAGGTAATCCCCCACCTTGGTTGCGTAAAGCTTTAAAACAAAAAGACACAACCTTTGCTGATGAATTAGAAAATGAAGCAACAGTATGAGTATAGATAATAGTGTTAACGGTACCGCCAGCAGTACAGTCTCTAACTCACCTTTCCTGAAGGCGATCGTCCAACAAATCCGGGGACAAGATACCTATGGAACATACCGAAAGTGGTCTGATGATTTAATTCTTAAACCCTATGTAGTTCCTAAAGCAAAGAAACGGGAAATTCCTATTGATGGTGATGTAGATCCGATTACTCAAGCACGGATTATGGCATTTTATCGAGCTGTAGCCGCTTGTATTGAAAAGGAAACAGGCCTAATATCCCAGGTTGTAGTTGATATAAACCATGAAGGGTTTGGTTGGGTACTTGTTTTCACTGGTCGCCTTTTGTTAGTGACAAGAACCTTACGTGATGCCCATCGCTTTGGCTTTGATTCTCTAGAAAAAGTTGCAGAAGAGGGAGCCAAGCTAATAGAAAAAGGCATCGATTTAGTAAATCGTTTCCCCGAAGTTGGCAAGCTTTAATTCTTCATTGGTCATTGGTCATTGGTCATTAGTCAACAACAAATGACCAATAACTAATGACAAAGAACAAATGGCAGAGGACAAATGACAACTGAAGAACTCAAGGGAAAAATCAGAAGGCTCAATAGTAAAGCAGGTCAAATGAAAATGGATCTGCATGACTTAGCAGAGGGATTACCCACAGACTTTGAAAAATTGATGGATGTTGCAGCTGAGACTTATGCCATCTATCGCGAGTTAGATGAACTTAAGCAACAGCTTAAAAAAATGGAGAAGGGTGAATGAGCCGGAATATTGATGAGTTTAAGAAACTCGTAGATGCAGAGGAATTCTTGCAATTTTTTGAACTGCCCTACGACCCAAAATTCGTGAATGTTAATCGTTTACATATTCTAAAAAAATTCTCTCAATTCATGAGAGAAGTTGATGAGAATTCTCCTGATTTAAAACCAGAAGAAAAACTTGAGCAATATGCCATAGCTTTGCAAAAAGCCTATGACGTATTTATCGAGTCAACACCTCAAGAACAAAAGCTGTTTAAGGTGTTTAATGATAAGCCGAAAAATGTAGTCAAGCTGACAGAAATCACTTCTGATTAGGAGGTAAAAAGTGGTAAACCTAACGCCTACCGAATTAGAACGCTATAGTCGCCAAATGATGCTCCCTAATTTTGGCGAATTAGCTCAGAAGCGCCTGAAGTCAGCGACGGTTCTGGTTACAGGTGTGGGGGGATTAGGCGGTACGGCGGCGCTTTACTTAGCTGTAGCGGGCGTTGGGCGACTAATCTTAGTACGAGGTGGTGACTTGCGGTTAGATGATATGAATCGTCAAGTCCTGATGACAGACGATTGGGTAGGTCAGCCAAGGGTATTCAAAGCTAAAGAAACTTTGGAAGCGATTAATCCTGATGTCCAAGTGGAAGCAGTTCATGATTACATCACCTCAGAAAATGTAGACGCGTTGGTACAGTCCGCTGATATGGCTCTTGACTGCGCCCACAATTTTACAGAGCGTAATTTGTTGAATGCAGCTTGTGTACGTTGGCGTAAGCCGATGGTGGAAGCAGCAATGGACGGGATGGAGGCCTACCTGACTACGATTATTCCTGGTGTAACTCCTTGCTTGTCTTGTCTGTTTCCAGAAAAGCCTGATTGGGATCGGCGTGGCTTTTCAGTTCTGGGGGCTGTTTCTGGGACATTGGCTTGTTTAACAGCACTAGAAGCAATCAAGCTGATCACTGGGTTTAGTCAACCGTTACTGTCACAACTGTTGACAATCGACCTAAATCGGATGGAATTTGCCAAACGGCGTTCTCACCGCGATCGCGCTTGCCCTGTGTGTGGAAATAGCGCACCCTGGAGATACGCACAATCAGGTTCTATGGAACCCACCAGTAATTTCACAAAATAATCAGCTTCATTGCGTTGAAATTGCATATCTCTTCGTTTATTCCTTTACTTAGTCGTTTGTGTTCTGCCCATTGTAAATACAAAGTAAATGCAAATTCCTTTGTAAATACAAATTACAAATGGCTAGCCATTAAGGACAAATATGCAATTAAAACGCCTCAAAGCTTAAGAAACCACACCTGTAATTACAACCACTATCGCTACAAATCAGGAGATGTGATGACTGTTACTTTGACAGAAAAAGCTGAATTTCGTCTGCGGGCGTTCTTAGTCGGTTCTGCCCCCGACTCCAATGTTGCAACTAAAGGCGTTCGCATCTCTGTAAAAGATGGTGGTTGCAGTGGCTATGAGTATGGCATGGAGATTACTAGTAAGCCACAACCAGACGATTTAGTAATTCAGCAAGGAAAAGTACAACTTTACGTTGATGCTCAAAGCGCACCGTTATTAGAAGGTGTTGTCATCGATTTTGTTGATGGGGTAATGGACAGCGGTTTTAAGTTTTCCAACCCCAATGCAACCGATAGTTGTGGTTGTGGTAAGTCCTTCAAAGCCGGTGATTGCACACCTAACGGTGTACCTTGCAGCTAATACTGTTTCAGATTTAATCAACACATAAAAACCGGTTTGCGGAATTCAAGCAAAATCCGTCGTAAAAAAATTGATTTCCGCCTAGCGGTAATAGTGTCGATTCTGCTACAGAAGCGCTGCGTGTAGCTGCATCAAGAGTGAAAGTGGGAGACTACCAAACTCTGGTAATTAAACCTAATTGTATAAAGTTTGAGGAGAATCGGAAAATGGCTACCTACCAAGTGAGATTGATCAACAAAAAAGAAGACCTCGACACCACAATTGAGGTTGATGAAGATACAACCATCCTCGAAGGAGCAGCAGAAAACGGTATTGATCTACCCTTCTCTTGCCACTCTGGTTCTTGCTCTAGCTGTGTTGGTAAGGTTGTAGAAGGTGAAGTTGATCAATCCGATCAAATCTTCTTGGATGACGAGCAAATGTCTAAGGGATTTGCTTTACTTTGTGTTACTTATCCCCGTTCTAACTGCACAATCAAGACTCACCAAGAACCATATCTTGTATAACCTGTAGTTATCGCTTGAACCTAGGATTAAGGATGAAAAGTATCTTCATCCTAGCCTGGGGCAAGCTTGCTCAGAAGCATCTACAAATATAATATTTATACTACTTATGTTTACTCCCTTTACAATTAAGGGCTGTTCATTAGAATTATTGAAACCTGGAGAGCGAGGAATTGTAGCTTTCTGTAAAATTCCAAATGAAAAGTGCCGTCAAGAACTAATAGCAATGGGGATATCAGTAGGAACGAGTATAACTATTAAAGAGAAATCTCCTACCTTTCAAATCGAAGTTAATAATATAACTTTCTCAATAGATAAAGAAATATCCCGCATAATTTATGTACGCATTGTTGATAGTTAATATTTAAATAAATTTGTCTGGTTTGTTGTCGCGTAGCGCAACGCACTAAGATAGCATCAATAAAATCAAATAAGGTGCGCTAATTAAGTGTAACGCACCCTCAAAAATATATAGATAATTGTTTACTATTGCTTAATCAACAGCAACTAACACATCAGATGCTTTAATCACTGCATAAGCTGCTTTACCTTCTGCCAAGCCCAACTTGTCTGCTGAAGATTTGGTAATGATTGCTACTACTTCTACACCAGGTGCTAGTTCTAAAGTAACTTCGCTATTCACAGATCCAGCAACGACTTTTTTGACAGTAGCTTTTAAAGAATTACGAGCGCTAATTTCCATCCCTGAATACCTTTTTTTGTTTATGTATACTTGATAACCCTAGCAAAAAATAATAGTAAGCATACAAATATTTTATTTTTTTTTAAGAAACAAATTTAGCTATATACCCGAGATAGATAAAACAATATATTTATCTTTCTTTGGGTATTCCCTGCTGTTATTTATCAAGTTAGATAACGATAAAATACTCGTATTTATACGAATTGCAAAAAGCATTTAACAGACAAATAGAAGCACAACAATCTTGTGCCTTGAGGAAGAATGTATGTGTCATCAATATTATTGCAACCATTAATAGCATTTTTCATTAAATAAAAACCTAAAGAAAAAACTAAATTTGTATATCAGCAGCATAGAATATTAGTCAATGGTTTTTATTACTTAAATTCATCCTATACAAAGATTTTAAAGATTGTTTTTGTTGACAATCGAGGAATTTATTGTTATCTAAATAAATCCTCTTATAATGGAAATTTGCTAAGTATCTTATTTTGTAAAAATAAAAAGTTCATACCAATACTTCTTAGCGTTTTTTAACCATTTTATCTATGAAATATCTGGGGATCTTTATAAAGCATTCATAATTCCAACTTATGAGAGTGATACTATATAAGTAAGCTAAATTGTTGCCAGTCAACCAGACTTCAGCAAAAGCGATTACAGACTTAACTCAGACATTCCTAACTTAATGCTGGTTAAGTTCAAAGATGAGGCAGAAAATCTGAGATCTTCAAGGAAGGAAGAGGGGAAATGCGTAAGTCTTCTGTCTTCAAATTACCAGAGTAATTAAGTAGTGAAATAGTTTAGTATTTCTCTCTCGGAATGTCTAAATTTCCGTAACCACTTTTTCATGCGACGAATTCAATTTATGACAATTTAGTTTGAATTTGAATAAGTTGCCTAAATGAAAAGCAGTTTGGGAAGCATTGCAGCAGTTTAGAACTAATTCCCTTACTTGCAAACAAACTTTAAGGAGCCAGAATTATGAGAGCTAAACAAATCATGACTCAAGATGTAGCTACTATTCGCGGTTCCGCTACTGTAGCAGAAGCAGTCAAATTAATGCGGCTCAAAGAATTACGGGCATTAATTGTAGAACCTCGCCACAGTGGTGATGCTTACGGTATTATTACCGAAACTGATATTGTGTCCAAGGTTGTTGCTTATGGCAAAGATCCTGAACGGATGCATGTATATGAAGTTATGAGCAAACCCTGCATTGTGGTTAATCCTGACCTAGATGTAGAATACGTGGCGCGGTTATTTGCTACTACAGGTGTATGGCGTGCGCCTGTTATTCAAGGTGAATTACTGGGCATTATTTCTGTCACAGATATTATTACCAAGGGCGACTTCGTAGAAAAACCAAAATTAAAATTCGTCCAAAAAGAACTTCACAAGGCTATCTCGAATGCTCGCTCAGTTGTGGCTAACTATGGTGCAGATTCTAAGAGAGCCGCGGAAGCTTGGGATTTAGTAGATGAACTCGAAGCCGAAGCTGGTTATTATGGCGCACCCAAACCAGAAAAAACTGCAAGACAGCTATTCTCTGAAGGTAGAGAATATGTATCTGTAGGCTAAGAGATTTGATTTTTCAACGATGTACTGTTGAGAGCATCAATTTGCTAATCAGATAACTTAGTACCCTACTATTTTCTATCTGCTTCCAGCCTTCTCTGCTGCTAACACGAAAGCTGAATTACTTATCTAGTTTGGATAGATACCGGGTCGGGTATGTCTGCTATCTCATACTGATAAATTGTTGCTCTCTTTCTCTCTTTCTCTGACTGAATAATGGTTCGTGATTCTGGTGCATTTACTGTTAATTGTTGAGGCATAACAGTTAACAGCCACCACACCATCCTCATAGTTAATTGGGTCTCATAGCATTTCTTTTACATGGTGGGTAATGCCCACCATTACCTTTTATAAGAAATGTTATGGCAATTATTTGCGTGTATTTGTATCCATAGGCAGGATATTTATGATTTCTCAAAATCAGCAAAATCTTAGTGATACTACAAAGCAATGGTTACTCGCTAAAGGCTACAGTTGCGATGACTTAAATCAGCGAGGTGAAAATGGTGATACACCTTTGATGAAAGCTACAAGAGAAGGCATTTACGCAGTAGTCAAAGAATTAATTAGTTTAGGCGTAGATGTTAATGCCAGAAACAATGATGGTAATAATGCTCTATGGTTTGCTTGTTTTGGGAATCACTTCGATTTGATGAATTTGTTACTTGCTGCACATATCAATATTGATAATCAAAATGATAATGGAGCTACTGTGTTGATGTATGCAGCTTCAGCTGGAAAGACAGAAGTAGTTAACTTGCTGTTACAACATCATCCTAACATAAATTTAAAAAACTTAGATGATTTTAAAGCAATAGATTTTGCGAGCAATGTAGAAGTCTTAAGGATACTCAAAAATGCCTCAAAGTTATATCTCTAAGCGAGTCTATCATCAAGCAACCAAGCATTCTTACTTATCTGTGCAGCTCGATCCAAATTATGTGAATGCGGCAACTCAACCATCTTCATTTAAAGTTTACCCAAAGTTTTATCGGCGAGTGAAATTAAATCTCAATAATCCAATTCACTCGTTTATCAGCCTTACTAGTGCTGTAACTTTAGAAAAGATGTATAAAGACGGTGCTGTGAAATTGCGTGTAAATCCATCTGCTGGCGCTTTATATCCCACAGAAGTTTATATCCAAATTCGCAATATCGAAGGCTTTATTAACGGGATATATCATTTAGAAGTTGAGAATAATTGTCTAACTCTAATCTATGAATTAATTGATGATGGACTAGAGAATTATATTATACCTGGCAAAAGTATAAATGGATTCATTTTTTTAATTAGTTGTGTTTATTATAGGTCTAGCTGGAAATATAAAGACAGGAGCCTGAGATATTGCTGGCTGGATAGCGGACACCATTTAGGTGCAATTGCTGCTTCAGCCTATATTCACGACAGAGAGATACAGTTAATTTTCGATTTTGATAAACTCGCTCTCAATACAGATTTAGGATTTGAGAACAAAGAGTTTATTACTGCTTGTACGATTTCGGGAGAAATTCAAGACAAGAAAGTCAGAAATTTAAGGTTAAAAGTTCCTTTTGTCTGTGGCACCGATTATTTTGAAGCCAATGAATTCATTGAACAAGGCTATCAAAACACATCTCTTCAGCCGAGTCGCCAGCAGGAATTAGTGCATCCCCAGTTTAACTTTGACAAAGATAAATTTTTTCAGACTGTTTGGATGAGACGCTCAATTAGACGTTTTTATAAACAGTCAATTCCTCAAGAAAGTTATTGGCAGCTATGGCAGCATCTTCAGCAGCCGATACCCACCGAAAATTTTGAGGAAATAGAAATTTACTCTGTTGTCCATCATGTCAGAGGGATGACTCCAGGAATATATAAAGGGAAGCATCTATTAAAGGCGGGCAATTTTAGTGAAAAAACAGGTTACTTGTGCATCAATCAAGCAATAGTTAGAGATAGCGCTGTAACTTTATTTTTTACGTCCGACTATATAAATTATCAAACAGCTATGCTAATAGCTGGTTTTTTAGGGCAAAGAGTTTATCTTGTTAGCAATTTTATGGGCATTCATTGTAGTGGTATTGGTGCTTTTTATGATGATGAAACCCAAGAATTTTTAGGAACTAATCAAGATGTACTCTATGCGATCGCAATTGGCATATAACTTAGGAAATCAACTCAGATGGCTAAAGAAATTTACTCCCAAGAAGATGATTCACATCCCATGCAGCTGACTTCAGCAGATATTATCCTGCGTCAGCAACTAGAATATTCTATTAGCAGGTACTTCTATGAAGCCTGCGATCGCTTTATCCAAAACCTCTTATCTACTTGTCGTTGGTATGTCACCACCGATGCTAGCGTGATGGTGTTGGTAATTGAATGTCCTGATGAAGTTACTAACTGGCGGATTCTACAAAAAATCGTGCCAATGGGTAAATTACTTTATAAGATTGTTAGCAGTGCTAAAATTCGTGTTTGCCCTCCAGAGAGCCAAGGCATACCCTTTGAAATGAGGGTAGATGAATTGTCGATTTACGGAGATGATCTCTAATCTTATTCTAGGTTTTAGATGTGGGATTTTGGCATCTGGATTGTTAATTAAACCTAAAAATTCTGTCTGATGATTGCGGCTACTTCCTCAAACACCAGATTAGCAGAATGCTCGATAGCAGGACTTAATTCCAGGCCTAAATCAAGATTTGCTGCTTCAATGAGGTAGACTGTTACCTCTTGGGGAAAGTCATTTTGAAAAATTTTCCGTCCAGCAGCTAAAGCATTATCCCAACGAAAATTATGCAAGTTGTAACTAGGTTCTGGTAAAGCCTCGAGTTCTTTCCCAGGGACTTTAAATACTGCGCCTGGTTCAGAACCTGTGGAACTTGCATCAATAATAATTAATTGTTTGCTTCCTCTGGCTTGAAACATCACTTCCATCCCTCCGGTTCCACAGTCATAAACTCGGACGTTGGGATGAGGATTTTCAGTGAGAAATTGCTGTAAGCGTTGAGCAACGATAACGCCTACAGCATCATCACTGCGATTAAGATTACCACAACCAATAATAGTTAGCATTTGTTGATCGCGTTTTGAGAATCAGCCTGTATTTTGATGAGTTTCCTTGTAGTGAGGAAAGCTGAACAATGTAATAGCAAACTACTGAATATTTACTATTTTTAATATAGAGATGATTTTTAGGGGCACAATCAGTTGTGTCCCTACTGTTTATTGTATCTAAAGTAGGTTAATTATAAACTAAAACGCTACTCCATATTTTTTGGCGATTTCAACTAGCTTCTCACATTGTTCTTGTCCAGCCTTGATTAAAATTGCGTCTGCATCTTCCGGTTTTGTACCATCTTTAGGAATTAAATATTTGACATACAGGGAGACAAAATCAGCAATAATTGCCACACCAGATAAAGCATGTGCATCTGCTTCTTTGCCTGCGATCGCAGCTACTAAACCTGCTTTAATTGGGTCAGGCTTAACTTTCATGAACTGATCTACAAGTTTCGGGATATAATCTGCTGGTGTTAGGTTATTTAACTTAGTAGTATCAGGAGTAAATTCACATCCTGCTGCTTTTGACTGCTCTACAACACACCATTCTGTAAATTCTTGGAGTGCAGCTTCGGGAAGGAGAGGAAGATATTTATGTAGGGCGATATCAGACACAAGCTTACCTTGGAAATTTTAGTTTTTTTGTCATGCGTAAGGCAAGATTAACGCACTATATCAAGCAGTTTTAGTATGTTAAGCTACTACTATTAACCAAATATCTACAATTATTTTGATTATTAATATATTTAGTATTTTGCAGTGTGTGTTAGGCATAAGCCGTAACACATGGAAAGTTAGCAGAGGTGCGTTAGCAATAGCGTCATGCACCCTACCCACATAATTTTTATCAAATATGAGTACTTGGATACCCCTCTTTACTTCCCAAAACTGCATAAGCTTAACTAGCCTGAGAACTATATATTTAGTGGAGACGACAAAATTCTTAGGTATCAGGTGAATATGAAACAGTCGAAGGTGGAATCTTCTTTAGTAAAACTAAAATTGGCTCCAGTATTTCTCAGCCTTATCAGTTGTTTAACATTACCTGCAAATTCGACCATAGCATTAGATAAATCCCTATTAGAAAAGCAAACACTAAGCTATCAACAATTAATTAAATCGCTTCTTAGCCAAAATCAACATACATCAGCATTAGAAATTTCTGCACGCAGTCGCAACAGGGAGTTACGAGATTTATTAGCACAGAGTTTACCCACTAAAAATGTCAACGCGCCAACGGCTGAGGTAATTAAGCAAGTTGCTAAAAATCAAAATGCGACTCTTGTGCAATATTCACTTCTATATCAAGATGTTAATATTGAAGGTAAACGGCACCCTCAAGTATCTGATTTGGTAATTTGGGTGATTAAATCTACAGGTGAAATTACTCTACGACAAGTTGATTTAAAGGCTTGGCAAGTAAAAAATAAGACTAATCTGGCAGATGCGATTAATCACCTGCAACAAAGTTATAGTCAGGGACTTGAACGAAATAAAGGTGTCATAAAAGTATCAGACACTAACCAAAATAGTTCTTCATTAGTTAGAAAACAACTACATGAATTACTTATTCAACCAATATCTGACATTTTACCCACTAAACCAGAAGCAAGAGTAATTTTTATTCCCCAAGATAAATTATTTATTGTGCCTTTTGCAACCTTACAAGATAGCAATAATCAGTATTTAGTTGAGAAACATACAATTTCTACTGCACCATCAATTCAAGCTTTAGATTTACTTGCAAAAAGACGCACTACAAATACAAAATCTACTCAAGATGTGTTGATAGTTGGTAATCCTACTATGCCAACTAAACCCCTGAACCCTGGTGAAACATTTAACCAGCTTCCTCAACTACCAGGTGCAGAAAAAGAAGCAAAAAATATTGCCAATATTTACAATACCCAAGCGCTAATAGGAGATGCTGCAACTGAAACAACGGTTGTAAAGCAAATGTCCAACGCCAGACTAATTCATTTAGCAACATCGGGATTTTTGGGGAAATCTCTAGAAAATCCTGGCTTCCTAGCGTTCGCGCCTTCTAGCCAAGATGATGGTTGGTTAACTGCGCCTGAGGTTAGCAAACTAAAGTTAAAAGCCGAACTGGTTATCTTGAGTACTTGTGATTCTGCTTTAGGAAAAATCACAGGTGATGGTGTAATTGGATTGTCACGTGCATTCTTGGTTGCGGGTGCTAACAGTGTAATTGCTTCGTATGGCAATATTTCGGATGAATCAACGGCGACATTAATGACGGAATTTCATAGTAATTTAACTAAAAATCCTGATAAAGCTGCTGCTTTGCATCAAGCAATGTTAGTAACAATGAAAAAATATCCTAATCCTCAAGATTGGGGAATGTTTACACTCGTAGGTTTGCCATAAAGAGAAAACGAGGGGGTAATTAATCAGTAAATTTTTAATTTAAATCAAAAATGGTATTATTTGTTCATAAACAGAAATAAAAATTTGCTGTTAAAAATCATGTTTTTTGCTAACTCTTTAGAAAATCAACTTCAGCGTTGGAACGACATTATTCGTAATCAGCCACAAAATCCCAATGCTTATATTAGACGTGGAATGGTTAACTTTCAGCTTACTAAAATTGATGAATCAATTCAAGATTTTGATACAGCAGAAAAATTAGATACTCGTCTTAAACCATATTTATGGCAACGAGGACTATCTTACTACTACGCCGAGAAGTTTGCTGAAGGTGCTGAACAATTCGAGATTGACCTGACAGTTAATGCCCAAGATGTAGAAGAAACAGTATGGCGATATCTCTGTATAGCTCGCCTTGATAGTGTAGAGAAAGCAAGGAATTCGCTATTAACTGTAAGAAATGACCCCCGGCGAATCATGCGAAGTGTATATGATTTATATGCAGGAAATTGTACGCCTAATGATGTTTTAAATGTTGGTCAATCCGAAGGTGTAAAAGGTAATTTTTACAGCCATCTTTATTTGGGATTATATTATGAAGTTGAAAATAATATGGAATTAGCTCAGGAATATATAGTTAAAGCTGCTGATAATTACAAAATTGATGATTATATGTGGTATTTAGCGCAGGTACATAAAACTTTGCGACAATGGTCTTGAAGTTATACCCGATAGGCAAAAGTTATCTAGGATAGCGAAAAAAGAGCGTACTCTTAATCGCTATCCTGAGTTGGTACTAATGTCCCAGCATTTTATCCCGCAGGTGCTTAATGCGATCGCGCAAGCTTGCAGCCTCCTCAAATTCTAGTTTTTTCGCAGCTTCTTTCATTTGCGCTTCGAGTTTAGCAATCAAGTCGGGAATCTCTTCTAGCGGTAGTTCATCGATATGTTCATCTACTACTTTTAAATCTGTAGCATTTAACCGTCGAGAAACATCTAAAAAAGACAAAATCGCGTTACTTGATTTTTTCACAATTGGCTGAGGTGTAATGCCATGCATTTTGTTATGAGCCGTTTGAATTCCACGTCTTCTATCTGTTTCTTCAATGGCTTTAATCATGCTATCTGTAAGATTATCAGCATACATGATTGCCTGTCCCTTGATATGACGTGCAGCTCTACCAATTGTTTGAATTAAAGAACGTTCGGCGCGCAAAAATCCTTCTTTATCTGCATCCATGATGGCTACGAGGGAAACTTCTGGTAAATCCAAACCTTCCCGCAATAAGTTGACTCCCACTAAGACATCAAACTTACCTGAGCGCAAATCTTGTAAAATTTCAATCCGTTCAATGGAATTAATTTCTGAATGCAAATAGCGGACACGAATGCCGTTATCTTCCAAGTATTCTGTTAAATCTTCCGCCATCCGCTTAGTTAAAGTGGTTACCAAAACTCTTTCGTGGCGGTCAACTCTGTCTTTAATTTCTCCTAATAAATCATCAATTTGACCTTCCGTAGGACGCACGAAAATTTCTGGATCAATAACACCAGTTGGTCGAATTACTTGCTCAACTATATTGCTATCAGAAATTTCTAATTCCCAATTTCCTGGGGTAGCAGAAACGAATATACACTGATTTACCTTTTGCCAAAATTCTTCTGCTTTTAATGGACGGTTATCAGCAGCGCTGGGAAGGCGAAATCCATGTTCAATTAACACTTTCTTTCTAGCTTGGTCGCCGTTATACATCCCGCGAATTTGCGGTACTGTCACATGAGATTCATCAATAACTAACAGCCAATCTTTAGGAAAATAATCAATTAAACATTCTGGTGGTTCCCCTGCCTGTCTACCTGCAAGGTGACGCGAATAGTTTTCTACGCCGTTACAGTAACCAACTTCACGCAACATTTCTAAGTCATAGCGGGTGCGCTGATCTATACGTTGCGCTTCTAATAATTTCCCTGCTTCCTCTAATTCAGCTTTGCGTTGTTTCAGTTCAGCCGCAATATCATCACAAGCTACTTCTAAACGTTCTTCTGGGGTAACAAAGTGACGTGCGGGGTAGATATTGACGGCTTGCAGGCTATTAATAATTTCACCTGTTACGGGGTCAATATAGCGAATGGCATCAATTTCATCGCCAAAAAATTCTACCCGAATAATGCGGTCTTCATAGGCTGGGCCAATTTCTAAAACATCTCCCCGGACGCGAAATTTTCCGCGACCCATTTCTAAATCGTTGCGGCTATACTGCACAGATGCCAAGTCTCGCAAAATCTGGCGTTGGTTTACTTCCATCCCAATTTGTAGGGGTATAGCAGCTTTGAAATATTCGGCTGGCATTCCCAAACCGTAAATGCAGCTAATGGAAGCAACCACAATCACATCACGACGTTCAAAAAGCGATCGCGTTGCTGAGTGCCGCAACATATCTATTTCATCATTAATGGAAGCTGTTTTCTCAATATAAGTATCGCTAACAGGAATGTACGCTTCCGGTTGATAATAATCGTAGTAACTCACGAAATATTCAACGGCGTTATTGGGAAAGAATTCCCGCAACTCGTTACAAAGTTGTGCAGCCAAAGTTTTGTTATGCGCCAGCACCAAGGTAGGCCTACCAACTTTCTCAATCACTGCTGCTACTGAATATGTCTTACCGGTTCCCGTAGCACCCAGTAAGGTTTGGTAACGATTCCCAGCTTTGATACTGGCTGCTAATTGTGCGATCGCTTGTGGTTGATCGCCTGTTGGACTAAAGGGAGCTTGCAGACTAAATTCTGTCATACAGTTGTGCCAGAAATACCCTTTCCCATAGTAACGATCAGATTATGCACTCGTGGAACGAGATTAGGTAAAGGAATATATGGCAATCTTTATTTATAAATTTTTACTTATAGCATTTACTTATGTGTACTTTTTAAAGATAATTATACCTATCCCTGGTTTTTTAAGGTTAAACTCTCATATATACAAAAAAATTCACGTCAGTTTAATTATTGTAAAAACCACTTAACAAACCGCAGGAGTTCAGTTATGACCATTAGTAGCACTGGCAAAACAGTCAGTCCTCGACAAAAGCGTGCCAAGCTAAAAGGAGAAAGTACAGTGGAAGTAGAAAATAATCAGGGTAATAGCTTGAATACAGATAAAGTCGAACAAGGTACAGAGCAGCCAGTGCAGAAAGAAACTCCAGGAACACTCGCAATCTCTGGAATTCGTCCCATCGGTGCTAGTGATTTAGAAGTTGCTGAAAAACTCTCCATTGCTGGAGTGCGTCCCATTAGCACCAGTACATTAGAAGTTGTTGAAACCTATAACGCAATGGGTATTCGTCCAATTGGTGCTAATACATTCCAAGTAGTTGAAAGTATTAATCTCTCTGGTATTCGCCCAGTTAGCTCAAGTTCATTGGTAATTTCTGAGAGTTACTCAACATTCGGTAACCGTCCAATAGCATCAAATGAGATTGACAATTCCGAAAACCTGATGGGTTTTCTAGATTAGACATAAGAATCATCTTCATAAGTTTATCAACCCGTCCTCTATACAGAGGGCGGGTTATTTATATCAAGTATTTACAAAAAAAATAGCCAATAATTAATAATTTACTCTCTAAATTTTAGTAGAGATTCATTGTTTTGAAAAATAAAATTATTCATCATAATTTCAAATGAATGAACTACCTGAAATCATTGCATACTACCTATATAGGCTCCAAACAAACACAAAAATATAATTTACGCCATTTATTATCTCTCTTTTAACAGAGATAACTAATATATCTTGTGGCAGAAGGCTAGTGAAAAAAAATTAAGCTACTGTGTAAAAGTCAGCAAAAAAAGTTCAGAGTTGCAACATAAGTTTGCAACTAATTCTTTATTAAATTAAGGAGTACAAAATGAGTATAGAAGATCGGGCAAAAGCCACAGCTAAAAATGTCGAAGGTAAAGCCCAAGAAGCTTTAGGTAACGTTACTGGAGACCCAGAAGATAAGGCTGAAGGCAAAGCTAAACAAGCTGAAAGTGAAGTTCGTCACGGCATCGAAGATGTAAAAGACAACGTGAAAAAAAAGCTGGACTAGAGTAAATATTATTTCTGCTTTTAGTAGCATGAGTTGATTTCATACTAATTTGGCAGAAATAACAGCTAAATATCAATCATGTTATGCCCCTAATATTCTCTATCTCAATGGGGATATTAGGGGTATTTCAACATTTATTTATTGATATTTTTAGCAATTAATTAAATATTAGGAGGTAAACAAATGATTCTGCTCCAGCAGAGCCGCAAAATCTTGATGGCTGGTATCTTGATTTTAGTTCTGACAATCACTACTGCCTGTGGTGGTAGTAACGTTGCTCAACTTGACCCCCCAAGCAGCGCCCCCGCCATAGGTCGCGATGTCGCTTATGCACAATTAGAGCGTGGCAATACTCCTTCAGGACAAAGTTTTGGCAACTGGGTAGTACAAACATCTCAGGGATTAATTAAAGATGCCTATGTACGCGATAACAACAAACTAGGTGTTGTTATTTCTTCAGAAGTGCGTCCTAATGATGTGCGACCTTTAGCAAAATCTTTAGTACAAGGCTTTCGCAAGAATTTCCCCAATCAAGACTTAACAGTTTTGATTTATGCTCCCGATAAAAAATTGATCGTAACTGCTAAGTACGACACTCAAACTAGCCAGGTTCAGTACACCTAAATAGCTGAATTAGTAATAACACCCTAAAGCAAGCTTAATCCCTACAAATAGCTATCATTTCTCGAAATTTTAGGGGATTAAATAATAGACCGGAAAAAGGAGAAAACCAAAGTGACCAGCAGCGAACAGTACAGGCGTGAAATCATGAAAGATTTGGCAAAGGGAAATGTCGAATCTTTAGATGATGTCAAAACCGATTCAACGACAGAGTACGAAAACTTTGACGATTTTGCCCAACGCACCACCACAGATCAGCGTCGTCAATTATTTGGTCGGTCTTTACATCCAGACAAAATTCCCGCTAGCCAAATGGAGCCGGAATTACAACAGGCGATCGCGCAAATTAAACCCAACGAAAGGGATGATGTAGCCAGAGCCTTTTTCAAGCATCTCAAGGAAAGAGGACTAGATGACCGCCATCTAGAACAACAACTGGGTCTTTCTACTCATCATGCCAGCCGCATGAGTGCTGATGATGTCAGCAAACTTGCATCTTTTGTCTATCACAACCACCCCGATATTTTCCGTGAGGTGTTAGCAGAGCAACCAGGAATTATCAAGTTTCTCAGTAATCCTGTTGTTGCAGGTATTATCGGTATTGCTGCAGCCAAGTGGCTAGGTAGACATAAGTAAGTACTTCATTCTCAATTGAATTATAGTACATAGTCAGAACTAGGTGGGACAAAACCCACCTTTTTTGCTCATTTGGGGCTGATTTTCTGGTATTCCTAGAAATTTTAAAAATGATTGCGACATATGGATAGCTCAAAAGCTCACTTCATCAATATTTCACAATCCAAAATTCTATCAAGACTACCCTACAATAACGCTGTGTAAACATTCCTGACTGTATCCCGCTTAGACGATAATTAGCGAATTTAGGATTTTTAGAGCAAGATTATACTTGCATATAAAACTATTTTATTCATTACCTAGAGTAAATTCACCAATAATTTATATACTGAGACCTAAAATACTCAACGTTAAATATGAAAGTACTTTACCTGTATAGCTTTGGTTCATATTAAGATTAAGTAAAGTCGAAAAACGTATTTTAAAGTTTTTGTAAACATAAGTAATTACTTCTACGTAATTTAAAATTTATACAATAATAAAAAAATCAGTCCGCTTATTTTGACTAAAAAGCAGACGACATCGAAATTGAACAATGGCGCTATCTTCGACCCTGGTTGTGTTTATAACCTAATTAGGCTACTTATCGTTGACAAGAGAATCAAAGTTAATGGTAGCTAATTTTACTTGTGGGTGCATCTACCATCAGCCTTTATCTGTTAATGAGAGTTAGCTCAATGAGTAGATTTGCAATGAAAAACAATTTAATGCAGGTTAGTACCTTAGCAGTCTTAACTGCTGCGATCGCAGGAATAGTAAGCATAGACAAAGCGCAAGCAGTAGTTATAGATTTTGATGATCTGCCTGGGGATATAGACTGGATACAAAATGGATATAAAGGATTTAACTGGAATAATTTTGCATATTTAAATAGTGCTAATTATGACAACCCGTCAGGCTATAAGAATGGAACAGTTTCAAATCCAAACGTCGCATTTAATTCATCTGGAAAGCCTGCTTATGTAAGCATTAATTCTGGTCAGTTTGATTTCAACAGTGCTTATCTTACAGGCGCTTGGAATAATGGACTAAATATTCTTGTAGAGGGTTTCTTCAACGGGAACAAAAAGTATTCACAAACTATAAATGTATTGTCTACCTCTCCTACATTATTTAATTTCAATTTCCTTGGCATTGATCAACTAAAATTTACTTCTTTCGATGGTGTCAATGCAGGTTATGGCCGTTATGGTAAGCATTTTGTGCTTGATAACTTTACCTATAATAACTCTGAATCTGTTCCCGAACCTTTAACCATATTCGCTACATTGACAGCAGCTGGTTTCGGCGTGACTTTACGTCGCAAACAAAAGCAGCAAGAAAAAGCTAAGGCTCAGGTTTAAGCTAAACATTGCAACTAAGATAGGACTCATATTTGATTTTGAAATTTATGTAGAGGACTAACACGACTAAAATGAGGCATTAGATTTGATGAAATTAAACGCCAATATAGACGCAAAGCAAAAGAAGTAAATGAGATTGTCTGGCAGAGGAGCCATTATAACAGAAGAAAAAAAAGCAACTTTTGGCTGAACATGCCCAGGCGATCGCGCAAATTAAACCCAACGAACGAGATGATGTAGCCAGAGCCTTTTTCAAGCATCTCAAGGAAAGAGGACTGGATGAACGTCATCTAGAACAACAACTGAGTCTTTCTACTCATCATGCCAGCCGTATGAGTGCTGATGATGTCAGCAAACTTGCATCCTTTGTCTATCACAATCACCCCGATATTTTCCGTGAGGTATTAGCAGAGCAACCAGGCATTATTAAGTTTCTCAGTAATCCTGTTTTTGCAGGTATTATCGGTATTGCTACAGCCAAGTGGCTAGGTAGACATAAGTAAGTATTTCAATCTCAATTGAATCATCAGTAAATAGTTAGAACTAGGTGGGACAGAACCCACCTTTTTTTAATTATTTGTTTCATCCCGTTTAAGCGCTGATTTGCCTAATTTAGAAGAATATCTTACTTGCTTGCACACTGGAGTAGTTTATTTTGTGGACAGAGTAAAATTTACTAATAATTTATACACTTACACAGAAAATACTCTGTATTAAATATGAAATTGCTTGCTCTGTAAAGTTTTGGGTACAATTGAGATTAAATAAAGTATAAAAAAATTTTTAAATTTTTGGTAAACATAAGTAGTTACTTGTAAGTAATTTAAAATTTATACAATAATAAAAACAATCAGTCTGCTTATTTAGTAGAAATAAGCAGATGAAATCTAAATTAAAAAAATGATGCTATCTTCAACGGTGGTTTTTTTTATAACCTATTGGCTACTCATCGTTGACAGCAGGATTTAAGTTAATGGTAGCGAATTTTACTTTAGGGACATCTACCATCAACCTTATATCTGTTAATGGGAGCTAGCTTTATGACTAGATTTGCAATCAGAAAAAAATTGCTGAAAGCTTTGACTGTAGGTGCATTTACATCTCTAGCTGCTGGAACCATGAGTATGGGACAAGCAAAAGCAGCTGTAGTCGTTCTTGACTTTGAAGGGGTTGGGAACGTAAATCCTGTAGGTAACTTCTACAATACGGCTCCCCGTGATTATGGCATTACTTTCTCGTCCAATGCATTGGGTATTGTTGATCGAGATGCTGGTGGAACTGGTAATTTTGGGGGTGAACCTAGCCCAAGTACTGCTTTATTTTTCCTCAATGGAACAGCCGCAACTTTGAATGCGTTGAACGGCTTCACAACTGGGTTTTCATTCTTCTATTCTGCGATCAATAATCCTGGTTTTATCAAGGTTTATGATGGTCTCAATGCTACTGGTAACTTACTTGCCACGCTAAATTTACCAACAACTCCTTCTAACGGTGCGCCCGATCCAAATGGTGCATTTAGCCCATTTGTGCCAATTGGTGTATCATTTTCAGGTATTGCTAAATCTGTAGATTTCGGTGGAACTATTAATCAGATTGCCTTTGATGACATAACCTTTGGTTCTGCGACCCCTGGTAATCCTGATGATGTTCCTGAACCTTTAACTATCATAGGTTCATTAACGGCAGCAGGTTTCGGTGTAACTTTACGTCGCAAACAAAAACAGCAACAAAAAGCTACAGCTAAAGTATAAGTTAAAGATGGCAACACTATATAGTTGATAGTTGCGTATAAAAGTATGTGCTGGGTGTTGGGAACTTAATAAGCTAATACAGCTTTAAATTGCATAACTACTCGTGGTGATTGTTAGCTATTGACTGTTGACCGTTGGCAGTCAACAGCCTAATCGAGTCAATGTGCAAGTTAAATGTGGAACAGCTTAATTAAGTTTTAAATCCACTCCCATGCACTTTTTGCTGGCAAATAGGATTGCCTTCAAAACCTATAGCAATCAAGAGTTGTAGTCTGCCAAAGTCTTTTTGACAGGTGGGGGAAAGGGTAAAGGCTTTAAACCCTTCCCCTTTTCCCTTGACCCAATCTACACCTGTCAATATTTGTGTGTTGAACTAGTAGATTTAAAAAATGTGTAAAATTATACTTCGCTATTAGATCTGCAAGAATAAATTTACACAAACTTTATAAGAAAAAAGAGCCTACTTTTTTTGATAATCTAGATATGACCTAGATTTTAGTATAAATTTGGTTAAATAAATAAAACATAGTTAAAGTGAAGATTTGATTAAAATCAAATAAAAATCTTGATTATCAATAATTAGCACGTAATGATAATTACGGTTATTTCAGGATAATTACTGAAAATAAACATTACAGTAAAATATAAACCAAGATGAGTTAGCTCACTTGTTGTTATCTATTGCTGTGTGAAAATTAACGAAATACTCTGTGTCAGGGCTTTACCAGGGTTATAACTACCATTAACTTTTATACCTTTTTTGCTTAGTGGCGATCGCAGTGCTGATTTTGGGGTCATTTTACCTTTTCTTGCGTCTACAGTAGAAATTAGCAAATTTAGGATGTTGCGGAGTTTTCAAGGTAATGGATCTGTGGAAACAACTGCGGATTATGATTTTGGCTCTCACCTTGGGTGGAGTCCTGTTAGTTTTAGTCAAGATTTTGCTGACTACAACTATAGAAAAGCCAAAATCAGAACAGTCTCAGGATCAATCTCACACCGTTGCATGGTTTGAAAACTACAATTACATAGTTTCACGCTGATATGCAGACTATTAATTTCTCCTTTTTAGGAGTAAATAAGGGTGAGAACTACATTAAGGTTTTATGAAAAAGGAATATATTTGCTAACTTCTATCATTAGAATGTGTTGCAAACCGTCTGGTTTTATTTGCAATAGTAATAGCAAAACCTTATATTACAAACCTCGGATTCTCCTCATTTCAAATCTTTCTTTTTTATTGTGCTAGGAACATGACCAAATCAAGTAGCGATAAATTCATTCCCGGATTAGTCCAAGAACTACAGGAATTTGCTTTTAGTCAGACAGGCTCAACGAAGATTTTGCGAATGCTTGGCTACGGACTGCTGATATTAGCATTATTCGATGTAGTTGAGATGTTTGTCCCACCAAATTTTATGAATCCTGCGTGGGAATTTCAAACCTTTGGAGCGCTTGTTGAAAGAGTACCTGTACCTTTAATTGGTTTAGCGCTGGTATTTTATGGAGAGATGCATTCTCGCAACAAATGGGAATTCCTAAGTTTAAAGCTAATATCTTGGTTAACTTTATTATTAGCAGTAGTATTTTTGTTAATGATTCCTTTGGGAGTTGGTAATACAGTTCGTCTGAGTAAGCAGAGCGCAGCTCAAATTAGCAATGTATCTAAACAACAACTAACCCAAGCGCAACAAGTAGAACAGCGATTAAATCAAGCTACCCCAGAACAAATAGGTAATATTTTAAGGGAACAAGGTCGTGCATTAGACGGTAAAAGCCCTCAGGAAGTAAAAACCCAAATCTTATCAGAAGTATCTAAGGTAAAATCACAAATTAAAGCTCAAGCGCAAGCTACCGAATCTTCCCAAAGACTCACCTTAATCAAAAATTCTGTGAAATGGAATCTGGGAGCTTTGGTTGCTGCAACTTTATTTTTTAGCTTTTGGAAAGCCACTCAATGGGCAAGAATTAGTAGGTAATTAAAATCAAAAAATTTTCAGCGCCTTAAGCTATAAAATAGGGTGGGCAATGCCCACCCTATTTGTTTTGATCAAGTATGGTTAACTTCTCGGGAATTAAACTTTAGCTAATTCTGGTGTGGGGCGTTTGCTATTACGAATGGATGTAATTGCTTCCGCATAATCTGGAGCGTTAAATACAGCTGAACCTGCAACGATCGCATTAGCGCCGGCTTCTAAAACTTGCCAGGTATTATTGGCTTTCAGCCCACCATCAACTTCAATCCAAGGGTCAAGACCGCGTTCATCACACATTTGACGCAGCTTGCGGATTTTGGGTACTACGGTCGGGATAAAGCTTTGACCGCCAAAACCAGGGTTGACGCTCATAATTAGTACTAAATCGCAAAGGTCTAGTACATACTCAATTAGTTCCAAAGGTGTGGAAGGATTGAGTACAACTCCAGCTTGTTTACCGAGTTCTTTGATTTGTCCAAGAGTGCGGTGTAGGTGTGGTGAAGCATTGTGTTCAGCATGAACTGAAATAATATCAGCACCCGCTTTAGCAAAGCCTTCCACATATTTTTCTGGCTCCACAATCATCAAGTGGACATCCAGTGGCTTTGTGGTCACCGGACGAATCGCCTCCACAACCAGAGGACCTATCGTAATATTAGGTACAAAACGACCGTCCATTACATCAACATGAATCCAATCAGCTCCAGCAGCATCTACAGCACGGACTTCGTCACCAAGACGGCTAAAATCGGCTGATAAGATAGATGGAGAAATAACAATGGGCTTTTGAGATCGGTTTTGGGTCATGGCTAGTGGGTTTTCAAGCATCCTCGTCTGTAAGCATTGTAACAAAATATTTAGCGATCGCTCATAAATTTGATCCCGGAGTAAGAACTGGGGATGAGGGGACAAGGGGAAATTACCAACACCAAACACCCAACTCCAATTACCCAATGACAAATGACAAATGACAAATGACAAATGACAAATGACTAAAAAACTAACTTGGATAATTTGGGGATTAAGTGCTTCTTGTTTGAGTTTGCCAGTACTAGCTGCGGTTTATGAAACTTCTTTTGGCACCAATGGTATTGATGCTTTAAGGTTACACCAAGCTCCTTATAATTTGAGCGGGCGCAAAATCGCTATTGGTCAGGTGGAAATCGGACGACCGGGAATGTTTGGTTGGGATAAAGCAGTGTCTAAAAATCGTGCTATATCTCTAGCCGCAGTTTTTTTACGCAATGGCCCTGCTCAATCAAATAGTGGCGTTGACTCCCATGCTTATAATGTTGCTGGTGTAATGGTCAGTAAAGATAAAGCTTGGCCGGGAGTTGCGCCACAAGCACGACTTTATTCTTCGGCTGTTGGCTCGACTAAAAACATGGGTCAACCAGAAGAATGTTTATCAGCTCAACACATAGCCTTACAAAATGCTGGTGATGTTCGTGCTATTAATTTTAGCTTTGGCGAACCCCTCAATCGCGATCCGCGCCCCGATGCTCTTTTAGATGGTAATGCTTTACTGACACTATGTATTGACTGGTCTAGTCGCGTTCATGATGTTGTGTATGCGATCGCAGGCAACCAAGGTAAAGGCGGGATTCCTATCCCTACAGATAATTTTAATGCCATTAACGTGGCTTTTTCATCTCGACGGGGAGGAATTTTTAATAAAGTTGATGTTTCTAATCTAGCAGGTGCTGACCAGGGAGCGAGTGGTAGGCTAGTGGGCAAGGAGTTTAATATAGGTGGACGGCGTGCTATTAGCATAGTTGCGCCTGGTAGTAATATTGCGCTGCTCAATCCTGATGGCAAACTGAATAAGGTTACAGGGACAAGCTTTGCAGCGCCTCACCTAACAGCTACTGTTGCTTTATTGCAGGAATTTGGCGATCGCCAGTTACGAAAAAAACAACCTAATTGGAGTATTGATTCTCGCCGTCATCAGGTGATGAAAGCTGTATTAATGAATTCCGCCGACAAAATTCAAGATAGCGGTGATGGTTTGCGGTTGGGAATGACTCGCACAATCATTGATAAACAAAACTTAGATTGGCTAGCTTCTGATGCTTATCAAGACCCCAAAATTCCCTTAGATTCCCAAATGGGAACAGGTCATTTGAATGCATTTCGCGCTTATCAGCAATTTAGCGCAGGTCAATGGCAGCCATCAACTTTTGCACCTGCTATTGGTTGGGATTACCGCACAGTCGATGCAGTTGCACCTGTAGAATATGCCCTAGCTAAACCTTTAAAACAAGGAAGTTTCGTTGCTATCACCTTGACTTGGGACAGGTTGGTAGAGCTTAACGATCGCAATAAAAATGAGCTTTATGATGTTGGAGATAGTTTCCGCGATCGCGGTTTAAATAATCTTGACCTTTATCTTGTAAAAGCTGATAGTCAAAATCAAGATGCGGCTACTGTTTGCTCATCTATTAGCCAAGTTGATAGTGTAGAACACATTTTCTGCCCTATTCCCGCGAATGGAAATTACAAAATCCGCGTCCAAATGCGTCAACAAGTCAACGAGCCTACTCAATCTTACGGTCTTGCTTGGTGGACTGTACCCGCTAGTTCCACTGGAGCAGTCAAAATTCCCAATCAGCCATAAGAGATTAGGACTTAAGCAAGTGTCATATTTTTCCCGCAGTGGTTGTCACGGGTCAAAAGTCCAAAGTCCAATTTTTGACCGCCACGCCCCGAAAATATTTGTGCCAGTTGCGTAAGTCCTATTTTTAATAAGGGGTTTAACCCTACATACTTCAAACTTACATATATGATAAAAAATGATTTCTTGGCAAATGCGTGAGTACTTTTGTCAATTCTAAAAACACATTAATCTAGACCAATTTTCTGAATCTGCAGAGTATTTCTACTTGTTGTCAGCTAAAATGTATTAGATATTGCTAATATGCAAAGTCTCAGTTCTACCATAGAAGCTTTGCAGAGAATTCAACAGCAAATGATGAAATTTATTGATGACACCAACCCAAGAAACGGCAGACATTGGGTTGTTTTGTAGTCTACAATACGTTTATCCAAAAGGCAGGAAATATTTGAGAATCATGGGCCTGTGTAGCCGTCTCAATTAGCAATTACTACCTTATAGAAGTTTTTCACCTTTCCTGCAAATTATTTGCTGTTACCAAAACTGTAACAGACCAGATTTTTTGCTCCTGTGAATGCCATAGTTAACACTTGACACATCATTTAGCGTCAACTTTAAAAGACAGCTAAAAATTAATGGCGAACGAGGTGGCAGAATGAATCGGCAGAAATTTAGTGGTGTGAAAGACAATTTCCTCCAAAGACGTTACGGTGTTCGATTAGGAAGACGTTACGTGCTAGCAGCCGCTAGCGTTGTGCTGTTGGGTGTTCTTGGCTGTTCTCAAATTAATAGTGATACGAGTGCTATGGCCCAATCTCGTTTGCCAAATACAGAGTCTCCTTTGCAAAAAAAAACAGTTAACCCAGATACAAAACTAGTTAATGCTAACAACAAATTCGGCTTTAAACTATTTTCAGAAGTACTGAAAAATGAAAGTAGTGAAAAGAACGTTTTTGTTTCCCCTTCAAGTGTAGCGATCGCCTTGGCGATGACCTATAACGGAGCCAGCGGTTCTACGCAAAAAGCTATGGCGAGAACCCTGGAATTACAGGGGATGAATCTATCAGAAATCAATTCCTCTTACGCAGCATTAAAAAAGCTATTAGAGAATCCTGATGCTAATGTGCATCTGACTATTGCTAACTCCCTGTGGGCAAATCAAAACACCAGCTTTCAGTCAGACTTCCTGAAGAGAAACAAGGATTTCTATAATGCTCAGGTGACAAGTTTAAATTTTCAAGATGCTGAAGCACCCAAAATCATCAATAACTGGGTTAGGGAAAATACCCAAGGGAAAATCAGCAAAATAGTTGAGCAAATTCAACCAGATCAAGTACTGTTTCTGATTAATGCCATATATTTTAAAGGTAAGTGGAGCAACGAATTTGATAAAAGCCAAACTGCTACATTACCTTTTTACTTAGCATCAGGTAAGCAGAAGCAACATCCGATGATGTCGCAAGATGGGGAGTATAGATACCAAGAAAATGAACAATTTCAGGCAGTTAGCTTACCTTATGGCAAAGATGGGAAAGTCAGTCTTTACATCTTTTTACCTAAACAGAACTCAAACCTGAAAACCTTCTATCAAAGCTTAAATGCAGAGAACTGGGAAAACTGGATGACTCAATTTAGAAGGCGTGAAGGGTCAATTCGGTTACCTCGGTTTAAAACAGACTATGACATTACACTTAACAATGCACTCAAAGCTTTAGGTATGGGTGAGGCTTTTAGCAACCAAGCTAATTTTTCTGGTATCGGTAAAAACCTTGCCATTAGCCAAGTAAAGCATAAAACCTTTGTGGAAGTGAATGAAGAAGGTACTGAAGCTGCTGCGGCTACTTCAGCAACAATTATGCTCACATCTGCGGCTCCACCCACCCAACCATTTAAAATGATCGTTGACCGTCCTTTCTTCTGTGCTATTCGTGATAATCAGACAGGAAGCGTCTTGTTTATGGGTTCAATAATGGAACCACAGTAAAAAATTCAAAATTAAGGGCTGGAGTTCTGAATTTTCGAGCAGACTCTATGGTAGCTAGGAATTGTTTTACTTTTAGGGAATTCTAGCAATACTAAATTATCCAATGTTGAAAGCTACGAAGATAATCGGAGTCTTTCGCCTCAGCTGACACAGCAATAGGATGATTTATTTTTTGAGCGTCCCTTAACTGCTTACGGTGAAGTAGCTTCTGATATGCTCAGGGGATTTTTCGCTTCAGGTTTTGCGGGTTCTTCTAGTGCGGGTGCAGCTTTCTCGCTGGAATTTGTATATTCATCAGTATCGCTGCTCAAAGATGTTGGACGGATGACACTTAAAGCAGTTTTAATGACCACAGCAGTAGGTACTGCCACAATTACACCCAGAAGACCCCCAATTCTCGCCCCTGTTAATACCGAAATTACCACCAAAGCGGGGTTTAAACCCGTAAAGCTGCCTAAAATTCGAGGAGCAATTAGGTTTTCGAGAATTTGCTGCACAATCACCGCAGCCATTAATACTCTGGCTCCCATCCAAAAATCTTGCAGCGACACCAATAAGGTAGTCAAGGCGATACCTACAGAACCGCCAAAGGGGATGAGGGCCATAATCCCAATTGTTAAACCGAATAACAGACCAAACGGCACTTTCAACCACAAGAATGTGGGAATCAGCGCCGATGCCATACAGGTAGATAAAATTAGCTGGGTGATAAAGAAATTTTGAAAGCTGAGACGTACTGTTTGCGAGAAAGGCTCACGAACTTTCGTAGGTAGCCAGTCTACTAAACTTTCCCACAGTTCACCCCCATGCTGTAAAAGATAAAAAGTCAAAATCATCGTCAAGACAAAGTCCAAGAGACTAGTGACTGTAACTACAGCCAAATTGAGAACTTGTCCAGCGATCGCTTGCAATTGTCCCTTGACGCGATCATTAATTTGCACGACTAGGGCATCCAGGTTAATTGGTAAGCCAAAAACCTCTGCTTTCTCGTTTAACATCATTAACTGGGAGCGTCCTGAGTCAATCAACTCTGGCAAACGAGCCACGAGTTGTTGAGCTTGGGTCAGAGCTAGGGGAAACAGGGTAACACCCAACGCCAATAAAATTGATAAAGCCAAAAGAAATACTAAAATAGCAATCGGCTCTCGCCTAGCACCATGATGCTCCATCCAGCTAACAGGGTAGTTCAGCAGAAAAGCTAGCACTGAGGCTCCGACTAAAATCACAATCAACGAATGGAAGTAATTGAAAATTGCCGAAATCGCCCAACCATTGAGTACTAGCAACGGAATGAATAATGCGATCGCTCCGGTGCGCGCTATGGGTGTTAATGTTTCCCACCAGTCGAGTAGCTTGCGTGTCTGCATCTTTAGCCGATTACAGGATAGAACTAAATAAAATTCTGCTTTACAGCCTATTATCTCTAACTACATAACTGTTGTTCATCCTCCTAGTTTAGGATTAGACTCACCCAAATGGAAAATTTTTCCTTTACAAGGACTAGAGACTAAGAACTGGGTAATGTGTAATAGGTAAATCACTTTTGACCTTTGACTTTTAAGTACAGACGCGATTAATCGCGTCTCTCCAACCCTTGAACACTACCAAAGGACAAATAACAAATGACTAATGACCACTCTCCAATTACTGATACCACTCCTAAATTACAGCTAGTTGTGTATTTAATTCCAGTGATTGGCTTTTTTCCGGCTCTATGGACACTATATCGTCGTCAAGGAAGCCGGGAACAACTTGCTACTAGCCGTCTGTCTATTACTTTGGCATTTACCTGGTTTTTGACATACATTTTATTAGCAACAGGGGCCGCAACTTCAGATTTTTTTGCCCTACGCCTATTGATTCTCAACAGCTTTCTGACTTCTGGTTATTTTTTGGTAAATGTCTGGTTAATTTTTCGCATCATTCAGGGAAAATCTCACCGTTTGCCAGGGTTTAGTCGTTTTGCCGAGCAATTTTTAGGCAAGTATATGTCTTAATCTTTTAGGGCATACTTAAGTCAGTATTTTTACTGAAGTTTTTTGCTATTTTAAAGATTATCCCTGAAGAGATCTGGTCAAACTGGTTTATTGTTGTCATACTGCAATAACACATTATTTAATTTCTCCAGAAAAAAGTAAAAGACTGCTATAAGTGTTGTGGTTGACACAACATTTAAAAACTAAGCACTGATAATTAAGAATTAGCTATTATGATTTGATTTGTCTGCATATTTATTAGTTTGCAAATGTACCGAATTTGATCAGCAAGTGTGAGGAAGTCTGTGACCATTCAAAGAACTTCGGCGGAAGAAAACCAGTCGGCAAATGACTCTAATGCCAGCAAAAAAAGTATCCCAAACTCAAAATCTGGACGTTGGTTGTGGTTTTGGGTGGGAATGAGTGGCATTGCAATGGTTTCAGCAACAGCTGGGGCGCTGTTAGCTGTTTCATTAACCAGTACACCTTTGCAGCAGGCCCAACTTAGCCCCCAAGAAGAAGCTGTATTTGATGGCGATCGCATTTCTGGAAGTGGATTGCGATTTTCACAATTAACTCGTCCTGTGAACATTTTATTGATGGGGATGAGCGTACTTCCACCTGATGTCGAGAATCCTCCTACTGATGTTAAAAATCTCGGCTACCTTCCACAGGTAAACTCCTTTGATGGTCTTGCTGATGTCATGCTCTTGATCAAATTTGATCCAGAGACAAAAAAAATGGTCATGCTTTCTATTCCCAGAGATACCCGTACAGAAATAGAAGGACATGGCGTGAAAAAAATTAATCATGCCAATCTTGAAGGTGGGCCTGCTTTAACTGCGAAAACAGTTAGTAATCTCTTAAATGGAGTGGCAATTGATCGCTATGTCCGCATTAATGTTTTGGGTGTAGCGAAGCTAATTGATGCCTTGGGTGGAGTTACAGTCTACGTTCCCAAGGATATGAAATATCAAGATGATTCTCAACATCTATACATCAATTTGAAGGCTGGTAAACAGCATCTTAATGGCGATCAAGCATTACAATTACTTCGGTATCGCCATGATGAATTGGGTGATATTGGACGGATTCAACGGCAACAAATGGTGCTACGTGCTTTGATGGATCAGTCACTTAACCCCACAACTGTAGCTCAAATGCCAAAAGTGCTGGATGTAGTTAAAGAATACATTGATACTAACTTGACAGTTGAAGAGTTAGTAGCACTAGTGGGTTTTGGTGTACGAACCAATCGCTCCAATATGCAAATGTTAATGGTGCCTGGTCGCTTTAGCGAGAAGAATGAGTATGATGCTAGCTATTGGTTGCCTAACAAAGATGGCATTGCCAAATTGATGGCTAAACACTACGGTGTGGAATCAACACAGGCCCAAGAAGAAAATAATATTGAACCAGCTTCTTTGCGTGTAGCAATTCAAGACAGCACAGGTGGCGATCGCTCTAGCTTACGACCTTTAATCAAATCCTTAGAAAAAGCTGGATATCGCAATGTTTATGTTGCTAAAGCTTGGGGTGAACCGCTCGATACCACTCACATTGTCGCTCAACAAGGAGATGGCAATAGTGCAGAATTAGTTCGTCAAATCTTGGGATTTGGTGAGGTAAGAGTGGAAAGTACTGGTAATCTCGGTTCCGATATTAGTATTCAAGTAGGTAAGGATTGGTTGCAACAAAAAGAGATTTTAGAAAAATCTACTCAACCTTAAGCACTGCTATGAATCTGATTATCGACATTACTTTAGTCTTAATTATCAAGCTGCACTACCTAAATTAAATAATTCCTAATTACATAGGAACTACAATTTTAAAAAACTTTCGATTCATAGGGAACACCTAAAGATTATTTGGGTGTTCCCTATTTGCAAATAATGCATTTTTCGCATTCCCTTAGATAAACTCTCAATACGGTTCGGATAAGTATTTTGCATTTCCCTGGTGCTTTGGGAAAAGGGTAATGGGAAAAGGGGTAAGGGTGAATTCAATCCTTTTCCCCTGACCCGAACTGTATTGGACAAACTCTCACAATGAGAATCAGTAAACGGAAAGGCGTGGGGATCATCCTCACGCCTTCATATTTGTTAATCTCACAATCATTATCATTTACCAATTGTCGGCCGTACCCTTTTTGTAAGGATCGCCTGTAAATGGTTGTACACCAATCACAGGATAAGCATCATCACTAGGAGCAAAAATCCGCATTACTGCTTCAGAAATATATTGAGTGATAGTAGCAATCATTCTGGAGATAGACATAATATTAGACCTCTGTTTACGGCTCACTTTAGATTTGTTATGTCTATACTTTAATTCTGATATTCTGACCTTGCTTAAATTCTCAATATATCAATAATCTCTGCAATAGTTTTTCAGATAGCTTTGCAATACTTTAGCCTGTTTGCAAGTTTAACTTCTATATTTAATTCTAATTGTAAACCTGCTATTTTTTAAACCCTTACCCGGTAAAGATGCAGGTATTTTATCAAGACAATCTATTGTTACATTTCATTATAAATTTCGCAAGCAAGGCGATTATTACTAACTATAACTATTAAATAATATTAAATAAAAGCATGAATTAATATTATTTTTCCTGGAAATCTAGCATTTTCTAGCATTCCAAAGGATGAACTCGGTAGAGGTTGACAATATTTATGGTAAAAGTTACCATAAATATCACAAGCATTCTTGTAAGGACGCTCTGGCATGACAACGCTCCCAGAATTGGAGATCAATGCAAATCAAGAAAGATGGCAAAATCGCCTTAATCAGGAACTCAATTTTGCTGCTGAGGATTACAGCCTGTTAACTGACCTTTACCAGCTAACAATGGCAGCTTGTTACATAGGTGAAGGTGTAGAACAAAAACAAGCCAGCTTTGAGTTGTTTGCCAGAAAGCTACCAGAAGGCTTTGGCTATTTAATTGCAATGGGATTGGCGCAAGCTTTGGCATATTTAGAAAAATTGCGTTTTACTCCTTCACAAATACAAGCTTTGCAAGCGACGGGAATTTTTGCCCACGCTAGCGATCGCTTTTGGTCATTGTTAGCCGAGGGGCGTTTTACTGGGGATGTGTGGGCAGTTCCAGAAGGTACAGCAGTGTTTGCCAATCAGCCTTTGTTGCGAGTAGAAGCACCACTTTGGCAAGCGCAATTAGTAGAAACTTATTTGTTGAATACGATTAATTATCAAACTTTAATTGCTACTAGAGCAGCCAGGCTCAGAGATGTAGCGGGAGAGCAAGCCACACTTTTAGAATTTGGTACTAGAAGGGCATTTAGCCCCCAAGGTTCATTGTGGGCGGCGCGGGCGGCGTTAGCAGGGGGATTAGATTCAACTTCTAATGTGTTAGCCGCGCTACAACTCAATCAACAACCAAGTGGTACGATGGCCCACGCCTTGGTTATGGCGTTATCAGCAATGGCAGGTAGTGAAGAACAAGCTTTTACAGCCTTTCATCGTTATTTTCCGGGTGCGCCATTGTTGATTGATACTTACGATACAATCGCAGCTGCCCAACATTTAGCACCAAAAGTAAATTCCGGAGAAATGCAATTGAGTGGAGTCAGGCTGGACTCTGGAGATTTAGTTAGCTTGTCCCAAAAAGTGCGATCGCTTCTGCCGACTGTGCCCATTTTTGCTAGTGGCGATTTGGATGAATGGGAAATTGCCAGACTTAAGGCTGCTGGTGCCCAAATTGATGGTTATGGGCTAGGGACAAAATTAGTTACGGGTGCGCCTGTCAATGGTGTTTACAAACTTGTAGAAATTGATGGTATCCCTGTGATGAAGGAATCCCGTGACAAAGCTACTTATCCTGGACGCAAGCAAATATTTCGCTCGTTTGTTGGCGGAATGTTGCAGGTAGATAGATTGGGATTAGCTACAGAAACTCCTCTCGATGCAGAACCTTTGTTGCAACTGGTAATGAAGCAAGGGAAAAAAATGCAATCACCAGAATCTTTAGCAACAATTCGCCACCGTACTGCTGCATCGGTTGCTAGTTTACCAGAACAAACAAGGCGCTTAAATCAGCCTCTCTCAGTGAATGTGGAAATTTCTGCGGCGTTGCAAGATTTGACGCAAAAGACAAAGAAAACCGCAGACGCACAAAGGTAATACGAATTTGAAAAAAGATTGCGACAGATGGATTCACATTAAGTCGGATATAAACAACCATTTCCAATCAAAAATCCAAAATCCAAAATCGTATAACATTATGAGAATTGCTTTGTTTGGTACTAGCGCCGATCCACCAACTGCTGGGCATCAGGCTATTCTAAGTTGGTTATCTGAGCGTTATGATTGGGTAGCAGTTTGGGCGGCAGATAATCCTTTTAAATCCCATCAAACAGCATTGATACATCGGGCGGCAATGCTGCAATTATTAATTTCGGATATCCAGACATCACGGCACAATATTGCTTTGGAACAAGAATTGAGTAGCTTCCGTACCTTAGAAACCTTAGAAAAAGCAAAAATGCGTTGGGGAGAAGATCCCGAATATACTTTGGTGATTGGTTCCGATTTGCTGAATCAGCTACCCCGATGGTATAAAGTTGAAGATTTATTGCGGCAAGTGCAATTATTAGTAGTGCCGCGACCGGGATATGCGATAGATGAGTCTAGCTTCGGGGAAGTGCAAAAGCTAGGCGGGGAAATTGCGATCGCCAGCTTGACTGGACTAGATATTTCCTCAACAGCCTATCGCGAACATGGGGATTCCCAAGCCCTCACTCCCCCTATAGTTGCCTATATTAATCGAGAGCATTTGTACAAATGCCAGGACGCAGCCACAAA
Organism: Nostoc linckia FACHB-104; assembly: GCF_014696615.1. Classification (GTDB taxonomy): domain Bacteria; phylum Cyanobacteriota; class Cyanobacteriia; order Cyanobacteriales; family Nostocaceae; genus Aulosira; species Aulosira linckia_A. The sequence continues at coordinate 31,331 of NZ_JACJQJ010000035.1, read as the reverse complement.
AAGTTTCCAACTCCGTTAAATCAACAACCTTTGGCTGATTTCAAGGTTGGTGTTGATAATGTAATTTTTTCTGTAGATACTGCCCAAAATCGACTGCTCGTGCTGTTGGTGATGCGGCAACAAGAGCCATTTTTAAATTGTTGGAGTCTTCCTGGTACTTTGGTGCGTCAAGGAGAATCTTTAGAAGATGCTGCCTATCGCATCATGGCTGAAAAAATCAGAGTTAAAAATCTCTATTTAGAACAGTTATATACTTTTGGCGGCCCCAATCGCGATCCACGGGAAGCTACCGATAGTTACGGTGTGCGTTATCTCTCCGTCAGTTACTTTGCCTTAGTGCGCTTTGAGGAAGCAGAATTAATAGCTGATGGAGTCACAGGTATAGCTTGGTATCCACTCAAACAATTGCCAAAATTAGCCTTTGACCACAATCAAATTCTCAGCTATGGACATCGGCGTTTGCGGAATAAATTAGAGTACAGTCCGGTGGCTTTTGAAGTTTTACCAGAAATGTTTACTCTCAATGATTTATATCAGTTATACACCACAGTTTTAGGGGAAAACTTTTCTGATTATTCTAACTTTCGCGCCCGTCTACTCAAGTTAGGTTTTTTGTGCGATACCGGAATTAAGGTATCACGTGGTGCTGGTCGTCCGGCTAGTTTGTATAAGTTTGATGCTGAAGCTTTTGCTCCTTTTAAGGATAAGCCTTTGGTATTTATTTAACCGCCAAGTCAAGAGTTGGAGAGACGCGATTAATCGCGTCTGTACTCAAGGGTCAACAGGAAATAGGCAATAGTCTAATCACCAATGACAAATGACCAATGACCAATAACAAATGACAAATAACCAATATGAAAATTGCGATCGCTCAACTAAATCCTAAAATTGGTGACTTACCTGGAAATGCAGCACAAATTCTGCAAGCAGCCCATAAAGCAGTAGCATCTGGGGCGCGGTTGTTATTAACACCAGAACTTTCTTTGTGTGGCTATCCACCAAGGGATTTATTGCTAAATCCCAGTTTTGTAGCGGCGATGAATACAACTTTGAAACAATTAGCTAGAGATTTACCGCCAAATTTAGCAGTTTTAGTAGGTACTGTAGAAGAAAATTTCAAAGCCCATACCACAGGCGGTAAATCTTTATTTAATAGCATCGCTTTGTTACAAGGTGGACAGGTAAAACAAGTTTTTCATAAACGGCTTTTGCCTACCTATGATGTGTTTGACGAACACCGCTATTTTGAACCAGGATTACAAGCTAATTATTTCACCTTGGACGATCTGCATATTGGTGTCACCGTTTGCGAAGACTTATGGAATGATGAGGAATTTTGGGGTAAACGCAGTTATACAGTGAACCCGATCGCGGATTTAGCAATTTTGGGTGTAGATTTAATTGTCAATTTGTCTGCTTCACCTTACAGTGTCGGTAAACAGCAGTTCCGCGAAGCTATGCTCAAGCATAGTGCAGTGCGTTTTCAGCAGCCGATGATCTATACTAACCAAATCGGTGGCAATGACGACTTGATATTTGATGGTTGCAGTTTTGCCTTAAGCCGTCAAGGTGAAATTGTATCTCGTGCCCGTGGGTTTGAAACTGACTTGCTGATAGTTGAATTTGATGAAAAACAGCGAGATTTTAAGGTAGGTAAAGTAGCGCCTGTATATGAGTCAGCAGATGCAGAAATTTGGCAAGCTTTGGTTTTAGGCGTGCGTGATTACGCCCGTAAGTGTGGCTTTTCTAAAGTAGTGCTGGGTTTAAGTGGGGGGATTGATTCTTCATTGGTAGCTGCGATCGCAGTGGCTGCACTTGGTCAGGAGAATGTCTTCGGTGTGTTAATGCCTTCTCCCTATAGTTCCGATCATTCCATCAGCGATGCTTTAGCATTAGGGGAGAATTTGGGCATTAAAACCACTACATTACCCATTGCCGAACCTATGCAATGCTTTGACAACTCCTTAGCTGAGTTGTTTGCAGGTACTGAGTTTGGCATTGCTGAAGAGAATCTGCAATCTCGAATTCGGGGTAATTTATTAATGGCGATCGCCAATAAATTTGGCTACCTCCTGTTATCGACTGGTAACAAGTCAGAAATGGCAGTTGGTTACTGTACCCTTTACGGAGATATGAATGGTGGGTTAGCAGTCATTGCGGATGTTCCCAAAACCCGCGTTTATTCAATTTGTCATTGGTTAAATCGCAATGGCGAAATTATTCCCCAAAATGTTCTCACTAAAGCACCAAGTGCTGAACTCAAACCCGGACAAGTCGATCAAGATTCTCTTCCACCCTACGAAATTCTCGATGACATTTTAGAACGCCTGATTCATCAACACCAATCAGCAGCCGAAATTGTCAGTGCTGGACATGATGCAGTCATTGTAGACCGAGTGATCCAAATGCTAGCCCGTGCGGAATTTAAACGGCGACAAGCACCCCCTGGCTTAAAAATCACCGATCGCGCTTTTGGTACTGGTTGGCGAATGCCAATTGCTAGTAGCTGGGCAGCTTTAAAAAATACTTCTTCAGGCCAAAGCATCCCTACCCCTACTTTAGTAGGTAGAGATGGCAAAGATACTAATCTGCGGATTAAGTAATTAAATATTACAGGTAAATATCTCTGGTGCTGATTGGTTTCTAGCCTGTGGCTGGGAACCATTTAGTCTTGATTATAGGTTTGGCAAAATCCAGGCATTCAGCTTAATAGTGTGGAGAAAATATGCGATCGCTTCAACTCCATCACACAGCTTTAAAGCAACTGGCTTTATACTCAGTACTTTGCTATAGAGCAAGTAGCCTCATAAAACCCAAAATACTGAGTTCAGAAATTAGGGAACAGCAATACAAATTTTAGACAGATATAGAATTTAAACTCCGATTGTAAATCGGCTCAAAGCTTTCTATATTAGCCTCGTACTATCATCCTTTAGCTTTATTCTCTCTGAGACTCTACGTAAACATAGTTCAGCTTTTCTGTACTAGTTCTGGCAATGTAGCTTCTAACTTGAGGCAGTTAGCACCATCTACTTGCAACTGGTACTCTACTTTATCCATTAATCTATTCATAATTAGCCAACCATAACCGCCTTCTTGTTTGGCCACAGGATTTGGTGGAAAGTAGGTAGACATATCAAAGCCTTCACCATAGTCCCAAACTTCTAAAGCCAAATCCCGTTCCTTGAGTTCCAAACGCAGTAACACGGGTAAATTAGGCTGTTCTTTATGGGCATGACGCACTACATTAGAGTAGGCTTCAACCAAAGCTAGCCGCAAACGACTTGATTGCCGTGACCAATCAACCGATTCTCCTAGCTGGATTTTCAGGCATCCCAGCAACCAGTTTTCAACGATGTTTAAAAAATTTAAATCACTGGGTACGTGTAACTCACTTTTCATTAGTTATAAAACCTCCAATGAGAGTATAGTTTGGTCATCTTCTTGAACTTGGTTGTTTGCCTGGATGCGAGTTAGCAGATGGGCAAGAGAAAGTGGTTTTGGTTCCTGTTGTAAGAGTTGCCAAAGACCATCTTGATTTAGCATAGAACGGCTAAATCCTTGGCTACTATTCCCAGTATTATCACTACTAAATACATTACTTGATACCATTGCTTCTGTAATTCCATCACTGGCGAGGAGCAAGGTATCTTGAGGATTTAACACTAAACGACCAGACTGTGCTTGCCACTTAGGTAAAATACCTAAGGGAACGCTGCGTACCTTCAGGTAATGCGGTTGTTCATTAGCAGTTGTAGGCGATGACCAGAGTAAGGGATAAATGTGACCCGCGTTAGCATAAACTAGTTCCCTAGTGTTAGGTGTATAACAAGCTAAGACGAGAGTGATAAAGCAATTATTGCCAATCAAGTCATCAGACATAGCATGATTCAAATTCTGCATGACCACATTTGGCTCAGCTGGCGTTTCCTGAGATAATTCTCGACGTAAAACCGAAATGGCGCTAGCCATGAACAAAGCGGCTGGAACTCCTTTACCAGAAACATCACCCACTGCTAACCACAAGTCACCTTTGGGATGAACAAAAACTTCAAAAAAATCTCCTCCTACCTCCCGTGCCGCATAGCAGCAAGCTTGCACCTTCACACCCTTGATATCTGGTAAACTTTGCCTAAGCAAGTTATTTTGAATTTGGCGAGCAACTTCTAATTCAGCGCGAATTTGCTGCTGTTTTTCTTGAAGGCGCTGGTATAATTTTGCCTGGGAGAGGGCTAAAGCTGCTTGTTCTGCCACACCCGCAATTAGTTGGATATCTTCATCTTGCCAAGAATGAACGCTACCTCTTTGATAGAGAGCCAAAATAGCCAGCAAGTGTTGCTGATAAGATAATGGCACAACTAATTGGTGGCAGGGATTACCATCATCTGTACCTTGAGTTAGTTGGTATTGATGAGTTGCAAGGACTTTTTCGATTAACTCACTGGGATCAAAAACACCATTTGAGGGATTGTATTGGGGATCTTGATAAGAAAACAAATCTGACGTTAGACAATCGCCCTCTACTGGTCTAAGGAAGCAACAAGTAGCTTCAAATGTTTCGCCGATAGTAGCAACAATCTTTTGCAGCATACTATCGTAGTCTAAAGACTCCCGAATTGCTGTAGTAACTGCATTAAACAAAGACTCTCGCCGCAAAGCACGCCGCAACTCTTGGGTGCGTTTTTTCACCAAACGATAAGTATCAGTAGCTTGTTCTACTAATGCTTTTAATCTTTGCGGGTTCCAGGGTTTGGTGATGTACTTGAATACCTGACCAGAGTTAATTGCATCTACTAAGTCTTCGACATCCGTAAAACCAGTCAGCAAAATCCGAATCGTATCGGGAAAGCGTTCTACTGTCCGACTGAGAAATTCCGTGCCATTCATTTCTGGCATTCTTTGATCAGAAATAATCACAGCCATCTCGCCTTCTTTGTCTAATATTTCTAGAGCAGCACGAGCATGATTGGCTTGATATACTTCAAAATCTCGTCTAAAAGTGCGGTAGAGTAAGTCTAAGTTATCAGGCTCATCATCTACCACCATGAGCTTAAGTTTGCATATTTCTATTTCAGTCATATTTGACTTTAACTTTTTAGATACTGCAATAGCAAAATAGTGTAATTTTTATCACACATAATAAATCATGACATAATCAAAAAATTACCTATAAAGAGAAGTTACCCACTTTGAAGTTGAGAATTTGGTCAAAGTTGTAAATTTCTCTTTATCTTTAAGTTTCTTTACTGAGTGCTACAGCTAAAATCAACCCTACCCCACTAATCCAGAACGCAAGGCACGAACTGCGGCTTGAGTACGATCATCAGCACATAGCTTGTTCAAAATATTCCGAACGTGAGTTTTTACTGTACCGACTGTGATATAAAGTCTCTCAGCGATGACTGCATTGCTACAACCTTCGACAATCAACTGTAACACTTCTAATTCCCTTTCTGTCAGCGTATAAGCATCTATATGTTCTGGATTTTCTCCAGGCTCAAAGGTATTAAAAGAATTTTTAGTGTCTAGCGATACTTTATCCTGTTTAGGAGGATTTTGTTGTGCTTGTTGTAATACAATCCGCGCGATCGCTGGATCAATCCAAGCGTTGCCATTGTATGTTACTCGCACGGCTTCCAGCAAATTATCGAATTTGATATCTTTCATGCAGTAAGAATCAGCCCCAGCTGCAAAAGCTGCCAGCACGGCTTCCTTATTATCTCTGAGTGTCAGAATTAACACCTTAGTTCTTAAATCTTCTCCATTACTAGTAGATTTCAACTCTCGTGTCAGCTCAATACCATCTTTATCTGGTAAACCAATATCTACAATCGCAATGTCCGGTTGTAGCATTTTTAGCATTTTTAGACCTTCCGCAGCATTGGCAGCTTCTCCTACAACCTCAATTTCTTCTTTTTGCAGTAGTGCTGTCCTAATACCCACACGGGTGAGGTCATGATCTTCAATTAGAGCAATACGAATTTTACTCATAGCCAAGTTCCGCCCGTTACACTACCTTAACTGTAAAATCGAGTTTACTGAAAAGTTCAAAAGTTGTTAGAGATGCAGTTGTAAGATATTTACCTACAAATGTAGAAGTGCTTTGTGACTCAGGCTAACACTTAAAGGTGTGGCCCGAACCACAGGACTTCATTCTCTAAGGGAACAATACAATTCAATAATAGAATCAACAGGGGTTGACCCCAAGCGAATACCAAACATTAGCAAAAAGGATTTTCATGCTTTGAATACTTACACAAAAATACAAGCGTTCTGGAGAAAGCTATAAATTTCCCTTAACAGAAAATTAGGGTTTCAGCTATTGTTTGTGTAAGTCACAGCTTTTTTGTTCCCCAAGTTAGGTATAAGGTTGGTCTAGCAAAGCTACCCTAGTGCTTGTACTGAGTAACAACTACTAACTCTAACCTCTAGCCCCAACTTGCTTTTTTATCCATTGGTGTACATAATTTATGACTGCTACAAATTTAATATAAGAAATTTTTATGAAGTTAAATATTTAAAATAGTGTCTTCATCTTATGTTTTAAATCAAGTCTAGAAGATAATTTACCGAGTTTTATCGATGTTAAAAACCTATTCGTTGTTGCTAAAATTACAACAGGCAATATATTAAAAAATTTGATAGACTAACGTTCAATAAATTGTGGTGAGAGGTTAAGGAAGAATTGGTTATGTCTAAACAGACTAAAGCATTTTCAGTGTTGGGGATACCAGTTCACGTGATGACTAACTACCCAGCTTGGCTACTTGAGTGCTTGAAACAAGGCAAAGGTACTCATGTAGTAACGCTCAATGCAGAAATGACTATGCAAGCAGAGCGTAACGGTTTCCTAGCTAAGGTAATTCAAGATGCCGATTTAGTAATTCCCGATGGCGCAGGAGTAGTGTTGTATTTACGCTGGCTGTTATGGCAAAAAGTGCAACGTTGTCCGGGTATTGAACTAGCAGAAACACTATTGCGAGACTTGGGACAAAAGCAGCCAGATGCAAAGGTATTTTTCTATGGAGGAGCGCCTGGTGTCGCTGCAAAAGCAGCAGAGTTTTGCCAGCAGCAAATCCCAGGTTTGACCATAGCAGGTACTCACTCCGGTTACCATTCCAAAGAAGAAGAAGAAGAATTAAGACAAACTCTGACCCAATTGCAACCACAAGTCATCTTTGTTGGTTTGGGGGTACCACGACAAGAGTTATGGATTGCTGAAAATCGTCATTTGTGTCCCCACGCAATTTGGATTGGTGTTGGTGGCAGTTTTGATATTTGGTCTGGTGCAAAAAACCGCGCTCCGGCTTGGTTAGGAAATAATAATTTAGAATGGCTGTATAGGCTTTATCAAGAGCCTTGGCGCTGGCGACGGATGTTGGCTTTGCCAGAGTTTGCCTTAAAAGCCTTTGTCTACCACTTAACTGCAAGAGGTGCCATTAGTTAGCAATATAAATTTTGAGTCATCAGTTTTCACTGGTAATAAATACTTAGTATTGAGATACTCAAAGAAAATTGAGATTTTTACTTTTATATTGGTGATTCCCAGGAAAACCTGGGAATCATTATTTTGTATGGAATTTTCAAAAATTTAAATCTCAATCTGTACCTAATAATTCAGCAATGCCAGTATTAACTACTAAAGAAACGCAAAACCAATTTGTTCATAAACCAGATACTGAAACTCGAAAGCAAAGTAGTAATGCATCAGCAATATTACGATTATCTTCTGTAACAAAAACCTATACCAATGGCTGTCACGCTTTATTAGATGTGAACTTAGAGGTAAAAGAAAAAGAATTTTTATTTATCACAGGCCCTAGTGGTTCCGGTAAATCAACTCTCTTAAAGTTGCTATATGGTGAAGAGTTAGCAACACAAGGAGAAGTAATTTTTGATAAATTCAATATGGCATCTTTAAGGGGCGATCGCTTGTCATTATTACGGCGGCGCATTGGTATTGTTTTTCAAGACTATAAACTAATTCGCCAACGGACAGTAGCAGAAAATGTTACTTTTGTGTTGCAGGCTCAAGGTTATACCAGAAAAGAAATTCAACGACGTTTAGAACCAACATTAAAGCTAGTAGGGTTGCTTTCTAAAGCTGAGTGCTTTCCAGATCAACTCTCTGGCGGAGAACAGCAGCGAGTAAGTATTGCACGAGCAATTGTGGCAACTCCACCACTGCTTTTAGCAGATGAACCAACAGGAAACCTAGATCCAGATAATTCTTGGCAAGTCATGCAGATTCTCCAAAAGTTGAATTCCTTCGGGGCTACTGTAATTGTTACTACTCATGATGAACAACTGGTACGTAGGTGTAATCATCCAGTAGTCCAAGTCCGCAATGGACGGTTGTATCGCAAATAAATAGTAGTTATGAATAATATTGAGTTAGGGGAGGTTGATGTAATGAATATTTACCTGCATGGATCAGAGTCCTCGTGATATGCAGAAATCACCAAAGATGTTTACAGTTCATTGAGGATTGCTATATCTTTACGATAATGAGGAAATGATTGACTCTGCATAGGGTTTGTTGCTATTTCCTGAGACTGCCACCAGTTTGTATTAGAAAACTTGAGCAGTTGAATCGGAATTTCAATGATGAACTCTGCACCTTTGCCGGGGTTGGAAATGCAGGACAATGAACCACCATGTTTTTCCGTGATAATTTGATGACTAATTGACATCCCTAATCCTGTTCCTTTCCCCGCTGGTTTAGTTGTAAAGAAGGGGTCAAATACTCGTTTTTGAACTTCCTTTGGTATCCCTGGCCCATTATCAGCAATCCGAATGGCAATACGATTACCCCCCATAACTTCTGTCTGAATCCGAATCATGGGTGATAAACTACAATAACTGTGTCCTTCTCCCATTAACTCTTCCAAAGCATCAATTGCATTACTGAGGACATTCATAAATACTTGGTTCATTTGTCCTGCAAAGCATTCCACTGGTGGTAAGTTTCCATAATTCTTAACCACTTGAATTGGTGGATATTCTGTACTGGCTTTTAAACGATGGTCAATCATCATTAGCGTACTGTCTAATCCATCATGAATATCGACTTGTTTAACTTCTGCCTCGTCATGGCGAGAGAAGTTACGGAAAGATTGTACAATTTCCTGAATCCGTTGTGTGCCAATTGCCATTGAAGAGATGATTTTGGGTAAATCTGCCCTCAGAAAATCTAGGTCAATTTCCTTTGATTTTTTAGAAATCTCTGGAGTGGTTTCAGGAAACTGAGTTTGATAGAGTTTGAGGAGTTCTAACAAGTCATTAATGTAGGAACTGGCATGGTCGAGATTGCCATGAATAAAGTTGATGGGATTATTAATTTCGTGCGCTACACCTGCTACCAACTGGCCCAGTGTCGCTAATTTTTCTGTCTGAATCAGTTGAACTTGGGCATTTTGCAAGTCTTGCAATGCTTGTGATAGTTCCTTGGTTCTTTCTGTAACCCTTTGCTCTAACTCTTGAGTTAACTTTTGCAATGCAGCTTCAGCGTTAGCACGTTCTGCAATTTCTTGTTTAAGACGCACATTTTGTTTTTCCATTGCTGCACTGATATTTTGCAGCTTCAAATGAACTTGAATACGGGCTAGTGCTTCTGCTTGCTGAAATGGTTTAGTGATATAGTCAACAGCACCTAAAGAAAGGCCTTTGACCTTATCTACTGTGTCACTCAGAGCGGTCATAAAAATGATGGGAATATTTTTAGTTTTCGGATTTGCCTTTAGTCGATTGCAAGTTTCAAATCCATCAATCCCTGGCATCATTACATCTAACAAAATCAGCTCTGGTGGATCGTATTCGATTTGCCTAATAGCACTTTCACCAGTAGTTGCAACGGCAACATCAAATCCCGCATCAGTTAGAGCTTCTGAAAGTACTTCTAGATTTGTAGGAGTATCATCAACTATCAAGATTAGATTGGTTTCTGAGTTCTGCATTATGCTGATTTTTAATTCTTGATTTAAATAGCTGTATTTTAACTAGTAAAGCATTAAAGCTAAGAAGATTTGATATAATTCTCAATAAGATTTTGAATTTTTTCTATTTGAAAACTTTGAGTTAATGCTTGAATCTCCTGAACAAATGGCACAAATCTATGATCGGATTTTTCTATTTCAGATAATTGATTTTGTAAAGCTTTTATTCGACCTTTTAAAGCTAATTCATGTAAGCGATTTAATTCTTCTGTTGATGGCACTACTATTTCTTGGTTAAGTGGTAATGATGAGTTATTTTCTTCTTCATAGTTCCATTCGATTTCTAGGTGAGCCTGTAACTTTTCAATTAGGTCAGAAGCTTGCACAGGCTTGGGCATAAAGTCATCAGCACCTGCATCTAAACTCTTCTGTTTGTCAGTATCAAAAACACTAGCTGATGAAACAATAATCTTGATATCTTGATACTCTGGTAAATTACGTAGATTTTGAATCATTTCCAATCCATTCATCACTGGCATAGTAATATCAGTAATTATTAAGTCAGGTTGAAAATCAACTGCTTTAGCTAATCCTTCTTTACCATCTTCTGCCTCTACAATTTCAAAACCAATTGGTTCCAGTAAATTCATGAGTACAGAGCGATTTTCCCAACGATCATCTACTACCAGAATCTTTTGCTTTTTGCCTTTAAAACCAGTGATAGAGCCTTGTTGAGTAACCTTAGATTTATCTGCCCATTCTAAGGATTCAGGTATATCGGCATCAAACCAAAAAATACTACCTTTTTCGGGTTGGCTTTGAACTTGGATATTACCACCCATCATCTCAACAATTTTTTGACTAATAGCTAATCCTAAACCTGTTCCTTCTGATTGTTTTTTGATGTTACCTACCTGCTCAAAAGGTAAAAATATTTGCTCTATTTGCTCACTACTAATCCCCACACCAGTATCTTCAACTTGGAAGCGAATTTGATAAATGGCTGGTTCTTGTAGAGAAATATTTTTAATTTGCTGAATTTTTACTATAAAATTTACGCTACCTTTTTCAGTAAATTTAATAGCATTACCTAGTAAATTAATTAAAACTTGACGTAAACGCTTTTCATCAAGATGGATACCCATTGGTAGTTGAGTATCTGGTTGATAAATAAAGTTTATCCCTTTTTGTTCTGCTTTAATTCTACAAATTTCAGCGACAGCTTGGAGGAAGGAGGGAAAATGAAAATTTGTTGGATGTAACTCCATTTTCCTGGCTTCGATTTTAGAAAGGTCAAGAATATCGTTAATTAGGGTCAGCAGATGGGAACCACATTGGTTAATAATTGTGATACCTTTCTGCTGCTTATCTGTCATATTTTTTGAACTTTGGAGAATTTGAGCATAACCTAAAATTCCATTAAGTGGTGTGCGAAGTTCATGGCTCATATTAGCCAGGAATTCGCTTTTCGCTCTGTTGGCACTATCAGCTAATTCTTTAGCTTCTTGTAGTTCGGATGTGCGTTCTTGTACTCGCAGTTCTAACTCATCAAATGAATCTTTTAATTGTGCTGTCATTTGGTGGAAAGACTGTGTCAAAATTTCTATTTCATCGGCATTTTGTAAGTCAGATTGATAGTTTTGTTTGCTATTAACAACTAATACAGCATCTTGGCCCAGACGAAGTGCCCTTTGAGCATCAACTTCTGCTAGTTTCTGGCACTCTTCAAGAATTGGTTGTAAGCGTTTATTAAGTTGACGGATAAACAAAGTAACTACTAATGCTAGTACCATACCAGCACCTAAGGCACCACCAACAGCAATAGATAACACTGGGACTAACACAACTGATTGAGGTACTACTGCCAGCATCAACCAATTAGTTCCTTGTACCCGTTGAAATACCCAGTATTTACCCTTAGCCTGCATAAAACCATCATTATCGGTTTCGAGTTGCGTCCATACATCCCTTAGCTCTGGTATGTCCTTATAGGTTGCTAATGATTTAGCTTTTTCTGGTTCTGGTGGATATGCCAGCAAATTACCTTTTTGGCTGACAATTGCAAAGTAACCTCCTCCCCAGGTTACGGGTTTTTTGATTTCCTCTGTGAGTGCTGTAACGCTGACATCCAATCCTACAACACCAATAAGTTCATCACGATTATTGAATACAGGAGATGTAGTAGTGGTCATAGTAATTCCAAACCAATTATATGGCTCTAACCAGACTTCTTTTCCCGCTTTTACAGGTAATGTATAGTAGTCATTTTCAAAACAAGTTGCTTCAAGTCCACAGATATCAGTTAGTCGATAATCATTATGAGGAAACGGTAAAGGGTTCCCTACTTGACCAGGTATATTTTGATCTTTATATATATAAGGCCAATAAAACTTCCTATCTGGGAGAATTTTGTAAGCTGCTTGACCAAAGCCAGCTCCCATAGTTAGAGATGAGCGTTTCTGAAGAATTTCAAAAACTATTTTCTTATAAGCATCTGGATCTTTTACTCCTATATCGTTCAAAGTTTTAGCTCCTGCAACCAGACTTAGCATCGATTGTTCTGCTCTACCTAGTTTTCCCTCAACAGACCTTACTTGCGTGCTGAGATTTGCTTCTATTTCTTTTTGTGCCCGATATTCGAGTGCTTTATAGAAGAAATAGGACATACTACCTAATCCAACCAAAGCACCACTTAATACATAGAAGAATAATCTTGATCCGATTGATTTACGTAGGTGGCTTTGCATGGTCTTACCTTATAAGGTGTTTGATGGATGCTGCGTTGCTGATAACAGTTATTATTCATATTTAATAATTCCCTATTAGGTTCGACAAATAACGCTTGAGGAAAAATTAATAAGTAACAGTTAACCAGTTAATATCAAACCCATAGTTGTAATTAGACTTGTCTTTGTGCAATTGTAAGCTCTATCCCTTAATTGAGTTCTACATGGTAATTTTATCTAATATTTTTTCTTTACATCATTACTTGTTAACCACATTTTTATACTCTGTAGTTGCTCGTATTGTGTCTTTATAAGGAATCTTGTCAACTTCGTCTTTGGGAAGTTTAATGAAACTATTATTAATAAGATAATCAAAGTAACTTTGGAGCATATTATCATTAACAATTGGGCAAATTATGGAAGTATTTACAAGCATATTGAGAGTCTTCCGACAGTCAAACACTGTAGAAGTTCTTAAGAAAATTTCTAGATAGGTCATTTGGCTATTAAAAATCTTTTCGGTAAACAGAGAAATAATTGGTTCTAATGCATTCTCTTGAGAAATATCTAATTTTAGCAATTCAGCTTGCCATTTCTCATATGGTAAAAGGCGAATGTAGTAGCCGAAGCTTTGGATATTAGTAACAAGTTTGTTCCAAGATAATGGATTAGGATTAACAATATGAAACACTTTTCCTGTAGATTCTTGCTGTCTTGATAAATATAAAATAGCTTTACTAGCATAGTCTATAGGAGTTAAATTAATCCATTGTTCCCAAGTAGGTGCAGATCCCATCTGAATCATGCCTTTGATGATTCTGTTTATCAAGTCATTACTTTGAGAAACACCTGTTTGACTATGACCAGACATCATTCCTGGTCTATAAATACATGTAGGAATTCCTCTAGACTGAGCAGCAATTACTAGCTTCTCAGCAACCCATTTAGTTTGGGTATAACCCTGGTTCAGATTGTAAGGATTATCAAGGTGTTCATCTTCTGTAATAATCTTCTTTTCACGAAAAATTAGCGGCTTTAATACATCAATAGTTGAAATGAAGTGAACAGGGGTGGTTTTACCCTGGCTAGCTAACCTAAGAATCTCTTGGGTTCCTAACACATTAGTAGCTCGTAATGTATTATATGGATAAACCAAATTTACAATTGCTCCAGCATGATAAATTAGATCTAGTTTGTTACCCAACTCTCGGAATTTTGCGCTAGTTAGTCCCAATAAGGGTTGTGATAAATCTCCTAAGATGGGAATTACCTTAGAACTTAACTTGTTGCTTCCAAGTTTGTAACGCTCTAGATTAGTTTGAATTTTTTGCCGACCATGCTCAAGATTAGAGGCACGAACTAAGCAATAAATATTTGCCTGAGTTTGTTTCAGAAGCTCATCCAGTAAAAAAGCACCTAAAAACCCTGTTACTCCAGTCAAGAATATATGTTCTGGTTCATTTTTGTATTCAAAAAAGGGTAGCTCAGGATAAATTGTTGGATCTAAAATGGCCTCTGTATATAAATCTATCTGATTTTCTTCCCCAAAATTAACATCATAATCTAAGTTCTGAGTAGTATTAATCGCTTTAATTAATCCCGCTATCGTCGGTTCTCTAAGAAAGTAGGATAAAGATACTTTGACATGAGTAACCTCTTCTACTTGAGACAGCAGATGAGCTGTAAGCAGAGAATGTCCTCCGAGTTCAAAAAAGTTATCATAAATACCTACTTGTTCTATCCCTAAAATCTGAGACCAAATTTCAGCAAGCTGTTGTTCTCTTAGATTTGAAGGAGCAATGTATGCCTCTTTTAACATTGGTCGCTCTTTTTTCGGCTCAGGTAGCGATCGCCGATCAATCTTTCCATTTGGTGTTAGCGGTAAAGTTTCCATTACTACAAATGCTGAAGGAACCATATAGTCAGGTAATTTTTCCTTCAGGTAGGTACGTAGTTTTAGACCCAAGTTGCTTTTCTCGTTTACTTGAAGAGGATTATTAGCATAAGCACTTAATGGTTTTAACTCTAATGGTTGCTCTAGCAGGACAGGAATAGCCTTTTGCTCTATTGTTTTTAACTGACTTTGTAGTACAACATCATACGTACCTGGTGTATTTAACTCAGACCAACTTATATGGGCGTTATAGGGTAAATCTTGACTGATATTCCAAAATTCCTCTGGATGGATTCTAGTATATTCATGAATTTGCCAGAGTGCTTCCCTTAGCTGTCCTACGGTTGTTGGTTTATTGCGACTTGCTAGCAGTTCCACTGCTTTCACATCTAAGAATACCCGTGCATTAGGTATATTAATAATCTTGAGAGTTTTTGGCTGTTTCTCTTGAAGAAATTTGCAGATTAGTGGAATTGATAGTTCTTGTTGTTGCCAATCCCAACATAGAGGCTCTGCATCTGCATATGTATCAGCTTCTACATGAAGGATGACATCAAAGCGAAACCTAATCAGTTCATTTTGAGATTGACCTCGCTTGAGAAAAGTTTGAACATGACTAATGCGGGGAATCCTCTGCTTCAGAGTAGAAAATAAAGTAGGATGAAGTACTAGTTCTCTTTCATGCAACATTCGTTCCCGTACTATATGTTGGAGTTGATTGCTAGAAAGAGAAGCAATAGCTTGGCTAAGTTGAACTGCGGTATGAAAAGTTTCTAGTAACGGTAAACTACGAACGTCACCGATGAAAATTTGCCCCCCTGGTTTGATTACTTGAACAATCTTCTCAATAACTTGTAACAGATAATCCACACTGGGAAAGTATTGAATTACAGAGTTAATAATTACGGTATCAAAGCTACCTGCTTCTAACCCTTCAAGTTCATGGGCTGCACCCTCACATACTTTTACATGTGACAAATTTGGCTTGCTTTTGCTTAATTGCTGCTCAATGTAATGGATAGCTTGTTTAGAGATATCCGTACCGAAGTATTGGCTACAATGAGGAGCAATACGAAACAAAAGAAGTCCGTTACCACATCCAATCTCTAATACTCGCTGAGGTTTTAAGGAGAGAATGTGCTTAACTGTTGAATTCACATATTCATGCATCTCGTCAGCTGGTATTGGTAGGCCTGTAAAACTATCATTCCAGCTAATAAAATTGAAAGTGGGATCGCCATCTTCATAAGGCTGACTATAAGTGGCATCCCATACATTTCTCCATTCCTGAAGTTGTTTAGTATAGAACTGATCCATTGGCCTTAATTGTTCCAAATCACTGTGAGTTTTTGGAACAATATATGCAACCAGGCGTTTGTCTCCAAGCTCACCATCTCTAGGAATAACTACAGCCTCTCTTATCCCTGGATATTTGTTGATAGCTGCTTCCACTTCTCCTAATTCCACTCGGAAGCCACGAATTTTGATTTGGTGATCGATTCGGCCAAGAAACTTGAGGTTACCATCAGGCAAATAGACAGCTAAATCTCCGGTTTTGTAGAGCCGCAATTCCTTTTCTTGATTTACGGAATGAAGAATAAACTTCTCAGATGTTAGATCTGGGCGATTTAGATAACCACGAGCTAGCCCAGAACCACTAATATATAATTCCCCTGCTACGCCCATTGGAACAGGTCTAAGCCGATCATTTTTCCTGCGTGATGGTACTTCTAACAAATAAATGTCTGTATTTGGTAGAGGACGACCAATTGATGGAATTTCGGTTGATCCTTTTTGGATTAAAGCTACTGTGGAATAGGTTGTATCCTCTGTGGGTCCGTAAAGATTGAAAATTTGTTGAATATGCTCTAACTGATAAAGTTGTTGTACTAGGGCATTTTGCAATGGCTCACCCGCCAAGTTAATCGTATTGACAGAGCAGGGAATACCTTTCATCCGAAACAATGCTGCGATCGCTGAAGGTACAGTATTGATCAAAGTAACTTCCGATGCTGCTGGTAAGTTAGGTAAGTCTAAGGCATCCTGAGCGAGAATTACCTTACCGCCACAACAAAGAGTGACGAACAATTCAAAAACTGATAAATCGAAGCAAATTGATGTGGAGGCTAACACTCCATTTAATTGCTCAGGAGTAAAAAATTCTCTAGCCCAATCAATCAGAGCAATTGTATTGCGGTGTTCGATTGCTACGCCTTTTGGTATACCTGTAGACCCAGATGTGTAAATAACATAGGCAAGATTGTTAGGTCTTACTTCACTAATAGGGTTATCTATTGGCTGTTGAGCTATGTTCTGCCAATCACTGTTGATATAAATAGTATGTCCCTGATGTTGAGAAACTAATGCCTGTAAATGCTCTTGGGTTAACAAGAGAGGAAGTTGAGTATCTTCGATAATGAAAGCTAAACGATCTGGAGGATAGGTAGGGTCAAGGGGAATATAAGCTCCACCTGCTTTGAGTATCCCTAACAACGCGACTACCATCTCTAGCGATCGCTCTATACAAACCCCTACTAAGGTTTCTGGTTTTACGCCTAGAGTTCTGAGGTGATGCGCTAATTGATTGGCTTTTTGATTCAGTTCTCTATATGTTAATTGTTCATTTTGAAAAATAACCGCTACAGCATCAGGGGTTTGTGACACCTGAAATTCCACTAATTGATGAATGGAAATGTTTTTATGATCACTCAGCATGGATTTTTCCATCTAACCAAATTTTGAACTGGAAGTATTCAGAGTACTCAGCAGTACCCTTTTGAAGTCTGTGGCAGTGCATACCCTAATTTTTTTCAGTCAATTTATATCTTGACTGTTACTAACATCTTGGTTTTTAATATTACATAAATAATCTAAGTAATATTATTTGCAATATGCATTAGAAGTTATTAGATAAAAATCAGTAGATACATTTTAATGAGGAATTTTACTTAATAGCTTGAGTAATGCCACTGGATAAATTGTGAAACTATTTCTGATAGATTACCAGCCAGATTTTACTAATTCTTAGGTGATTTTGCGTCTATATAAAACGTTGTTTGTGAAAAATAGTTGAAGCCCTGATGTTGAGATATTAAAATTCTGCTGTCACAAGTGGTGCAGTAGCAATTACAATCAAACTTTATAAAAGCATTATTGATAAATACAAAGAGTTTATGTAAAAACTTATAGTAAGATCTGGGAAAATTTCTTCCCTTGTTCACACCGTCTCCCTGGGAAATTGATTGAGTAATTTTTATATGGTGTGAGGCAATTTCAGAAAGTCCCGGTGATTAGGGAGAAGGCATTTGGCAAAAGTCTTTGAAAACAGCTTTATTCTCAATTTTTGAATTGAGAAGGTTGATTTTAGTGATTTATAAACAATACAGCCATGACCACAACTCTCATAAGAGGCGAAAGTGGTAATCAGTGTAATCGATTTTCGCAATGGATTACTAGCACTGAAAATCGGCTTTATATCGGCTGCTTTGGTGTGTTAATGATTCCCACTTTGTTAACTGCAACCATTTATTTCATTATTGCCTTTATTGCTGCACCATCGGTTAATATCGACGGTATTCGAGAGCCTGTTTCTGGTTCTTTACTTTACGGTAATAACATCATTACTGGTGCTGTTGTGCCAACATCCAATGCTATTGGTTTGCACTTCTACCCCCTTTGGGAAGCGGCTTACATGGATGAATGGCTGTACAACGGCGGCCCTTACCAGCTAATTGTTTTGCATTTTCTCATTGGTATTTTCTGCTGGCTTGGTAGGCAATGGGAACTAAGTTTTCGTCTAGGGATGCGTCCCTGGATTTGTGTTGCTTACTCAGCACCCGTAGCTGCGGCGACCTCAGTGTTATTAATTTATCCCATTGGTCAAGGTAGCTTTTCTGACGTGATGTCTCTAAGTATCAGTGGCACGTTTAACTTTATGCTTGTATTCCAAGCAGAACATAATATTCTGTTCCACCCCTTCCATATGTTTGGGGTAGCAGGTGTTTTCGGCGGTTTTTTATTCTGTGCAATGCATGGTTAATTTGAGGTTAATATATCATTAATAGCGTTCTCGTTTTAGAGAGCGCTTTTTTATTGGCATTACAAATGTATTGACTATCACACAAGCTATTGATAGCAGGCTTCTTTGTTATTTGCGTAGCAGTTGAGAAAATGAGATAGCAAAAATATCTGGTGTTGCTGAGTATATTTACGAGATTGCAATTGGCTGACAGTTAGTAAAATATGACATTTAAGATTTGCAATAGGTTTTTAATAATCAATTCAATATAAGATGTGAAATTTAAAATCTAAAAATCACAATGGCAGACCTTACTCCTAATTCTAGTTTTAGTTTGACTCTGCGCTTGCAGATTCCCAATCGTGTTGGGATGTTGGCTTCAGTTACCCAGGCGATCGCAGCTAGTGGTGGACTACTCGGACAAATTGATTTAATCGAGCAAACTCGCAAAGAGTCTACTCGCGATATTACTGTTGATGCGGCTAGCACTGAACACGCGGAAACCATTGTGCAAGCAGTCAAAGCACTACCACACATTCAGTTGCTCAGTGTGTATGACCGCACCTTTAATTTGCATCGTGGCGGTAAAATCAGCATCGCTAGCAGAATTCCTCTCAAGAGTGTTTCTGACTTAGCAATGGCTTACACACCTGGAGTAGGTCGCATTTGTACAGCGATCGCCGAAAATCCAGATGAAGTCTATAACCTCACCATTAAAAAAAATACAGTAGCTATTGTTACCGATGGTAGTGCTGTTTTAGGTTTAGGAAATCTCGGCCCAGCTGCTGCTCTCCCAGTTATGGAAGGGAAAGCGATGCTGTTCAAAGAATTTGCTGGTATTGATGCTTTCCCCATCTGCTTGGCAACCCAAGATACCGATGAAATTATCAGAACAGTAAAAAATATCGCTCCGGTCTTTGGTGGTGTCAACCTCGAAGATATCGCTGCTCCGCGCTGCTTTGAGATTGAAAAAAGGTTGCGTCAGGAATTAGATATACCCGTTTTTCATGATGACCAGCATGGTACCGCAATTGTTACCTTGGCAGCGTTGTTTAATGCTTTGAAACTGGTAAATAAATCACTAGCAGAAATCCGCATTGTGATTAATGGTGCTGGTGCTGCTGGGGTAGCGATCGCACGTTTACTCCGCAAAGCTGGGGCAGAAAAAATCTGGATGTGCGACTCTAAAGGGATTATCTCTATCAGCCGTACTGATTTGACTGAAGAAAAGCGCGAATTTGCAGTTAAAGCCCAAGGTACATTAGCTGGTGCATTGCAAGGCGCAGATGTATTTATTGGTGTAAGCGCACCAGGAGTTTTGACACCAGAAATGGTGCAATCAATGACAAAAGATGCGATCGTGTTTGCAATGGCTAATCCGATTCCCGAAATTCAACCAGAATTAGTCACAAACGATGTAGCTGTAATTGCTACAGGTCGTAGTGATTACCCAAATCAAATTAATAACGTTTTGGCTTTCCCGGGAGTATTTCGCGGTGCATTAGATTGTCAAGCTAAGACAATTACCACCACTATGTATTTAGAAGCTGCACATGCGATCGCATCTTTAGTGAAGCCTTCAGATTTAAATCGGGAACATATCATTCCTTCAGTTTTTGATGAGCGAGTCGCCTCATCTGTAGCTGCGGCTGTACAACAAGCAGCGCGTCAAGAAGGTATTGCTCACAGTTGATACTTTTGTGGGACGGACATATTGTCCGCCCCTACTTCATCAAGATACACACAATTGTGAGATCTAAAATCTCTATATTTTGGTGTATTGATTTCTGTTGATAATTACAATGAAGCAACTATTATTTTTCATTAACTTGCACTCAAAAGCATATCTCCAAACTAATCAAAACCTTTTTTCCTCCTATCTTCCTGTCTTGAAAGTTCTGAGTTCTGATCCCTCTTTTGTTACCTTCGGGAGAGAATAATATGGAACGCTTATAGTATAAGACTTTTACAAAAAAACAATGATTTCAGCCATTGTGTTAGAAAATAAACGCTCAAATGACCGTTCTATGCTAGAGTTCAAAGTTTGGCTTTGATTTTTCTTTTCCTGGAGTGACAAAAGAGGGCTAATTGCCAAATAAATTAAGGCATTCTCTGTGGCTGAACCTTTAGTTGTGGCTACATTTCTTGATAAACATTGGTAGGGGTTTCAAGCCCCATAGCAGTTAGAAAAGCTCAGTAGCTCCTGTTTGCTTGCAGAATGCGATCGCCAATAAAGCAGCTGCCCCAAACGCTGTTATTGTTCGCACATGGTTCCAGAATGTCCAGTTGGCAAGATATCTAGCCCATAAATTTGCGCTCTCAGGACTATCTGGGTTGGCGATCGCCAGAGCATCATTTAGCGGTACATTAAAAGCGATCGTCACCAGAATTGTACCTACGAGATAACACAGGCTACCAACTAGCAAGTAGACTGCACCAGGTTGATGCAACTTTAACAGCGAGGCGATCGCCAGAAGCAAGCAAGCCAATGCAGTGCCAAATAGCGCCACCATAAACCACGGATTGATTGCTGTAATATTGATCGATTGCATAGCAACAATGCCTTCTCTTGGTTGAAGCCGAGCCAAAGCACTCATCACAAAAGTGGAGAAGGCAAAGAAGACTCCCGCAACCAAGGAGCAGCCCAAAACCGTGAAAAGTTTTAATGTCAATAGCAAGTAGTCAACATTTGTCATACAACCCTCTGCAAATCCATTACTTTTAGCTTCAGGAAAGAATTGACTCCCTGCTATCTAATTCTTGTGCAACTATCAAAATTTTGTGATTATTTTTTCATACTGATACTCATGACAATAATATTTGCAATAGATAAATTGTTGTAGCGGCAGAACATTGTAGCAAGAGATACTGATTGCTCTAACCCTCACTTATGAGGATGATTACTAATGATGCTTGATCAAGTTAGAGAAAATACTAACTTTATGCCTAATTGCAGATAGATGTTACATTAAAGCTATAACTAAAGATAGTAGTTGAGTAATATTACTTCAACAATACAATAATAAGTTTCACAGACTACGCTAACAGCGTGAGGCAATGGATTTAGAGATATGACTAAATGAATTTAGCCAATAATTTAGATTAGTATTATCTCAGATTTTTTGGGTAAATAATTATCCGAAAAACATAAAGTATAACTATGTTGATTTAGGTACCAGATGAAAAAACTGATTCGAGGCTTGCGCGAATTTCAAAGTAGTTATTTTCCTGCCAATGAAGAACTATTTGAACAACTGTCTCAAGGTCAAAAACCCAGAGTTCTATTTATTACTTGTTCGGATTCGCGTATCGATCCAAACCTCATTACACAAGCTGGGTTAGGTGAATTATTTGTAATCCGCAATGCAGGCAACATTATTCCACCCTATGGTGCAACTAATGGTGGTGAAGGAGCAACAATTGAATATGCTATTCAAGCATTAGATATTCAACAAATTATTGTGTGTGGGCACTCACATTGTGGTGCCATGAAAGGATTAATGAAATTAGACAGCTTGCGGGTAGACATGCCGCTTGTACATGACTGGCTCAAGTATACAGAAGCAACCCGAAGGCTGGTAAAAGATAACTATAGCCACTACACAGGAGAAGAATTATTAGAAATAATTATTGCTGAGAATGTACTTACCCAAATCGAAAATCTCCGGACTTATCCAGTGATTCGCTCTAAGCTGCACCAAAAACAACTTAGTATTTATGCTTGGATATATCAAATTGAGACAGGAGAAGTTTTAGCATACAATCCACAACAGCACGCTTATGTATTACTTCCAAATCATCTGCCCCCATCAGAGATAGATGAAACTTTAATTAGCCCATCTTTAACTAGCAATGATGATATAGATTTCCCAACAAATGAACAACGAGCAGTTCGATTACCCAAGCAACTCCCTAGTTCTGAATATGAATGGTTTCCCATGACAGAACTCTCTCCAGAACAAAGGGAACGCATTTATCGAGGCTCAAAAACAAATTAGTACCAATTCAAAATTAAGAATCCAGACGGGACAAGACTTTGAGTCTGTGTATCTCTCGCATTCTTTTTTCAAATTGGTAGCCCTGAGGGTTTATGCTACTAGATGATGCAGTGTGTGCCTGTCTATTGACAAGGTATGACTACTGTGGCTAATGCTGCATTGCTGTTAGACGAGTGTTTGAGTCAGCAATTATCTCGCCATACTCACAGAAATTTAGTCAGTCTATCTCAAAACTTTCAAAAACAACTGAGCAAAATAATTGCAGTTCCTTGGATGATGGCGACAAGCGAAGATTTTCGGTTTGCTACTACTTGTTCTGGAACTGACACATCAAAACCAGTATCAACTAGTATGTTTAGCTATGATTTGCATACATAAACGGAAGGTAATATGGCAAATCCTCTTTCTTCATTATTGAGAAAGATAATGAAGCATAGTCTGCTACAATCATCAGCAAATAGGGTGATCCTAACGCTTTTGCTTATTTTTGCTTTTATCATCGTTTTATTTGTGTACGGTGGTTACCGAAAGAACGCTCTCATCACAGCTTGTAAAGAACAAGGTGGTACTCCCGTTTACCGTACACAAGTTCAAGAATTTTTAGACGACGGACGGGGTAGTGGGGGTATTAACCAAAAATATCAGGTTTTTGATTATTGTAAATAAAGTTTCAGTATCTAGCCCTATAGGCAATGAGTTATCAAGCGATCACTTAGGTAAGCGATCGCTCAATTAATATGATGAATGGTTTTATCCCCTTGGTCTTTACAATCGCGATGAGGAAATAAACCAGCGTTAGTTCACAGAAGTTGATATTGTTAAACAGGCTGTAAAAGAAATTGGACAATTAGAGTAAATATTAGAGTTAGTTTGTGGTACAGAAATTTGGATAAATGAGCTTTTAAAAATTGGTAATAAAATTACTGCAATTGATATATAAAAAGATTTGTTTAATAGACTAACTTTAAACTCACCATCATTAAGAGAGAGTAAATAATAAATCGCAATGGTTTTTGGGGTGCAATTTGACAAACTTTAGCCCCAATTAATACTCCTGGTACAGAACCAAACCATATAGGTAATACTAAATTCCAATCAACAGTTCCCAAGGTGAGATGTCCTAAGGCAGTAAATAGCAAGAGAATTGCCGCTTGGGAAATATCTGTACCAACTAACTTTCGCGCATCCAAGCGGAAAAATGCAATTAGCACTAAAGCAAACATTGAACCAGAAGCGACACTTGTAAGACTGACAATACAGCCTAAAAATGCTCCTATGCTGACAGTCTGCAAACGTCCTAGTTGAGTGTTCAAGTCAAATTTGGGCAGTTCAGGTAATTTTAAGAGTGGAAAGAAAGTCAACAGCACCATTTGCAGCAACGCCAAAACTGTGACTAACAAAATTGTGGCACCCAGCAAGTGCAGCATGAATTCATTCAGGTTATTCTCAGCCCGCATTTTAATCAGGTGCAATATCCCCACCCCAAACAAAGAACCAGGAACACTCCCCAAAGCCAGCCATTTTACCACTTCAACATCTAGGGTTTTTTGTTGCCAGTGTTTGATTCCGCCTACGACTTTCATTAACGTCGCCGCTACAACATCAGAACTCACTGCTACAGCAGGTGGAACTTGAAAAACAAAAATCAGCATTGGGGTGATCAGAGAAGCGCCGCCAATTCCTGTTAGACCAACAACAATACCAACTAAAAAGCTGAATAAAGGCAATAACAAAAAATCCATATTCCTGTCCTTGAGTGGGGTTTTGTCAATCCGGTTTTCTTTAGCTGAAGCTAAAAGATTGGTTGTAACGCTCTTGTGTAGAGCTTTTCGGGCAACTGTAGATTTTAAGCAACGGCTGGTACATAATCACAAAGAGCTAATTGCCGACGTGTTTACCGTATTTTAAAGCTAAAATATAGTAAAAGTCTATATTTTTGTGAACTAATACAAAAAATTTGTATAATTTAATACAAATATTTAAAGCTAGGGTTTTAGACAAGCCGATTTAAATAAACGTTTACAATGCGGTATTTTCAACAATAGCAGTATTTCATAATACTACATTAATCCTAGCAGGATACAGGACTTAATACTCCATAGAGAGGAGACTTCTTGGTTAATAGGGGAAGCAGTCCCAATAAAAAATTTCACAGCTATGGATAAAAAACTCCACCGACAAGGGGATGGAGTTTCTCTCCAACTTCTTAGCTGAAAGTCTCTATGAGAATTTTTACTCAGCGCTCAGCACTGTCAAGTCAGCCTCAAAGGCTTACAGAGGCTAACAAGTCTACCATTCGGCTCTGGACTTTTTTGATTTTTTCTTCTAAAGTACGGTTAGTTGATGGAATTACTGTACAACAATGACTGAAATCCAAAGTAGTGAGCAAGAGTTGTCATCACAAAATCCAGAAAATGTACCTAAAACACTATTGCAAAAGGTTAGAGGTGGATTTTTATTAGTAATTGGATATTTATTATCACCATTATGTTGGTGGAATGATTTGGTATTTAATTTACCAATTGCTTATGTTTTTGGCTATGTTTGTAGCCTTTTCTCCCCTAAATTAATGATGCCGGGAGTTATTATTGGTTACTGGCTATCAAATATTATTGGTATTCTGTTGATGCAAGCCGGCACTTTAGATATGTTGCAAAAGCAAAACCAAGAACGCAATCTCAAAAAAGAACTATTGACAGGTTTAGTTTCGTCAACTGCTTATACATTCTTGATTGTGCTATTAATCCAACTTAAAGTTCTCGATACTCCTAATTTCTTTTCTGGTAGTTAACAGAAAAACCCAGTATTTTAACCTGGGTTTTTCATAATTGGAGCTAGACTATAGATTACTTTAATTTTAAAATCTCGCTGGGATTTAAAAACTTAGGTGTGTCCTTAGTCATAATTAAAGGTAATTTACCATCCCATTTTTGAATTGCTTGCCTCTCCAATATCTCATTGCTTAAAGTATCATGTAGTAATCTATTGATTTCTGCTTCTCCTTTTGCCAAATTTACCTTAGCTTCTGCCTCTTTGGCTGCTTTTAGTGCTAAAAAGTCTGCTCTCTTAGCTTCTTGTTCTGCAATTTGTTTAGCCTCAACTGCTTCACTGAATTTATCAGAAAAATTGACATGAACAAGTGAGATATTATTAACTGCAATATGGTAGTCATGCAACCTTGTTGTTAATACATCATCCAAACCAGATTTGACTTCTCCCCTTTTTGTAACTATTTCTTCTGCCGTATATTTTGCTACAACGGCTTTTAAAACTTCTTCTACCGCTGGATTAATAATTTTTTCAACTACATCTTTTTCATCACCAATCTCTTGAAAAATTATATTGGTTTCTTCAGGGATAATGTGCCAGTTTAATGCTACGTCTGTGTATACATCTTGTAAGTCTTTAGAAGAGGCTTCCGCAGATATTTCTTGTTTTTGAATTCTCACATTAATTTTTTTGACGGTATTAACAATAGGGATAATTAAATGTATACCTTCTTGTAAAATCGTCTCTTCTACTCTGCCAAAGTGCATTAATACGCCACGCTCTCCAGGGTTTACTATCACACAAGGTGTGAGTATTATTGTTATCAAACATAAAATAGCAGTTGCTTTGCCAGCTATATTCGTTATTTTAATTTGTTTCATATTACCAAATATAAACCTCATCTAATACCAAATCATGTATTCTAGAGGGCAATAATAGAAGATATTTATAATAATAAGTCTTTGTGGTTCCAAAATATTTCACCACAAAGACTATGAGATTATTACACCAATTTTCTAAATTAAACTAATTGTGATTCTCTGCAGGGAAGAAAGACTTATGGAGGAACGGTAAAACTCTATTTTTGAGCCGCACCAACTGTAGTGGGTTCACCGAGTACTTTGCTAAATCTTTCGATGTAGAAGCTCACAGGATTTTCCACGGCGCGAATGGATTCGCGATCGCGCAATGTGTTCCACCATTGTTGGATACGTGGTGTTTCTGCTGGTAAGCTAAATTTGCGGAAATGTTCGAGAATTGGTAAGCGCTCAAACCAAGGATAGAAGCTGATATCAACTAAACTTACTTTGTCTCCTAACCAGTAAGGGCCATTACCAGACAGCTTACCTAATCCTTCTTGCTCAATATATAAGAGGGATTCGATAAACTCTCTGCGTCCTTGTTCCTGTTCGGCGCTATCTTTACCGCGCAGGAATTTGTTAAACGCAGGGACAAAGCGGGTATTAGCATAGTCAATCCAAATACGGGCGATCGCTTTTGCTCCTGGTTCGCGAGGTAATAAAGCTGGCTCTGGAAAGACTTCTTCTAGATATTCATCGATGATGGCAGACTCATAAATATTGATATCGCCATGTGCGATCGCAGGGACTTTACCATAGCGCGAAATCTGCGTGTAGCCTTCAGGCTTATTTTGTAAGTCTATTTCAATCGGTGTAAATTCAATTCCTTTTTCTAGCAAAACAACACGGGTTCTTTGGGAGAAAGTCGAGGCTTTGGCGAAGTAAAGCTTGAGGTTACTCATGAACTGCTTTCCTTGTGTTGTAGGTAATTCAGTATTGGGGAAATTGTGAGATGACTTTCACTACTTGTCGGTTAAGGGCAAAAGGGGAAGGGGAAAAGGGGCAAGAACAAACCTTTAACCCTTACCTTTTCCCCAAACCAAATTAAGAGTTTAAAATCCTTAACCGAGCAGTATTGAGATGACTTTGGCTAGTATCTAGACGAGTCAACAAATAAAGTCCGGTTAGTCGCTCGTCTTACCGTATAATATTTATATCATGTTGTCAATACCAGCAAAAGCCTTGTCAGGCTCATGAAAATGCTGAAGAGATAAATTTAGCTAACCTAAAAATTAGTCATTAACAAATTTAGAACTACGTATACTTTGTTTACTGAAGACTTGTATTGTCGAGAGGGTTATGCAATACTGCTAATTAATCAACGGTAAATTGGTCGATAAACAGTATTTAAGGTTTCTGATGCACACATTTTAAGAATCCAGCAACAAGGCATTGTTGGTACAAAAAATATTGTGTTGAAAAACTGTCCCTCCAATTAATTCTCTTAGTATCTACAGAGTGTAGACAAATAGCCACTTGTGGTCATGGTTTGTCTGTTGGAGGCTTAGTCAAATATTGAGAAATTCTCTGGACGAGGTTGATTAGGTTCATCATTCTAAGCAAACACTATCTTTGCAGTTTTGCTTTCGGATGTCAGACTTTATCCTCACAAATTCAATGATGTAACTGTGGAGAAACTATCGTGACAATTGCTCTTGAACGTCCCACGAAAAAGACTCGGTCAGCACAAATTCGGGAACAACTAGGTTATCCCATCATTGATACTGATGTACATACTCAAGAATTTGAACCGGCTTTTCTGGATTATTTAGAGCAGGTAGGCGGTTCTAAAATTGTTGATAGCTTTAGAGAACATTTACCTGGTGCTGGTCGTTTTCGTTGGTTCCAACAATCTTGGGAAGAACGCCGTAACTACCGGACTGCGCGCCCACCCTTCTGGGGTCGTCCCACGAAAGACACCTTAGATTTGGCAACAATTACCCTACCAAAGCTGTTACACGAACGCTTGCAAGAAGCAGGAACAGACTTTGCTGTGCTGTATCCCAACTTGGCAACCCTAGCACCGCAAATCAAGAACGACGAAATGCGGCGGGCGGTTTGTCGAGCAGCGAACCTCTATCATGCAGATATCTTCCGTCCTTATAGCGATCGCCTCACCCCTATCGCTACAATTCCTCTCAACACACCAGAAGAAGGGATTGAGGAATTAGAATATGCAATCAAAGAACTGGGGCTGAAAACAATTCAAATTCCTGGTTACGTCACTCGTGTAATTCCTGGCTTCGAGAAATATCCCGAAGAAGTACAACGTGAAGCAACTTGGATTGATACCTTTGCTTTAGATAGTGCTTACGATTACGATCCCTTCTGGGCGAAGTGCGTTGAGTTAAAAGTTGTCCCCACCACTCATGCTTCTGGTATGGGTTGGACTGCACGGCGCTCAATTTCCAATTACCAATACAACCACATTGGACACTTTGCCTCCGCAGGTGAAGCATTCTGCAAAGCCCTATTCTTTGGTGGAGTTACCCGTCGTTTCCCCACCCTGAAATTTGCCTTCCTCGAAGGTGGTTCTGCTTGGGGTGCTAGCCTTTACACAGATATCATCTGGCATTGGGAAACCCGCAACCCAGAGATTTTACAAAATAACAATCCCGCCAATATCGATAGAGAAGGATTAGCAGAACTCTTCCGTGTTTACGGTGGGGCAGAATTCCAAGGTCGTGCAGAGCAATTTGGTAGTGGTTTGGGCTTCCACGGACAACATCTCTCACCTTCCGATCCAGGGGAATTAGATGAATTCGCCGCAGCTGGAATTACCAAAGCCGAAGATGTGCGTGATCGCTTCTTGAATCACTTCTACTTCGGTACAGAATCCGACGACACCCGGGCTGCTTACGCCTTCAATCAAAAAGCCAACCCCTTTGGTGATAGAGTTAAAGCCTTCCTCGGTTCCGATTCCGGTCACTGGGATGTACCTGATATTACAGCCGTTACCGCCAATGCCTACAGCTTTGTAGAACGCGGCATTTTCAGCGAAGAAGACCTGCGCTACTTCTTGTCTATCCATCCTCTAGAGTTGTACACCAGTCTCAATCGCGACTTCTTCAAAGGTACATCAATAGAAAAAGAAGCAGAAGAATATCTGAATAAATAGGGCATTGGGCATGGGGCATTGGGCATGTATCCCCCTCTGCCCCTCTGCTCCCTCTGCTTTCTTCGTCCCTCGTCCATCCAAATAATCTATGACCGCCACAGTTAAACCTGCATATATCAATATCTTTCGCCGCTTTACACTGCTTGTAGTGCCTGGATTGTTAACTCTGGCAACTTCATTAACTTTAGTTAGTTGTACGCAACAAAGCCAAAAAGCAGATAATCAATCTCCTGCTAGTAATGTAGCGGATGCTAATACTTCAAAAATAAAGACTAAGGTACTCCGCATGGGGTATCAACAAGCTGGCGATTTGGTGAGAGTAACCAAAGTATTAGAAAAGCGGCTAGAACCCTTAGGTGTCAAGGTGGAGTGGGCACAATTTGCCCAGGGGCCGCAGCTGATGGAAGCGATGAATGTTGGCAAAATAGACTTAGGTTCTGTCGGTGAAACTCCCCCTATTTTTGCCCAGGCTGCTGGCGCTCAGATTACTTATGTGGTTGGTCGGCGACGCACAGAAAATTCTGGTAAAGGTAGTGCGATCGCCGTCCCAACAGATTCTCCAATTAAGAGTATCAAAGATATTAAAGGGCAAAAAGTCGTCTTCCAAAAAGCTTCTGCATCTCATTATTTCATCCTCCGAGCTTTGGAAGAAGCTGGCTTGAAATATAGTGATATTCAAGTTTTGAGCATACCAAACGTAGAAGCTGCGAGTGCTTTTTTGGAAGGAAAAATTCCCGTTTGGGTGACTGGCGATCCTCATCTAGCACGAGCTGAAAAATTGGGTAAAGCAAGGGTAATTAAAACTAGCGAAGGACTTGATTCACCTGGTGGATACTATATTGGCTCCAAGCAGTTTGCAATTGATAATCCAGAACTGCTGAGAGTTGTGATTGAGGAGATTGATAAAATTGAGCGCTGGGCTGAGGCACATCCTCAGGAAACTGCCAAGTTAATTTTACCATTTCAAAAACTACCTCCTGATGTCATGGACTTGGTCATTAGTCGTCGTAGTTTTGGATTAAGAGCTATTTCGCCAGATTTAATTAGAGAACAACAGAGAGTTGCAGATTACTTTCATAAAAATGGCTTGATTCCTAAACCAATCAATATCAAAGAAGCGACGCTCACAGATGAACAGTACGCAGCAATTACTCCACCAACAATTAGTCAGAAATAGTGTGAGGATGAGGGACTGGGGACTGGTGATTGGGGAATGGGAAAAATAATTTTTGACTTTTGAATACAGACGCGATTAATCGCGTCTCTACAACTTTTGACTCAAAATATTTACTTTAAATCTCAAGGAGTTCTATATTTATGGCGCTGACAGCATCAACAATGCTACCTGTAGGTACTTTAGCACCGGATTTTCATTTACCAGATGTGGTTACTGGTGAAACAATTTCATTCTCTACCTTTGCTGATAAAAAAGCGTTGCTGGTGATATTTCTCAGCCGTCATTGCCCTTTTGTACAGCATATTAAATGGGAATTGGCAAAATTAGGTAAAGATTACAGCGATCGCAATTTGGGAATTGTGGCAATTAGTGCTAACGATATTACCACTCACCCCGATGATGCGCCGGAATTACTCAAAGCTTTTGCCCAAGAATTGGATTTATCCTATCCTCTGCTTTACGACGAATCACAGCAAGCAGCAAAAAATTTCTTTGCTGCTTGCACTCCTGACTTTTTCCTCTTTGATGGCGAACGCAAGTTGGCTTATCGCGGACAATTAGATGATAGTCGTCCCAAAAACGATAAGCCTGTAACTGGTGCTGATTTACGCAGGGCTATTGAAGATGTGTTGCGCGATCGCATAATTACTTGGGAACAAAAGCCGAGTATTGGTTGCAATATTAAATGGAAACTAGGTAACGAACCTGCTTATTATAAAGTGCCAGCAGTAGCAGTATAGAACCCATTTGACATCTTAGGAAGGGTCTGCAAGCCTCTTAATCATTAGCCTGATGAAGCAGAGGTTGAGTTTGGCAGTGGCATTAGCTAGGGTTCG
>NZ_JACJQJ010000034.1 GCF_014696615.1 Nostoc linckia FACHB-104 | reverse complement strand
TCCACTGGTCGTGTAGTTAACACATGGGCTGACATCATCAACCGCGCTAACTTGGGTATGGAAGTAATGCACGAGCGTAACGCTCACAACTTCCCTCTAGACTTGGCTGCACTTGATGTTGCTCCTGTTGCAATAAGCGCTCCTGCTATCAACGGCTAATTACAACAGACAGTGCAATAATTTAGCTTTGAATCAAAGACGCTCTCCTCAAAGGGGGGCGCTTTTGATTTTGGGGTTGAGTTACGCCTAGTGGTTCAATGAAATGTAATAGTTTTTACGGTCAAAGCTGTGCTAAAAATCGCCATTGGTTCTCAATATTCCTAACAATGTAGTCACTGAGTGGCAATAGCTAGTAACTGAGATTAATAAATCTAAAATATTACCCTTTCAATCGAATTCTAGATATCTTTTAGCAGATTGCTCAAGCTCTAAGATTTTCAGGACTTTACCTTTGGCAATAATGCGACCACCCTCACAAAGCATAAACTCTTTGCCAGGATAAAGCTTTCCAAGATGACGATGGGGACTCAAAAAACTGAAATATGCTACAACTGTTTGACCCGGATATACCCATTCAACATCAACATCAGTCAAGAATGTTGCAATCCAATCCTGATTGTCGTAGCGAAATTCTGGACGAAAACCGCTGCTTGCAGGATTCTTCCTACCTCCTGCTTCAATCGGAATCAAGTGGATTTCAGCCTTAATATCGTACATTACAGTTCTTTCCTAGCAACAGTTTTTTGGAGCGTGTTGCATCAGTACTAGTTGATATTATATTCAGGCTGTAGCATCTTGATGCTCTAATGCTGAGTATGTTCCTTGTGTTTTTGTGGCAGGATACGTGAGCAACTATATAGATTTTTTTCAATGCCTGTCCCTAATTATGAGGAATTTACTGATGGGATGGGGTAGAAGTAAGCAAAAACTAAGCAGGAAGTTTTGTTAATTGCTCAAAGGCCTTATTCATCAATGCTTTCGAGAGCCATTTCGTCGCACCTTTCTTGCGTGGGATAAGCTGGGGGAGCTGGGGTGGCTCTTGGAGAAAGGTGCGATCGTAGAAAGTCGTTAGCTCCCTGTCCATTATTGATGCAAAATGTAGGTACGCTCTGAAAACACAATTTCTAATTGGTATGAATTGCAAAGAAACCTATTCACTTTAGTTGTGCGCGACTATATTGTGGAAAATCTTACCAATGTTTGTGATGCTTAAATGACATGGATTAAGTTCTTTGTCAATGCGTAACTCTCATCTGATTATCAGATATTTTTTGTATTGATATATACTAAAGTTTACAGAAATATCAAGGGTTCACCCAGTTATGGTTAGCTCTCAAGTCAGTCTTCCTGGGTATCAAGTTAGCGACATCATTTATGAAGGTTACAGAACCATTGTTTATCGCGGATATCGAGACAATGATTCATTACCAGTAGTGATTAAACTGCTGAAAAATCCTTATACCAGGTTTAGTAAATTAGTAAATTTTCGTAATCAATATACCATTATCAAAAATATTTACTTCACCGGAATCATTCAAGCTTACAGTCTTGTAGCTTATCAGCATCGTTATGTATTAATCATGGAAGATTTTGGGGGTATTTCTCTGTCAGAGTGGAGAAGGAGAAGAGGAAACCAAGCCAACTTGAGAGAATTTTTAGAAATTGCTATATCTTTATGTGATATTTTAAATTTTCTCTACCATCAAAAAATTATTCATAAAGATATTAAATCCAGTAATATTTTAATTAATCCAGAAACTAAACAAGTTAAATTAATTGATTTCAGTATTGCATCTTTATTACCACGAGAAACACAAACCTTAGTCAATCCTGATGTTTTAGAAGGAACACTGGCTTACATTTCTCCTGAACAAACGGGGCGAATGAATCGGGGACTTGATTATCGCACAGATTTGTATTCTTTAGGTGTGACTTTTTATGAACTCTTGACAGGAGAACTACCATTTCATTCCGAAGATGCGATGGAATTGATACATTGTCATATTGCCAAAGCAGCACCATTAGCAAATGCAATTAATCCAGACATTCCAGATGTAATTGCAGAAATAGTCAAAAAATTGATGGCAAAAAATGCCGAAGACCGCTATCAAAGTGCCTTGGGACTGAAGTATGATTTAGAAAAATGCTGGGTGCAATTGCAAGAAACAGCTAGAATTGAAAGTTTTACCATTGCACAGAGGGATGTGTGCGATCGCTTTCTGATTCCTGATCAACTGTATGGGCGAGAAACTGAAGTAAAAACCCTACTGACAGCTTTTGAGAGCGTCAGTCAAGGAGCGACTGAAATCATGCTAGTTGCAGGTTTTTCTGGGGTTGGTAAAACTGCGGTAGTTAATGAGGTACATAAGCCGATTTTACGACAAAGGGGTTATTTTATTCAAGGCAAATATGACCAATTGAATCGTAATATTCCCTTGTCAGCATTCGTGCAAGCTTTCCGTGATTTAATGAGGCAATTATTAACAGAAAGTCATACTAAAATCCAGAACTGGAAACAAAAAATATTAGCAGCCCTGGGAAATAATGGACAAGTCATTATTGAGGTTATCCCAGAATTAGAAAGCATTATTGGCAAGCAGCCACCAGCTATAGAATTATCAGGAACAGCATCGGAAAATCGCTTTAATTTATTATTCCAAAAATTTACTCAAGTTTTTACCAGTGCCGAACATCCCTTAGTAATATTTTTAGATGATTTACAATGGGCAGATTTCCCATCATTAAAATTAATCCAGCTATTAATGGTTGATACGAGTTATCTGTTATTAATTGGGGCGTACCGTGATCACGAAGTCAACCCAGGGCATCCATTAATGTTGGCTGTGAGTGAGTTACAAAAAACTTCGGCAATAATTAATACGATTACATTAGCACCACTCAATCAAATCCAAATAAATCAATTAGTTGCTGATACAATCAAATGCTCAGAATTATTGGCATCTCCTCTTTCTAAATTGGTATTTCAAAAAACCCAAGGTAATCCATTTTTTGCTACCCAATTTCTCAAAGCATTACATCAAGATGAATTAATTCAATTTAACTTTGAGTTGGGTTGTTGGCAATGTGACATTACACAAGTAACAACTCAAGCGGTAACAGATGACGTTGTGACTTTTATGAGTTACCAACTACAAAAACTATCGCCATCAACTCAACATTTGCTAAAGTTAGCTGCTTGTATTGGCAATGCTTTTGATTTAGATACTTTGGCGATTGTTGCCCAAACATCCCCAATTCAGGTATCTGCTGATTTATGGCAGGCCTTACAAGCGGGATTGATTGTACCAGTTAATGAAGTTTATAAATTTTATATTGGACAAGAAAATCTTGTATGTACATTAGAAAATTCCCATTCAGTGACATACAAATTTTTACATGACCGAGTACAACAAGCCGCTTATTCCTTGATTGCTGATGATCGCAAGCAAGCCACCCATCTAGAAATAGGTCAGCTATTACTACGTAATTCTACCGTCAGTGAAAGAGAAGAGCGACTTTTTGAGATAGTCAATCATTTGAATATCGGTACTACCCTGATCATACAGCCATCAGAACGGGAAAGCTTGGCACAGTTAAATCTAGCGGCTGGACGCAAAGCCAAAACTGCCACCGCCTATGGTGTGGCGATCAATTATTTCGCCACAGGCATCAAGCTTTTACCTGCAACTGCTTGGCAAAGCCATTATGCCCTGACTCTGTTACTCCATGAAGAAATTACTGAAGCCTGTTATCTTCATACTGATTTTGAGGAAATGGAACGGTGGGCAAACACCGTATTACAAAATAGCAACGCCTTGCTAGACACCATTAAAGTTCAGCAAACCCGAATTATGGGAGCTAAAACCCAGGGAAAATTGTTAGAGTCCATACAAATTGGATTACAGGTATTACGTTCCTTGGGCATTGAATTTCCAGCACAACCCACCCAGGAAGATATAGAACAAGCCTTTTTTGTGACGCGATCGCTTTGGGCAGATCAAGACCCTTTCAGCTTACTAGATTTGCCCCCGATGAGCAACCCCCAACTGTTGGCAGCAATGGAAATAATGACAGTTTTGGTATCTGCCGCCTATATTTCAGGTTCTAGCTTCATGCCATTGCTGATTTTCAAACAAATTGAATTATCCATCCAATCAGGCAATAGTCCCGTTTCTGTATTTGCTTACGGTGACTATGGGGTCATTTTATCTGGTCTGATGGGTGACATTGAAAATGGCTATAAATTTGGAGAATTGGCATTAAGCCTGCGAGAACGACTGCAACTAATATCCTTTAAACCCCGCAATTGGTATGTAGTTCATGCTTTTATCAAACATTGGAAAACCCCACTATCGGAAACTGTTCTGGGTTTGCACGAAACCTACCGTAGTGCGCTAGAAACTGGCGATATTGAGGTTGCTTGCTTAAGTGCGGCGATATCCTGTGGCTACGCTTTTTATCTAGGACAGGAATTAACCGAACTGAATCAGATGATCAATGCCTATTACCCAACTATTAAAAATTATAAACACAGCACTTCTCGCCATGAACACGACATTCAGCAACAAACTGTATTGAATTTACTGGGACAGGGACAAGGAGTTCCTGATCAGTTAAGGGGAGCAGTATTTAACCTAGAAATACACATACCACAGCTGCAAGCAACCAATCAACGCACGGCATTGTGTCTGTGGTATGTGAATCAATGCTTTCTCTATTATTTGTTTGGCAAATATGCAGCAGCCAGCCAAATTTCTGCTCAAACTGCTCAATACCTAGATGGGGCGATCGCTACTTTTTTAATTCCTGTCTACTCGTGCTTGGATGCCTTAATTCAGTTAACCCAGTATGCCACTGCATCTTCTCCAGAACAACAAAACATCCTGTTAAAAGTTCAACAATATCAAAACCAATTGCAGTATTGGGGAACATTAGCTCCCAGCAACCATCAGCATCGTTGGCAACTAATGGAAGCAGAACGGTGTCGGGTATTGGGCAATAAAACCGATGCCATAGAAGCTTATGATCGCGCCATTTCCCTAGCCCAAGCAAACCACTTCCTTCAAGATGAAGCCTTAGCTAATGAACTGACTGCTAAATTTTACCTTGACTGGGGCAAAGAAAAAGTTGCCGCCGGATATATGCAAGAAGCTTACTACTGCTATGCTCGATGGGGAGCAAAAGCCAAAACAGATGATTTGGCAAAACACTATCCCAATTTACTGACACCAATTTTTTACTTGACAAAATCTGGGATTAGTGGATCACTATCAACTAAATCATCTATATCTGCTAACAAATTTTCTGCCACGCTGGACTTAAATACAGTTCTCAAAGCCTATCAAACCCTCTCCAGCGAAATCCAACTTGATCGACTGCTACAGAATCTCACCCAACTTGTGATTACTAATGCTGGTGCTGACAAAGCTGCTCTGTTCCTCAACTATGAAGGCACTTTACAACTGGGGATTAAGTATTTTGATCATGCTGTTCAATCTCTGGAACGCAAAGCTGTAGATCAATGCCAACAGATTCCCCACGCCCTCATTCATTATGTTGAGCGCACCCTAGAAACAGTGATTACCGACGGTAAAAACCATGTCAGCACCATTAATGATCCCTATTGTCTCCAGTTTCAACCCAAGAGTTTGTTGTGTACACCGATTCTCAATCAAGGGCAGTTGCTGGGTATCCTGTATTTAGAAAATGCTATCACCTCTGGAGCTTTTACTGATGAGCGAGTAGAATTGCTGAAATTGCTCTGTTCCCAAGCCGCCATTTCCCTGGTAAATGCCAGGTTGTATGAACAATCTCAATCTTATGCCCAACAGTTAGAGCGATCACTGCAAGAACTACGTGAGAGTGAATCCCGCTTCCAAACTCTCGCGCAGAACATCCCAGGAGTCATTTTTAGGGCTGGTATTAACCTCAAGGACGGATCGCGATTCACCCCCTATGTAAGTTCTGGCTGCTATGCTCTTTATGGTGTCAGTGCTGAAGCTGTGATGGCAGGAGAATATGTTTTAAGCGACTTTGAACATCCTGATGATCACCCCAGAATTGAGCAAGCCATCGAGCAATCTATCAAGAATCTCTCCCCTTTTCGAGAAGAATTCCGTATTATCTCGTATACAGGTAAGATAAAATGGATTAAAGTAGTCTCCCAACCTAAAATCTACCCAGACGGGTTAATGATGTCGGACGGTGTTTTGATCGATATCACCGAACAGCAAACTGCACTTCATGAACGCAAACAAGCAGAAATCGCCTTAGCAGAAAGTGAAGCCAAATTCCGGGGCTTGGTAGAAGGAGTTACCGACGTAATTTGGTCAGCAGAAACAGACGGTACATTGAGTTATCTCTCCCCGCAAT
The DNA here is from genome assembly GCF_014696615.1 of Nostoc linckia FACHB-104. Taxonomy (GTDB): domain Bacteria; phylum Cyanobacteriota; class Cyanobacteriia; order Cyanobacteriales; family Nostocaceae; genus Aulosira; species Aulosira linckia_A. Next base: position 73,880 of record NZ_JACJQJ010000034.1, on the reverse strand, counting down.
TTCAGACCATGTTTGGATTAAACTCTGCTGATTACGTGGGTAAATCCTCCTTAGATTTGATTCATCCCGATGACTTAGAAGGGATGTTGGGATCAATGAGACGCATATTTGAGCAAGGTGAAAAAATTCTCAATCAAGAATTTCGCCATCTGTGTCAAGACGGTAGTTATTTGTGGGTCACAGTCAACGCTACCCCGATTTATGATGCTGAAGGTCATGTGATTCGACACCAGGGTATTATTCGAGATATCAGCGATCGCAAAAGACACGAAGAACAACTCGAAAAAACCAATGCAGAACTCATCCGTGCTACCCGCCTTAAGGACGAATTTTTAGCTACCATGAGTCACGAATTACGTACCCCCCTAAATGCAATTTTAGGTATGACTGAGGGATTGCAGGATGAAGTATTTGGGAAAGTCAACGACAAACAACAGCGAGCCTTAAAAACTATCGAGAGCAGTGGTAATCATTTACTCGAATTAATTAACGAAATTCTCGATCTCTCTAAAATTGCATCAGGGCAAATTCAACTTAACTGTGCAAATACCGCAATTATACCTTTATGCCAACAAAGTCTCGAATTTATCAAACCCCTAGCTGCCAAAAAATCGATTCAGATAGAAAGTAAATTACCGATTGATTTACCCACATTGTACATAGATGAACTACGTATTCGCCAAGTGTTAATTAATCTCCTCAATAATGCCGTCAAATTTACCCCAGAGGGTGGTTCTATTACCCTAGAATTTATTTCCCCCAGTGCAACCGAGCCGCAAAATTATCTACAAATTGCCATCACTGACACAGGGATTGGTATCGCTCCCGAAAATTTCCAGAGAGTATTTGAACCATTCATTCAAATTGATAGCAGCTTCAATCGCAACTATGAGGGTACAGGATTAGGATTAGCTCTCGTCAAACGCATCGTTGAACTGCACGGAGGTGAAGTGACATTAACCAGTGAACTGGGGGTAGGTAGTTGTTTTGCTATTTACTTACCCTTGCGAGTAGATAATTTCTGCGATTCAGGTATTGAGCCGAGATAGGGATACCGTTGGCGAATTCCCCAAACAGCTAAACTGAACCGATTAGTTCAGTAATGAAACGATTGAGAATCTTCTGAGCAGTTTTATACCCAGTAGCTTGCTTACCCAATTTCAGTTCAGACAAAACACGATCACGTAAAATTTCAAGTTCCTCTATCGCCAACCCAACAGACTGTTTTGCGGCCTTATCAGATGTTAGATGAAACTCCCTCTGCCGTGTAATACTCGGTTGGGATTCGTTTTCTGGTGGAGTGTCAGCTAAAAATCCTGAGTCTTCCCGTGTAATAGAAGGAAGAGCGTTATGTCTAACAATGTGTTCTAAATAATCAGCACGGGTTAAGCCAAAACATTCAGAAGCAATACCAATAGCCTTCCAAGTATCATCTGTTAATCGCAAAGAGCGTACTTCACGATAGTCATCATTCTTCAGCGCAAACTTTCCTTGAATATCCCGTTTACTTGTGGAATTTTGTATTCTTCAATAATATGCACTGCAAAATTACACAAGAGAACTATGCCAAAAAATTGGGCTTTAAAAGTAGATCAGTTTTTCAATGCAAATTCTAACTGCATTGTCGCTACCGCCCATGTAGATACCTTTCCCACTGACCTTCCATTAGAGCCAAATATCAGAGAACCTAACCGCAAAAGTTCCACTTACAGACAAATCTATGACTCATTGACCACTGAACCCGAAAAATTCTTTGAGCGACATAGCGGCATCGTGCTGTGTGCAAATAAGGTTAAGCCTAACAGTAAAAAGACACAGCTAGACTTAGAAATCCTTGAGGCACAAGAAGGCGGTAGTGATGGCATCATTAACGGGGGGCATACAATTTTAGCCTTTCAACAGGCCAGAGGCTACAAGTTTGACCTCTCCAAAGCCAGGGTTAAAGTTACCATTCATATTGGGCTAAGTGAGGATGAAGCCAAAGATATCGCCTTAGCATCCAATACATCTGCCCCTGTAGATGCGCGCTCAAAGGTCAATGCTAGGGGTGATTATAAATTCATTAAACAGTTTTTAGCGCAACTAGAGCGTGACCAAGAAACCAAATTCCGCATAGCTTATTACCAAAACCAAAGCGGTGCGCCCAAAAGTCCCCAATGCAACGTCAACCATTTAATTAAGTTGATGAATTGCCTGGACAGAAACAAATACAACCCAGACAGCAAGAGTAGAACCAAACACCCACCTGTGAGCAATACACCGTCCTTGAGTGAAGCGGAAAGACAAAGACTATCGAAATTACTGCCGCTACTGCCAAAAGCATTGTGGATTGAGCAACAATTGTTTAAGACTATTGAGGAACATATCACCAAGCCCAGAAAAAAAGGAATCATTGACTTAGCCTCAATTGACCCACGCAAGAATACGCTCTTGCCAGATAGCCGATATTCTTTTGGGTTTAGCGCGCCTGCTGATATTGCTATGCCCATTGTTGCTGCTTATCGGGTATTTTTGGACGAACAGTACAATTGGATTATTCCTTTTGATGAGTTCGCTCTTGATTTCCTGCAACATCTGTGGACTAACTATTACAGGAAATACTTGGTGTCAGAAAAATTAGCTGGGAATACAGTTGGGACTAAAATCTGCCGCAATCCGGTAATTTGGGATAACCTTTACGTTTCAGCGCAAAGCTACTTGAATCAGCAGTTGATCAAGATGGTTGGCTCAAACACCAAGCGCGAAGATTTGAAACTAGTGAATTGATTATTATGGTGGAAAGCGTATTGTTAGACTTCGATTGCAAAATGCGCTTTCCAAAAAAGCATCACCATAATTAAAATTAGATGTACCCACAGCAAAAGCAGGACTGCGTTAACCTTGAGCAAGTGATGCTGGGATTTAGAATTTGTCTTTAAATTCTTAAATCAAAGTAGAATCTTCCAGATTATCCTCACCATCTTCACTGTTTTTTAGAAGTAGCTTATTTCTCAAAAGAATGGCGCTCCACTCTTTTACTTGAGCCAAATGTAATGTGTTTATGCGAGTGATAAAATTATCAACTGCTTTGTCCTCACTAACTCGATAAGATTCTGTTACACCAATCTCAAAAGCTATTAACTCAGCTTCCAGAGCTTCTTGAGTGGATTTCCCAATTATCCAATTCTCCTGCCACCGAAATACTGCTAGACCACCAGTAATAGAAGCCAATGTCGGAGGAATTGCTTGTAGTACTTTTGGTGCATTTCCTAATATAAGAACAGGAGTTGCAGCAGCTAAAATTACAGTAGCAGCCTGTGAGCCATACCAGGCATTACGAAACTTCTTCCTGCAACTTTTGTAATACTCTATTAAGTCTTGACAATAAGTAATCGCTTTTTCTCTAGAAGGTTTGTGGCTTTCTTCATCAGTTTTCATGGCACTATTCCTTAAAAGCTTAAAGCTATTAAATCAAAGTACAAAATTTATATAGCAACTTTGGTAAGATTTTCTGTCACGCCAGAACAGAACTAGAAGGCAGTTTAGGTAATGACATGGTTATGCTTCAACAGTGCTGCCTATACATCTGGGTTCTGGCGCTAATTCTGAATAGAATTACTCAACTTTCACTGATTGGTGCCTGCTATGTTGATACGAATATTTCATCTTGCAGGGATAAATTTTAGCTATGCAGATATTCGCTCTTGCTGAGACAGTCCGTTGGCGGGGTTCCCCCGCTTAAAGGAACTGCCGTTAGCGACGCAGGAGCGTCACCCTTAGGGTGAATGAATAAACGGCGTTTTTGCTGCTACTCCTTCCACTCAACCAACACACCATCCACTGCTACATAACTCCACTGCGGAAACTTCCTTAACAACCCCTTAATCACAATCTGCAAAGCGGGGTCATCCTCCCAACATTCCCTCAGGAACTCAAACCCAGGATTTTCTTTCAATACCTCTGCTAGCTTTAACTTTTCCATACGCCAGGGTCGTGCTTTTGACCTCTGGGCGATCGCCTCATTCGACCATTTCTCAGACTCTGGGCTGAACGACGCGCAACCAGTGCCTTCACGATCGGTTTTATCCTCATTACCCAACGTTTCATTCTCAACCACCAGCGAAGTTTCAATACTGGCTGGCGCTGGTTCTCTACTTTGAGTTACCAAATTTTCAAAACTAGAGGCTGCGGGCGCAGCAGAATTAGTGTCTTCATGAGGGACTATCGCTTCAACACCCAAATTCTGCTTTTCTTCTATCAACAAAGCAGATTGAGTCGGCACTTCATCCACAAGCGTTAGCGAGTCTTCGAGCGTCTTAAAATCTGGGGCTTTAAACCACGATTCATCCACCAGTCGCACAGAATTCAATTCTGAATTCTGGCTCCTGACGCATGTATTCTTCTTCGGTAACTCTTCTTTTTCTTCTTCCACGCATTCAACTGGCTGAGGCGACGCGCCCCCAAAGGGCGCGATCGCCGTTTCCTCACAATGCAAATTTTTATTTTGTGTGGAAGAAGTACACCTCACAAACTCTACTGAAGAGTTTGTGAGGTGTTCCTGAACAGTTCGTGAGGGTTCGTATAACCCTTGTTCTGGCTGGGTTTTGTCCGAGATAGACGCTGCGTATTTACAACCCATTTCTTCAGAGCCAGCTTTTTTCTCTGTAGACTCAGCATTTGATTCTTGTTTTGTAGAATTTGCTTGTTGGGTTTCGGCATTGACTTTCTCCCAAAACTCCTTCATTCTGCTGCCATGCAAATTTCGTACCATCCAGCCAACTGTCTCGCGTCCGTCTTGTATCGACTTGTCCGGCTTGAAAATGAATAACCCACTTTCACAGAGAATTTTCTTTACACAAATAAAAGTACTGTAACCCAAAGCTGTAGACAAGGGCATCCACCGAGAACCATAAGGATCGGATGTCCAACACTCCTGCCATAATTGCGATACTGATGGTTTTTGCTCTTGAGCCCACAACATATCTTCAATTGGGATAATTACATGTAGTCGCTTGTATGGAGACTGGGGTTTCTCCTTGGTAGGCTTTTTAACGGGTTTTGTAATAGTTGCTGTCATTTTAAAATCTCCTAAGTATTAGCGCACGACAATTTCACCCAACGCGATCGCAGGGCTTATCGAAACAGAATTCAGGAGCCAGGAGCCAGAATTGACCTAAGTGCAAAGTTGTATATTAATTGACTTCTAGCTTTTTAAAGATTGAGCATTCTGACTTCTGATTTCTGACTTCTGATTTCTGACTTCTGATTTCTGACTTCTGACTTCTGATTTCTGACTTCTGGCTCCTTTTCACAACAGCCGCAATTCATCCTTAAAATATCGGTCTGTTTTCTTGGGCTGCTCTTTCCAATGTTCCCAAGCCACCCAAACCTCATCCCCCAAGTCTTCAATAACTTCTCCTTTGGCTGCATACAAAGTGCGGTAAGGATCAGTATGGGCAACGAGACAACCAACCCCAATCACAGCAGGTTGTTCAGCTTTTTCTAAGGTGGTGATTAGCTCAATCTCTTGCGTGGTCAATTCCACAAGATAGTCAAGTTTAATCAGCTCATACTCTTGTGCCACACTCAGATAGTCCTGCCAAGTACACCCAGGCTTAGACAACACAGCCCGAATATCGCTAACAGCTTGAGGCAGTAGTTGCAATTGTTCTACACGATATGCGATCGCAATTGGTGTTGGTTCACTCCCCAAAATTAACGCCGCAGCTTCCAACGCTTGGGTATTGTTCATAGCGCTGGCTAGATTGCTCAACGCTATACCCATCAGTCGTAGGCATTCGGTGGCATTTTCTTTGGGTGGTTCAAGAGCAAGCGATCGCAGATCAATTGTTTGCTCTAAGACTTGCTTAACCTGCTTGTTCAGGGCTTTAGTTGCCTGTTTAGTCAGAGTGTTGCCCCACTCTTGAGCAGGCCGTTGTTGTACAGCATTTTCTAGTTCCTGAATACGTTGTTTTAGTCCCTGGTTCTCAAACTCCAACTGTCTCAATCCTTCCAACTCATCGAGTCGTTGCTGTAACTGGATGTTTTCTTCTTTGTTCTGCTGAAACAGATTTTGTAAAGCGGTCAGTTGTTCTTGCACTTGTTGTTCTGCTTTAGCTGTAGCCTCAGCTTGAAGTCCAATCCTCAATTCCTGCTCTAGCCTTTCTAATTCCTGCTGATGCTGTTGCTTAAGTTGTGCGATTGCTTCAACGTATTGAGACGGATATATTCTCTCTGGAGCTAAAGGTAAAGTCGAAGCATCCAAATCAGTATTATTAACTAATTCTCTGGTGCCATCAGCCCATATAACAATTTGCTGCAAAGCATTGGGTGCATCTGCCTCAATAGTTCCTTCTTCTTCATACCTAGGGTGAGTTGGTGATGTAACTTTGACTTTGTTGGTTTTGGGAACCAATGGTTCCTGAATTTTTTTCCGTGAGGGACGAGGAAGGACTTTATTAGCCGCAGCAGCAAAGTCTGATTCACTGGGAGAAGGGTTTTCTTCTAGTGCGATCGCTACAGCAGCTTTAAGTTTCTCTGGTTCCTTGACCAAACGCAGTAATGGACGGGCTTGGCGCTCATTCTTGATGTGTTCGCCTAACTTATCAGCTGCATCAATTACTTTTTTCGCCCCTAGCAGTTGATTGATTCTTCGGTAGCCACCCCAGGCTGATAACTCAGCTTGGCAGTATTCCTCAAAAGTCTTGTAGCCAGCTTGGCGGTAAATCTGATTCTCTCGCATTTGTAGAATCTCATCTACCGCTTGCCATTCAAATCGGTCAATGGCAGCGAAGGTTTCTTTGATGCTGTTGTTGAGAACGCTGTAAGGGAGGGCTGATGTTTTTTTGCGGTCTAGTGTAAGCATATCTTTCTCCTTTTACCATACGTAAAAGAGGTGTTTGAAAATACTTGCACTCGACAACTTACTTTTTCTTGCCTTATTTAACAGAGGTTGATCGTGTTCCATTATGGAACTTGACTCTGTGCGTAGTTTAAAAAAATTTGGTATTGTTTGGTTGATCATAAACTGTGCAGTTTGTGAAACTTACCCAAGAGCGCTGTTTTCCAGGCAAACGCTCTTGGGCTTGAATTTCCTGGATGCTTTTAAAAAAGCAGAAGGCATACTGTAGGTAGTGGAAAGATATTTAGCCACCTACAATATGCCTTGGCTCAATTGCGGTCATCCTTGGTACACATAGATTACTCCTGGTAATCGTGAATTACTTTCACAAGGAGAGTCTTGTTATCCCAAATATTAACACAGTATTATCACAACAGATACATTACATAAAAAGCAGCAAACCCGCCTAATGGTTGGCGGGTTTTTCCTTGAGCATTTCTTTTAGTTTTTCCAATAATTGCCTGAGAGAATCATTCTCTTCTCTCAGGCGGCAGTTTCCCCCAGTACCACCTCTTCCAATTTCGCTACTCTCTGCTTTAGCTCTACAATATCGTTAGATTCAACCTTATTACCAAGGTATTGGTCAATCAACCCAATTAGGACATCGGTAGCGTTCTTTCCCTCTTGCCTTACCTTTTCGTAAAAAGCATCTTTCTTTTCAGGAGCAATCCTAATATTTATTCTTGTTTCACTCATAGTCATTCCTCGTCTATTGTTCAACGCTATCAGCGAAAGCATTGTAATAACAAGTGTACTCCCAAATATACAACTTTTGTTATCCCGCTGGGTTGACAAACGGGATAACAAAAGTTACACTGTATTTATAAGGTTAAGCAAAAAGGCGATCGCCCTGTCTGGAAAACTAGCGATCGCCCTTTGTAAAGACCTAACCCCATATAGAGGCAGGAGATTCCTCAATTATGACTTACTCAACCAATACACAGCAAGCATTTTCCAACTTCAACTGCAATACACCAGATGAACAAGCGCTAGCACAGGCAGAACTATACAATTACTTAGAAGCCCAAGCCGAAGCTGTTGCCCCAGAGCAATTAAAAACAATAGAAATCAACTCCTATCACTACGAAGTCTATGCTCTTAAACAACTCATCGCCTACATTAGCTATGACCACAGCGAATTTGTAACCCAACCTTGGGTAGTCATGACAAGCGGCGAAGAGAAGTTCCGCCATACTACTATCGCTCAATGCCAGCGATACATCGAATGGCACTATAAAGATGGCACGCTCAAACCAACAATCCCAGGTGACATCAAAGAAGTTCCAAAGATTTCCGAAATCTCATTTTATGACCAAGAAGCTTTGGTTGATGGGGAATTGGTAGCTAGCATCAGCTATGACAGTGACAATCGTGAAGACCTGTACTGGCGAGTTTTGGTCAACAACATCGAGATTTTCCGAGACACTACACCTGCTAGATGCCACAGCTACATTAAACAGCAGTACCAGCAAGGCACATTGCCAGTAGAAGAACCATTTGAAGAACCCTGCACCACTGGTAATGAAATCATGGTACAGATTGCCAACGAATGCGAAAAGCAGGGATTGGAATTGCTGGATGATGGAATTTACCGCGATGAAGTGAAATTGGGACAGGTGGGATGCACTGAAGGTAATTGGTGGTTTGTCCGAGCAAGTGAATTGAAAGTACAAGTACCCTGTGATTCTCCTATAGATGCTGTCTTGTGTCTATTGATAGCGGACACTGTACCTGATGCTGGTGTTATCGATTGCGAGCAATTGCTAGAACTTCCGTTTGACCAACTGACTACTTTGCAATGGCGGCAACTTCTGGAGTATGGGACAGAAAAAGGGGAGTTAGTCGCAGCGTAATTTAGAACTCAGAATTCAGGAGTCAGGAGTCAGAAAAGTTCTGAATTCAGCAAAAGTTCTGAATTCAGCAATTCTGGCTCCTGAATTCTTTTAACTACCCATCAGATTATGCAACACATAGATTTTGTAAATCTTAATATTAACTGGGCTTTTCCGGATTAATTCCACAGCTTTTCCACAATTATTTCCGCAGTTTTCCACAAACAGTCTACAAGCTCATAGGCTTTTGTTGCTTGGCTGGGGATTTCATCTTCTTAGTATTCAGCCTGGTTATTTACTGAGTTCTAATTAAGCAAAGTAACAAAAATGCGCCTCTAACTCTGATTCTGTCGTAAAGATTTATTCATTCCGTACTTATACTTAATATTTCGTATCATTGACAAACCTACCCCCTCTGGTTGCACAATAATTCGACTAGCTTGTATCATTCCTTGAACTCGTAGAATAAACTGTATAAATTTATCCAACATTTGATGCAGTTTGTTCAGTAGTTAAAGAATGATTTGCTTTTGCCAGAAATTCTCATTGTGTCAACGACCCACCACTCTTGGGGTCTATTGGAGGTTTTAGATGAACACAACTATTAGCATCTTCACCGAAATTCCCTCACCCCTGCATGAGTGTCTGCAAGACTACTTGCAGCAGCATCCTGATTGGGATGAGAACCGCTTATTAACGGCTGCTGTATCTCTGTTTCTGCTACAAAATGCTGATAGCGATCGCCTTGTTGCTCAAGTTTATCTAGACGCTTTGTTTCAACGTCCTTAAATCAGCATCAATTGCACTGTACTCTGAATGTTTAAATTTATCGGGATGAACAAAACCCATGTCAAAGGTAGAACGAGACGAAGAGCGAGAAGAACGTATTGATATGGAAGCCGTTGTTGATGCTTACAATGAAGAAGAACGCGCAATGGGTTGGTACTATTATCTGGAAGACAGAATTAGTTTTCCTTTTGCAGCAAAATGGATTAGCCGTAAGCGTCCACAAGGAAGGGATGTTGAAGCTATAGAGATGTCGCCAGAGGATGAGTGTTTGCACGATATGTTTGTAGAAGTACGCTATCACCAAGGAGACATTGATGATATTTTTTCTGCACGTCTCTCGGAAATTCACCCCGTTGATGTAGATGAGGAAACTACCCAAGCGATCGCTGACTGGCATTATTGGATTGCAAGAGAATACGAATTTTAGCTCAAACAGCAAGAAGCTGCATTGATTTTATTGGTCAAAGTGCCAACAATCCAGCTTTTTTTAGCCGAGAGAGTAAACCTGAACGGCTACTATAATCCTTCTGTATTTGTTGAATGCTGGCTTGAAACTCATCTAACGATCCTTGATGTTCCGCCAAGTCTCGCAAATCAACAAGATATGCAACTGCTTGTTCATAAGGTTTTGATTGCTTCAGTTCGATTAGCTTGTATACTTCCAACCACACTTTATCTTTTTTCAAAGCCAGTGCTTCTAATTTACGGATTTTCTCCTGCTGTACTCTCAGGAATTCCTGTTTATTGCGGCGTTCATTTTCCTCTTGAGCACCTGCCAATAATTCTGCTAAAGAACGTCTAGGAATCTTATCATTACCAGAATTTTTTGGAGTTTTAAATATTGCTCTTAGTCTCTTAATAAGCTGAAGCTTAACATTAGGTTCATCCCTAATTACTTTGAGTAGAAAGTCATTTTTCTCCTCTGATGACAAAGCACGAATCCATTCTTCTATTGGTTCAACTTCATCTTGTTGGGAAACACTTTCTTCTGTTGCAAACGCTATCAGATCCTGATCGATATCAAAAAATTCTATAAAAGCTTCCAAATAGATGGGTAGTTGATTCAAGTTTACAGGTACAAGTGGTTCAAGCAAATCTTCTTGCTCTTCATAGATGGAGATGGAAGTAGCTTTTAGCCAAGCAAGGTATAAAGCTCTAAAATCTCCCTGTAAAATGTCATCTCGAATCTGCAATAACCTAGTTAACCATCCTTCACCTTCTATCCAAGTTCGATATTCTTCATCATCAATATTGATATCTAAGATTATATAGCTTGAGGTTGTAGATACTGTAATTTGCTCAGGTAGACAGTAAGGCTCAAAAACTGATGCATCAATCACCGATTTTGGCAGACGAAATACTAATTGTCTAGTACCCCAATTCGCCATATACAACATAACGTCAAAGCACTTTTCTAGAAGCTTTTGAGGTTCGCCTCGAAAGTCACCATAACTATAATTAAAAATTGCACTTCTTGATGTTAGCTGTACACGACTAGAAAGGCTACTAATATAAGTTTGTTCTGATGTAGTTAATGGTCGCTCTAATGCTTGAAACTCGTAATACTGATATTCGCTCATTGTCCTCTTGAATTTTGGGATGCTAATTAATTACAAAAGCTTACCGCAAAATTAATTTAATTCAATCCCACCAATAACTAACAATGACTGCATCACGCTCCTGCTGAAAATCACTACCCCACAACGCCCCTTCTAATCGAGTTTTTAATCGCCGCTGAAGTCTCAAACCAAATTCCTCACTCGTGCCATCAGTAACTTCTACTGAGTCAGCTTGCCAGTTTTTGCCTAAGTCTAAAAGTTGAGATACTTTTGTGTCTTGGTTCTCTGTAAGGATGTAGAGCGTATCGGCAGGATAAGCCACAAAATGAATGATACTTGTTTCTGGCATTGGGCGATAGTTGGCCATTGCCAGCAGTGTATCAACTACACCACCAAAACTTAAACCATTTTCATCTGGTGCAAAGATTGGTTTTGTGAACAGAAAACTTACCCACAACTCTGTATTTTGTGAAAGGTCTTTTATTACTTGTTCACCGTCAAACTGATTAAATCGACGCTGCCAAACCAGAGCAGCAAACAGTTCTTGTGGGGAATATGACTCAGCAATTAATTTGATTTTATTTAAATCAAGCATTGTTTTTATGGTGATAAAAATAAAAAATTCAAAAACTCATAAATGTCGGCTTTACTATCGGCAATCGTCACTACTTATACTGCCACAGGAATGATTGACAAAACAATTCAAAATTCGTCTTCTCCCAAAGGGAGAGGCTACGCCAAGGAAAGTTTGCAAGGGCGGGGGAACCCCCGCACACAACTTTCCGCAAAATTCAAAAATGGAAAACTAGTTAAAAACTTTAGTTGTGGTACACAAGCCCACTTTAAAAAAAAGATGTATTGCGAAGAAAGTGCAGCGAGAAATGCGGCATCCTTATCACAAGCCGTGGGCTTGTGATAATTTTGAATTTTGAATTCATAATTTTGAATTGGAGCGTACCCCTCCGGGGAAGCAAGCTACGCGCAGCGTCTCCGTAGGAGAAGCAACTGACTCGGTGGTTTTCAAAGCATCTAAGCGAATGTATATAAATTCATGGTAGTAAACTACCTTCAATGTATTACAGAAATCTTGCTCTTGAGTCAAGATTACATTTAGACTGCTGATGAGGCAAGTTAAGGAATGCGTTTGAATACTACCGCCTGAGCATTGATTCCCAATGATTACTCATCAAGAGGAGGGGCAAAATGTTTATTTGTGTGATTGCAGACTACGGTACAGGAGATCCAGCATTTACTGAAGTCACGCAACGTCTGCTGATGGCTTTTCCCCATGCCCAAATTCACTTGCTTTCGGTGCCACCATTCAGTACCTTGGCAACGGGGTTCTGGATTGCCCAACTTGGACTCAACCCTGGGCCTAGTGAACGCTTGATTTATCACAACTGTGCACCTCGTCAGGATGATCCTGAAGCTCGTCGGGACAATGAAGGTGAAGGACTAACTTATGCCCTTTTATCTAACGGTGTCAAAGTAGTGGGCGTGAACGCAGGTTACACTCTCGCGTTTATCAAAGAATATACCGAAGAGTTGCGAGTAGTCAATGTTTCTCGCGGTGGTTCGCAGTTTCGCTCACGGGATGTATTTCCAGTGGCGGCCGCGGCGATTATGCGTGAAGATTTCAGCCTTCTGGGAGATAGCCTCATGCGTGAGCAAATCCCTAATGTTCCGCCAGATCGCATTGCTTGGATTGATGGCTATGGCAACATCAAAACTACTATTGCAGCGCATACGGTTAACTTGCCGCCTCAAACCAAAATCGTCATCCGCATTGGAGATGTGGTCAGTGATGCAGTATATTCTGATGGCAGTTTCAAGGTGCCTGAAGGAACTTTAGCCTTTGCGCCTGGTAGTTCTGGTTGGTCAGTTGACTCTGGGACAGAGCCAATACGCTTCATAGAATTATTTCTGCGCGGCGGCAGTGCTTGGGAGCGCTTTGGCCGTCCCCGTGTGAATCAACAAGTCACTCGAATTGCCTAGCTTGGAGTAGTTGGCTAAATAACCTGAGTTCGGGATAAGCTGAAACCCTCATTACGCCGTTGCTTGATTCTAGGATCTGTCAACGTGCTTGCGTTGTTTCAGGCATTTAAGCTTGAATAAACCTCCTTAACCCGAACTGATGTTAGCTAATGAAAAAATGAGAGTTTGAGCTAATTCCCAACTCAGGTTTGATTACCCCAATTTAACTAACAGAGAGTTAAATTAGTTTCATAGCACTTAGAAAAAACACTTACTTAATGAATCCGAATTTCGACCAAGAGCTAGAAGTAGAAATTCTGGCTGCTGCACTAGCAATTGAACGGCAGGAAACAACAGATATCTTAAAATTACTGGCTTTCAAGTTACAACGCGCTCTGCCTCAAAATACACAAGTACAACGTCAATTGTTTGGTTTAGGTGCGGTGACAGCAGTTACCCTCTGCTTTGATGATTATCACTACCAAATCAACCGCGATCGCTACGGAAGTATCAGAGCGCAAGTCATGAAATTAGTAGGCGGTATCAAAATTAAAACCACTGAAGTATCAGTTACAGAATGGAGTCAAGCAGTAGCAGCAGCATTAGTGCAAGTATCATCTCGCAATACCGAGATGCGCGCCGCTTTAAGTAAGTTTATTTTGGGCTAACGGCTCTACATAAATTTCCCACATAAATAAAATTGGACTTGCTATGTATGGGATTATTCGCAAAACTCACTAACAAGATTTGGACTGCTACTAAGTCGGGAGTAGGTTCTATATCTCGACCGAGTTCTTCAGTTACCAAGGCTGGGTTTACCATTCCTACTCATCGGCTCAAACAACACAAAGACATTGATAAAAAGTCTGGCAAATCTTTCTTTACAAGCGATTTAAGTACCAATGAATATTTACTCACCCGTGAAGCAGGTTGTGAACCTGTGGGTTTGGTGATGGGAACTAGCTTTTATCAAGTCGGATTTTATGGTTATTTTTGGGGCTATCGTAACCAAACAGGAGAGGTAGAAGCGTTAACTCAAGCGCAACTAGCAGCACGAGAATTAGCTGTAAGTAGAATGCAAGCAGAAGCGGCAATGTTAGGTGCTCATGGCATTATTGGAGTACGTCTCCATCAGCGTCGTCAAGTTTGGGGTATGGGAATGGTGGAATTTACAGCTATTGGAACGGCAATTCGGATACCTAAGCGTCCACCCACAAATAAACCTTTTACCAGTGACTTGAGTGGACAGGAATTTTGGCAACTACGTCAAGCTGGTTATTGGCCAAAGGGCTTAGTTTTTGGTGCTTGTTCTTATTATGTGCATAGCGATCGCACTACTCGCGCCTTAATGAATAACTCTGCTTGGAATCTTTTATTGGGTCAAGGTAGGCGTAACCAAGAATTAACCCAGTTTACTCAAGGCTTTCAAGATGCAAGAGAATTAGCGATGATGCGACTTGCAACACAAATCAGTCAATTGTCAGCTAAAGGTGCAGTCGGAATGCACATCGAAAAAAGCGAAGAAATTATTACTTATCAACCTCAGTCACCTTTGGGTTGCTTTTTAGGGTTTTTTACTGTTGGACTGTTTATTGCTTGTTTTGCCTCAGTTATCGCTGGTCACGGCACTGCTGCGGCTGTGAGTTTTGTATTTTTATTCGTTAGTTTCACTATCAATATTATTTTCGCGGTTTTCAACAACATCTTTGCGAATAATGGCCCCTTCCGCGACATCCTTACTAATTTTGTTGCCATTGGCACTGCCATTGTTGAAGATGAATTACCACCTGAAAATCCAGTTAGTAAAACTCTAATTTTCTATCCACTTTCTCAACGGTAAATTTAATTATGACAAACCAAGTTCCTCAACCCCATCATAATCCAGCGATCGCCGCCGATTTACCAGAACACGCTCGCGAACGCTTAACAATGATGCAAAAGGGTGGTAAGCAAAGTAATTTGTTTACCAGCGACCTCTCGGTAAATGAGTTCCTATTAGTGAAAGAAGCTGGTTTTGAGCCAGTAGGGTTAGTAGTTGGTTGTTCGATGTATCACATTGGCTTTCAATGGGCAAACATTAACCAAAATATGGAAATGACTGTTCTATCCCAAGCCATGTATCATGCTCGGGAATTAGCTATGAGTCGGATGCAGGAAGAAGCTGAAGCCTTAGATGCAGATGGTATTGTTGGGGTGCGTCTAAGTGCTAAACACATGACTTGGGAACCGAATATGGCGGAGTTTGTGGCGATTGGTACAGCAGTCAAAGCAACTAATACCGCAATGTCTTATCGTACTTTTGCTGGCAAACCTTTTACCAGCGACCTATCCGGTCAAGATTTTTGGACACTGCTGAGGGCTGGCTATCGTCCTCTGGGCTTAGTCATGGGTAACTGCGTCTATCATGTTGCTTATCAAGGCTTGGGGCAATGGTTTAGAAATATTGGCAAAAATGTGGAGATGACTAATTTTACTCAAGCATTATATGATGCACGCGAATTAGCAATGGAAAGAATGCAAGTTGAAGCATCTCAACTGCAAGCTCAAGGAATTATCGGCGCGAATATTCATGAGCATCAGTATTCTTGGAGTTCCCATGTAATTGAGTTTTTTGCTGTTGGTACTGCAGTTACACCTACCCGCAGTGACCACCATATCCCTACACCTCATTTAACTCTCTCATTAAATGATCCACCCACTCAGATCAATACTGTGTTAGCACCGCCTAGTGCTGACCATTAGGATTCTGCTGCAAGATTTGCTGTTACGAGGTCAACTAAACCATTTCACACTATATATTTAAAATCACCAATTTTCCATAAAAAACCACTTAGACAGCTATTCTTCACAGAGCGCTCGCAGAACTTTTAGATCTACTGAAAGTGGTCAGCAGTAACCAACTGATCGGCTCAATCTCTGATGGGGGTAAACTTCTGTAACTAAAATTGCCTTGTGATAATTTCAAGACTGTGGTTTACCTTTTTGAGCTATTGCTATCCCTTGGTTCCCCCGGTTGTAGCAAGTGGCGTGGTACTTCTTGGACTTTCTACTATTAAGCCGATTAAGTTGTCTTTATCTCCGACGGTAAAACTATGGTTAGGGTTCAATATTCCCTTGGTTGTCTACCAGAAATACTTGATACCAACCACCAGAGTTGTGCAGGAAAGCGCCATGACTTGGAACCACAACAGGAAGTAACGCGATCGCTCTTGAGTAAAATTTACAATCAATCTTCCTTTTGAGCTTCCGCTTGTTCCTTAGCCACAGCAAGAGCAATAACCTGCCGCAACCACTCGGAACGATTGGGCTTGCTACGCACATAAGCATCTAAATCTTCTGGAAGCATCACAGATATAGGTTTTGTATCACATTTAACACCTACTCCTTTTGATTTAAAGCGAGTAGCAATATCCTTTCTTACCATAGTGATTATCCTTCTTCTCTACCACCATAATAGCAAAGCCCACATATATGTGGATATATATTAGATATTTTTATCATAAAAAATAGCTAAAAAGCTTTATTGCCCCACATATATGTGGGGCAATAAAAGAGTGAGAGATAGGAAATGGAGCGCCAAAAAGACTCCCGGCAACGGAACCGAAACGCCCAGCGTGAAGCCTAAGAGCATAGCGCCAAATCCAAAACTCTTATATACACAACAGAAAAAGCACCCCCGACTACCAATCTAAAGGTGCTTCTTCTGAGTTCAATACTAGAAGGATTGTAACAGAATGGCACTAAGAAAAGGGAAAATCGTTGAGGCAGCAGGGGTGCAGAGGAGCGGAGGAGCAGGGGAGAAAGAAGAAATTTTAGGTATACGAACAGAAGAAATAGAAATTCCCCTCTGCACAAGAGCACCCATGCTCCTCTGCAATCCTTACGCCGCTTACCCTTCAGCTTAACTTAGTGCCATTCGATTGTAACATATGAATTTGTTTTCTAACACCCTCATATTTCACTCAGAACAAGATGCTCAATTAGTTGCCCAACAAGTTTACAACTGCCATCTTGAGGGTAATGTTTTAATCTGTCCGATTCGAGAACAGAGGGCAGTAAATTTAGCAATCAATTTAGCAGGTGTTGCCTTACCAATAGTTGAAGGTGCAAGCTGTTTACTTCCTTTCCCCAAGCATGAGCGTGAGTGCCAAGATGATGATGCACCACAGATTTATGTAGCCTGTTTATCTGCATATAACAACGGTAAATTACACGGAATGTGGATCGACTGTACACAAGATGCCTCAGACATTCAAGAAGACATTGAATGGATGTTATCTTGGTCGCCCTGTCATAATTATGAAGCCTGCGTTCACGAAGTGTCTCGAAGAGAAGAGTGGGCAATACATGATTTTCAAAACTGGTATGGTATTCATCTTAGTGAATACGAAAGCATAGAAAAACTAGCCGAACTAGCCCAAATTTTATCAGAGCATGGTGCAGCCTATGCAGCTTATTATCAATATGACAGTAGTGAAGCTAGCGTAGAAGATTTTCAGGAACATTACTGGGGTGAGTACGAAAGTGAAGAAGACTTTGTTTATGATCAACTCGAACAACAAGGATTGATTAAAAACTTAGAAGACATGGGTATTCCTAGCTTCTACCTCAATTGGGCAGCAATAGCCCGTGATTGGTTTATTGACTTCTACTATTCAGTAGAAGAAAGCTACAACAAAGTCTACGTTTTTAGTCGTCACTAATATAAAGAGGGTAGTTTTTAACTACCCTCTTTATATTTGAAAACTGACCGTCTCTAACTCGTAATTCGGAAGTCATAAGTCGGAAGTAAAAATGGTCTGATGCCCTAATTTATTCCTGTAAAACAAACAATTAAAATGAATTCGTCAGCGCGGAATTAGGAATTCGGAAGTGAAAATTCCCTACTTCCGACTTCATACCTCCGACTTGTGAATGAGGTATTACTTCCGACTTCCGACTTCATACTTCCTACTTGTGAATCCTGTATTATTACAGATTAATTAACGTTGACGATTGGATTTTTTTGGAGATGTTTGTTGAATGTAATCACTAGGAATAACAACTTTTGTTTTATCCAATCGTAAAAGGTAGCAAAAACCGTTGGTATTGGGACAAGCAATCACAGAAGGGAAGTTAATACCTAAAGTGAAACCCAAAGAACTGAAGATTGCAAACCAAATTAAATAAAATAACCAGCCAGACCAGCCAGAACATAACCAGTGAGCAAAATGAATTAAATTTACTCTCAATTCATGTGAGCGCTGCCTCCTAAGTTGAGAGCATTTTTGTTCAACCTCAATCCATTGTTGAGATTCATTGAGCTTGGTCAAGGCTATTTCTGTAGCCCTCTTTTTGGCTTTTTCCTCAATAATTTTGTGTGCTTTGACCTCAATAGTACGCTTTTCATCAGCTATTCGGATGTTGACCCATTCTCCGATGTCGGTGGCAAGCTCATCAAAGGCAACTGATGCGGGAATGCTGGGGAAGTTGGCTTTTTTCCCATGATCCTAGCTTTGAAAGCATCTCGTAGTTGCTGCCACTCCTGTTGAAATTGTGACGATTTCATCTCCTCAATTAATGATTGCAAATACAACTTAGGCAGCCCAGCCATATCACCCTTAGCCTTCTGTCGCACCATTTCTCTGATTAACTCTCGCTCCTCTTCCCCCAATAAAGCTGTAGTCTCTCCTAGTTCTTGCAGAAGCTCACTTGTATCTACATCCTCAAATTGTGGAGGACTATCGGTAGTTACCCCAAAATGTTGTGCCACTTCCTCAACAGATTTGTGCTGCTTTTTAATTAAATCGCAAGCTTCTAGAAAGCGATCGCATTCAGACTGAGAATATTCTTCCTTTTCTGATAGCCCACAAGCTTTTAATACTTGCATAGTTTCTACCAGGGTGAGCTTAACCCCTTTGTCACGAGCTTTAGCAAGTAACTCGGTAGTATCTAACGGTTTAGTCTTCCTTTTCTTCTTACCTTCTGGAGCATCATTTTCTGGTGTAGTGGATGTATTAGAGTTTTGTTGTTTGACTAAATCAACTGCTTGTTGAAAATCAACCGCCGCAATTTCTTCATCACCATACTCCTGTTTATCTACAGGTAATCCACAAATTTCTAGAGATGCATTGACATCTTCTGTTGATAGAGCGTACATATTTTGTAACGCCTCTTTGGTATAAGGCATATTACCCCCTATTAATTAAATAATCCTTCAAAAGTGCTGTCATCTTCGTGATGTATCAACTGCTCTAAATTAAGTTCAGGCGTATCTTCTGAACTCGCCTTAGCAGTTGATGGTGTCAAATCAACATCAACCTTTGGTGTTTTGTTAACTGGTGAAATTGGCTCGGTAGCTCTTACGGGTTGAGTGACAAAATCTTCATTATCTAGACCAAAACTTTCAACCAGATAACTAATATGCAACTTCAACCGATAGATAGCGTTCTTAGCACACTGCTTTGATTCGGAAGGAGAACATCCGGCATTCCTCATAGCAAAAGGTAGCCAATAAGCCGAAAGGGCTGAAAAAACTTTATCTCTCTCAGTAAAAGCTAAAGTCTCCTTAGTTTTGAGAAAATTCACCAGAGCGACATTGGATTCTTGAGCTTCTATAGCAATTCGACATCGGTACTCAATCAGGTTATCCATTGGCAGTACCTACTTGCACTTGATTCTGTTTCAAACTGCTACCGCACAGATAGAAAAATAATCCATAGACATCTGTGAGACGGTATTGCAGGGATTTAGCAGTGACAAGAGAAAAATTATTGGTGATTTGCGATTCTAAATTCTCGCACCAATTAACCGTAGCGTTAGAGAAAAGATTATTCAGTTGAGAGCGAAAATAGTGAGCTGTGCCCCCACCAATAATCACTTCACCTACATCACGAGGAACTTGCAACTTCAACCAATTAGACAACATCATCCAGTATTCTTTTCTGCCATTAGTGACAGCAGTTTTAATTGTGGCTAGCTCATGCTCTTGATAAGCAGCATCCACAGAAGCCAACTCCTCTAACGCTTTGGGATTAATATTCCGTCCCGCCTTGCAAATTGCCGCAGTTAGCTGATGGGAATTTAAGCCAGATGTTTGCGCCATCACAGATTCAATCATTTTGGAAAATCCCAAAGGTTCAGTTTTACCTTTGCTCATTTCCCCGCGTTCAATCACCAGGATAGAAGTATCTCTGTATCCCAGCATAATCACTGCTACAGTCTGGTCTTTAATACTAGAGCCGGGGGCGCGGCCTCTAGTAAGGATGCCACCGCCTTCTGGCAGACACATGAAAGTATCCAACACAAAGGATTTAGAATGACCTTTAAAGCGATAACCAGCAAGTGCTTTAGTGATTAACTCCTCAAACAAAGCTCTATCTTGGTACTCTCCCCAGGGAAGTAAGATACCTAACCTAATAGAAGAATCATTGGGTAAATCATGTTTATCTGCGATCGCTCCTACAATCGCCAAGACTTTAGGTAAAGCCAGTTCAAACTTACGACGTTGCAGTTGTAAATCTGCATTAAAGCGTTTCCTAGCTAAAAAGCCAACAGCTTGAAAGTGTCCCTGATATTCAATCCAAGCACTATTTTCAGGAGAAGAACTACCAACCTTACTTTGTTCGTAAGCTTGTAAACTTTCTAGCGGAACTGTAGCGACTTCCGGCTCCATCAAAATAAGTTCCGGTTTAAAGCTTTCCAAAGTGTAGAAACATTTGAGAAAAGAACCACCCGGATCTACTGCCAGTGTTAATGGGTTCATAATTTAATGACTCAGTAGATGAAAATCTCGGTAACAAAACACATCAGTGTGTCATGTCAGTTTTATGTGAAATCTATGGTAAACTCTGGTAATTTTCTTGTTAATCCTAAGTTACATTCATGTGATTTTCATGGTAACTCTATGTTTCTTAACATAGCTTCTATGTTAAATCCTTGGTAAATTCATGTCAGTTTTATGTCGGTTTCATGTTAAATCCATGTTACTTTTCCAAATTAGTTTTTTCGCACAGTACGCAAAAAAGTTTTGCCCAAAAAAATGGAGAATAATTTAAAATTTAAATAGGTATCAAAGCGGTATTAATAAATATTAAGTTTTGAATTATCCAATACTACAGAAAGTAACTCTTGCGCTTTTAAAGACTCAAGCGCAGCAGATGATGTCGATGTGTTTCTGGAAGAACAGCCCTTACTGGAGTAGTCGTTCATCCTCTACAACAAGGGATTGGGGTAGTGTCGTCATCCGCATCGCCTATTTTAAACTGATTAACTGGGTAGGTTTTAACTTTTGTAAATATCATCCGGATGCTGTGGAAGTATTTAGAAAGCTACCAAAGAGTGACAGATTTTTTTATGAGATAAAGCCCAACCGTTATGCTTCATTCAAAGTTTGGTGCGTTGATGGTCAGCACTTTGAAAAGATAATAAGCTTCCTCAAAAATTCCCCAGATATAGAACTTGAATTTGTCATCAGTGATCTGTGCCAAATACCTGAATTATTCCAACCGCTAAACCTGAAATTCTATGAAAGGAGAGGAAGAGAGCAGAGGGAGCGGAGGAGCAGAGGAGCGGAGGGGCAAAACAGATGACAAGAGAATATATCAAGAATCATAAAGAGTTAGAAATTTACCAGATGGCTTTTGATGCAGCAATGAAAATATTTGACGTATCTAAAAAGTTTCCTGTTGAAGAACGCTATTCCCTAACTGATCAGATTCGTCGTTCCTCACGTTCTGTCTGTGCTAATTTAGCTGAGGCTTGGCGTAAACGGCGTTATGAAGCAGCATTTGTAGCTAAATTAAATGATTGTGAAGCAGAAGCGGCTGAAACGCAAACATGGATTGAATTTGCTGTGAAATGTGGCTATCTGGATGTAGAAATAGCGCGAGAACTTTATGGAACTTACAACCGAATCTTGGGCGGCTTAGTAAACATGATTAGCAAACCTGAACCGTGGTTAATGAAACGTTGAAACTATTTTCTCCTCTGCTCCTCTGCTCCTCCGCCCCTCCGCTTCTCTGCTGTGGGGGTGGTTAGTGTTAACAGGAAAGAATACAGAACCACAACAGGCAGTACATTACTTCATGGAAGGGTATTACCAGGAAGGTACTTCACGCTGGTCTCTTCAGGGTGCAAAAAAATTAGGACTATCAGGAGCAGTAGATCATCAAGAAACATTTTCTAACATTGTTAATGGGCGATCGCCTGACGGCAGCCAAAACCTCTGTGCTAGGAAGTTAAACTCATCTCAACGTCGCGCCGCAACCGACTTTACCTTCTCCGCACCGAAAAGTGTTAGCCTGCAAGCGTTGGTGGCTGGGGATGAAAGGCTAATTACTGCCCATCAGTTGGCTGTACAAAAAACCATTAAACTCATTGAACAACGTTATAGCTACACCAGAGCCACAACTGAACAGGGACAGCAACTTATCAGGACTAACAACCTAGTAGTCGCGGAGTTTGACCATATTGAAACTAGGGAACTAGACCCACATCTGCATACTCATGCTTTAGTCATGAATATGACGCAGCTAGAAAATGGTAAATGGTACAGTCTGTTCAACGATGAGATTTTCAAAAATAAGAAATTTCTCGGCATGGTGTACCAGAACTACCTAGCAATAGAGGTAGAGAAATTAGGGTATCAGGTAGAACCTAGAAAACACGGACAATTTGAGATTAAAGGGTTTAAAGAACAGGATTTACAAGAATTCTCCAAACGCAGACAGCAAATATTAAATGCAGCAGGTGAAAATGCAACTTGGGCCGAGCGAGAAGCGGCTTGGACTGCTACCCGGAATTTAAAGCAGAAAATCAACCCCCAAGAGTTAAAAGCTAAGTGGAGAGAAGAAGCAGCAGCATTGGGGATTAACTTTGTCCAGGCTCTTGAAACGCAGCCGGAACTACAACAGAGGTTAGTCAGCCATGAGAATTTAGCTATGGCGATCGCCCACTGCTCAGAAAGAAACGTCGCTTTCACCCAGGAAGATTTAGAAAAATTCATTCTAAACCAGGGACTAGCCACGGATGTAAGCCTTATTGAACCGCTAGTAAAAGCTAACTCTGAATTACTTAGTCTGTCTCAAGAATCCCGCGACTTTACAACCCTGGCAGCAGTTAACCGAGAATTGGCGACCATTAAATTGATGCAGTCCGGGCAGGGTAAAGTTAACGCACTTGCCCATCAAGAGGTAGTTGAAAGCCATTTGGAAAAAACTGCTTTAAACCCAGATCAGCGTCGAGCGGTACTGACAGCAGCAACCACAACAGACCAATTCATGGCATGGCAGGGTGTAGCTGGTGCTGGTAAGACTTTTGCACTCAAGGAATTGAAGGAAATCGCCGCCACTTCTGGCTATACCATTAAAGGTTTTGCCCCCAGTTCGATGGCTGCTAAAGTTCTGAGTCAAGAGTTAGATGTTCAAGCTGAGACAGTTGCTAGATTATTGGTGTCTGAACCGCCAAGAGAGATTGAACTTAATCAAATTTGGGTAGTAGACGAAGCAGGGTTACTTAGTGCCAAAGATGCCCTTGCCCTTTTAGAACGCGCAACCCAAGAGCAAGCCAGAGTGTTGTTAGTGGGAGACACAAAACAGTTATCAGCTGTAGAAGCTGGCAACCCGTTCAAATCTCTGCAACAGGCAGGAATCAAGACCAGCCATTTAAACTCTTCTAATAGGCAACGTGCGCCAAAGCTCAAGCTGGCAGTAGACCTGATTGCTTCTGGTAGGATTGAAGAAGGATTTTCACGCCTCAATGAAAATGGTTATATCCAGACTGTAACAGCATCTGACAAAATTGAGGCGATCGCTCGTGAATACATGACAGCCACAGCAGAGCAACAGGCGCGAACCCTGGTACTAGCTGGCACAAATAAGGAGCGTTTAGCAATCACCCAAGCGATTCGGGAGCATAAAAAAGCTGATGGCAGCTTGGGTCATGTAACAAACATCACTCAACTGCAAGCCAAAGATCTCACAACAGTGCAGAAGCGCTACACCCACAACTTTGAACCGGGGGATCTAGTCATGCCCACCCGTAGTTACAAGCGCCGGGGCTTAGAGAAAGGCAAACTGTATGAAGTCGTGGGCAAGGACACCGACCGATTGCTACTAAAGGCTACTGATGGCAAGCAACTTGAAGTAGACACGGGATTTAACAAAGCAGTTTACCAACGACAAAGTATTGAAATTGCCAAGGGCGATCGCCTACGCTGGACAAAAAACGACAGACAATTAGGACGGCGTAACGGTCAGGAGTTTGTCGTTAAAGCCATTGATGGTAATAAAGCTCAAATTGAGTATTTAGATAGTGGTCTAACCGAATCAGTCAACCTGCAACAAGCCCAGCACCTAGATTATGCGATTGTCAGCACTACATATAGTAGCCAAGGGAAAACTGCCGACTCTGTGCTGATAGCTGCTGACCATACCATTGGGCAGGAAAGCTTTTATGTTGCTGTTAGCCGTGCCAGGTATGATTTGAAACTATACACGGAAGATAAAGATAATTTACTAGCCTTGGCACAGTTGAGTAAGGCTAAAGAAAATGCTCTCTTTGTACTACGCCAGAAAGAATTAGAGAAGCAACACCAGTCAACACTAGAGAGAGAACAGGTTACAAATGCTGTAATTGTAGCTAGAAGCCCGGAAGCAGAGGAGCGAGAGGTTGAGGCAGAGGGGCAGAGGAGCGGAGGAGCAGAGGAGCAATTTTACAGTAAACCCTCTTCTCAGACCCACTGCACCTCTGCACCAGAGCCAAATTCTTCTCAAGAGCGTCCCAGCGCCCCAGTTTCTCTGCCCAATTCTTCCCCTCTACACAAGAGCGCCCCAGTTTCTCTGCCTACTTCTTCCCCTCTGCGCCCCAGCACCCCAGCACCTCCGCACCTCAGCCCCTCCGCTCCTCCGCCTCTTACTCAATCGCCTGTTATTAAAAAACCAATCCCAAAAACAGCACAGCCTACAGTAGCATTTTGGACTCCCGGTGATTTGGGTGAAGCCCCCGAAAGACTAGACTCTCAACACTTGCGAGAATTGGTAGAAGACAGTGCCATTCACCCAGAAATTGCCGCCATTAACTTCAAAAGTCTGCATCAAACTCTCGATTGGGAGCATGAAGCTTGGGAATACCTGATGTACAGCGACAAACTGCCACGCACTAACACAGGTAGACTCTCCAATGCCATGATCAGCAAATATGCTCACATTGAAGATGGAGGTTGGTGGTGTGACGCTGGCGTTAATCCTAAATCCTTTGCTAACCTACAGCCTGGAGATAAACCTGCTCGTAAGTTATGGGGATGTTATAAGCCCAATAATCCAAGACAAAAAGCCGATAAACCCGGCAAATTCATTAAATATGAACATCCACCCAAAACTGAACTGAGTATTTTCTTATTAGATGTGCCTGATGACATTGCAGAGTGTATCTATGAAAAATTTGGGGTAGAACCAAGCGAGTGCGATCGCACTTCGGGATTTTGGTACTGTGTTTGGAAACATAATCTCCCAGTCACAATTACTGAGGGAGCGAAGAAAGCTGCCAGTCTGTTGAGCCAGGGACACCCTGCCATTGGACTACCAGGGATTTACGCCGGTTATCGCAGTAAAGATGAGAACAGGGAAAAGATGAAAGCTAGACTCATGGATGAGTTAGCTGTTTTCGCCACGCCAGAACGAGAAATCAGTTTCTGCTTTGACTACGAGACGCGGACTGAAACTCAACGAAATATAGAAATTGCCATCTCGCGCACTGGTAGATTATTGGAGGAACAGGGTGCTAGGGTCAGTGTGGTGACATTGCCAGGCCCTAATAAAGGAGTTGATGATTTGATTGCGGTAATGGGGCCACTAGCATACGAGAAAGCATATTCTGAAGCATTAACTCTCAAAGCTTGGCGAGATAACAATAATCAACAGCGTCATGCTTCACCTGCACCACCCAAGAAATTGAGTATTGAAGAACGTAAGCAACGACTGCAACAACGTTTAGAGGAGCAAACTACTTTTTCATCATTCAGCAAAGCAATCAATGAACTAACTAACCTTGAGTTACTATACTTAGAACAAGCTGTTAATGAATATTTCTCAGATTCATTAGCACAACTGCCACCGACAATTGATAGACAAGCAATTTCTAGCCAAATTAATCAATTACAACAACAACTTGACAGTTTATGGATAGAACATGCTATTCAAGAGAAATCTATCAGAGTAATGGAATATTTCCCACTTCATAAATTGAGTAATAAATATAACTCGGCTTTAAATAAACAATTAGAAACTATAGGAACTATTAAAGAATTATTTACTCGAAAACAAAACTTAGAATCAACAATCCAGCAATGGGAATCCCAGGTTCAAAATCATGAAACCTGGGAGAAAGAACAGAAAACTCTTGAAATGAAAACTATTGCTGATGTTTTAAAATCGCCGCCACTACAAGAGAGATTGACCAATATTAAAGAAGAATTATGGCGAAAAGAACAGGAAAAGATAGCTAAAACAGCAGCTAAGTATGAGCAATCACCAAAGCATACGAGGGGAATGAGAAGATAATAGGGTGTTGGGGGTAGGGTGTAGGGTATAGGGTTCAACACTGTTTTGTCAGCAGTAGGACAATTCAATCTCTCAAAAGATTATAGGGCTTTAATTTTCACTCCTTGACTATAAATTTAAATTGACGGGGCGAAAATTAAAGCCTCAGTCCAAGATTAAATTAAGTCTTATAATTTGCCTGAAAGTGTTTTTTGAAAGTCACAAAACAGGGTCAAGATTATTAGATTTTAATACATCAAAATAAACCATCCTCTTCATTCCCCACACCCTACCCCCTACACCCTATACCCTGACCAAAAGGGCACAATCATCTTCTCAATTTTGCTGATTGAGATTGGGTAGGGCTGTGCTTTAAATAATCAGAAACTACTTCTTCCACTACCTCCAAAGATTCAACATCTTTCTCTGTAGCTTGAGCAGTCAAATCACCATCTATCATTACCGCCCGGCCATCTTTAGCCGTAACAGTAATACTATCGCCATTTTGGTAAAAATTGTAATTTTTACTCTCATAACTGCGAGAACCATCTTGATGTAAATCACCAAAAAGATGGAGCATAGAATCCACGCTCTTAGCAAGAGCCTTAGTTTTGATATCCATCACAGTGTTAGTAACTTTTTCCACATTCTGCTTCACAGCATGATTAGTAGCCGAATGTAAATCGCCAACAGCTTTAGTCATCTGTTTGTGGACTGTATTAACTTCCTGTGAAACCTTACTCCCAACAACACCCATAGCCGCTTGATGACGCTCCATACCATGCTGAATTTCATCACTAACTAACTGCTTAACTTCACCAATACCATCCTTAACTACACCCACTTGTGATTCAAACTCACTTTTAACAGCAGCAAGTTGTGACCTCATTTCAGCTTGAAAAGACTCCATTTGTTGATTCATCTGCTCTTTTAAACTAGTAATTTGAGTCTGTAATTGAACTTTAACTTGGTCTACTTTAGGAGTAAGAGCAGTTTTTACCTGTTCATAAAGATTTTTGGCAGTGTTCTTAGCTTTAGTTTCAATCGAGTTTATCCAATCATTCAGAGTAGCATTGTTGATAGTAGGGTGATTGTGTTTATTAATAGCCTCCAGACCCTTCTGCAATTGCTCAATAGTCTGTTGTTGAGCATCAAAAGCTTGTTTTAGACTAATCAAATCAGTTGATAACTTTTGAGTAACTTCAACACTTGATTGCTTTTGAGTAGCGAAATTATCAATCAAACTTTGCTGTGATTGAACTTTCTGTTGTAAAGCTTCAACCTGCTTTTGTAAATTCTCAAGAGATGAAGATTGTTGTACTGTTTTAGTTCTTTGTTGAGACTGGGATTGATTCTGGCTCCGGAGGTTATTCAACCCCAGCTTATCGCTTAAAACCTTTCCATCCTTAACATGATAGACTTTATCCTTGCCAATCATGATACGGACAGAACCTTTAAAACTTTGCGGGTCGTTGATAGCCGTATTGATTTTATCTACCAGTTCTGGAGTCATCAAATTTACAGAAACTTCGCCATCAGGATGACCCTTATACTTGGGTTGGTTACCAACGTAAATGGATAATTCTTTAGTGATGTCTAACTCTTGAAACTTACCCTTCTCTAACAGCTTATGCAGAATGTCATCAAGGATTTCTAAATAATCATGTTGCACTTGTTTAGCTTCAGATTTAATTTCATCCATGATTTATTACTCCTACAAGTGAATTGATTAGGCTTGATGGGCTAACTAAAACATCAGGTAAAATCACACCTCCTAAACGGTTGAGAATTACTTGACCCTCAATTTGGACATAAGCCCATTGGTCATCAATTAAGACTGAGATTGATTTAGTGTTATCAGGTAAATTAGTAACGTTATAATCTTGGAGTTCCCCATTTACTATGAAGATGTGAGGACTTTCGGCATCGCCATAGTAGATTTCAATAAATTCTGGAACATGATTTACTGTCAACGGTGGCTCATCCCAAAATTCAGCCGCATTGATAATATCAGTACGGTAATTCTTAACCAACGCTGCAATATCAAGCGGCAGTTTGCTTAATAATTGCAATTCATATTCAGATAAATTATTCATCAATGACCTCCTAAAGATTTTTTAATTTCTGATTTGCTTCTGCCTGCTTCTCAACTAAAGGTAATAATCTTTCTGCTGCTAAATTTCGCCTTTCTAGCTCTTGAGCAGATGGTATAAGCAGAGTAGATTGGGAAATAAATTTTTGTTGGAGTTCGTACCATTTCTCAATACTTTTAGCCTCTAAATTCATATCAGATGGCGGAATCCGAATCTGCTCTAATAACGGAATACTTACATTTTGACCAGAGCGAAACCCAGGACTGACAATTACGGCTCTGCCTTCCGGTAAAGTATTAAATTGGTTCACTTCAAATAAATTGCGGGTACTATTTTGTTCAGAAATTGAGGTACTTGCACCACCTTTACCACCAGAACTACGCGAACGTTCTCTATGCTTAATTTGTTCATCACCTAAGAAATTACTAAAACGTTCAGCCGCTACATCATCTTGAGGATTAAAGAAAGCCTTCGTAGCACAACCGCCAAAGATAGCGTTGGTAGTTTCTCTAGAATAAGACTTTTCAAGCTGTGATAAATTTTGTAATCCTAGTAAACAAATTAAGCCATCCTCCCTATTTTGATTGAGCCAATCTACCAAAGCTGGTAGATATAAAGTTGGTAATTCATCTAGTGCCAATAGCAATGGTTCTTTGCGTTTACCAGCCAAATTGCGAGAACATAAAAGGTGCAGGATAGACACCAATAAAGGAGAAATCACATCTCGCTTCTCCTTGTCCATGCCGAAAACCACCATCTTCCGCCCTTTCAAATCCAAGGGGATATTTGTTTGACCGCAGAAGCCAGAAAGAGTAGAAGGGGTCATAAAGCGAGTAAATAACCCGCTGGTAGTACCGACAATACTAGCGGCGGTTTCTGGAGAACCAGCCACAGAAAGAAATTGGTCAAAAGCAACTTTTACCCAAGGATTCAAAGAAGCTTGTTGAATACGGTCAATTAATTTAGGCAGACTGAGAATGGCATGGCACATCATAATATCCGGGAAATCAGTACCCCTAGCCAGCATGAAAATTGCTTGAGCCAACTGATCTCCAGCATTAACGAAGAAACCACCGTCCGAGACATCACCTCCAGAAGATAATTTAAAATTGCGGTTGAGAACGATCGCTAATTGACGTGCCATCTCTGCATCAGTTTCACTCCGCAGAAAATCTAGGGGATTAGCTACACAGGACTCCGGGAAGCCGGGGGCGAGGATAGAAACCTCATACCCATGCATAGCTGCATATCCTGCTAATTTGGGTGCTTGCCCTTTAGCAGCAGATGTAGCCGATTCTTGGTGAGCATATTTAAAGTCATAGAGAATAATTGGTAGTCCCTGGTCGATAGCAGAACGCACCAGGGGATTAATCATCGAGAAGGTTTTACCTGAACCAGCACCGCCGCAAACCAAAATTCCCCGTTGCACATCTGGCAGATAGAGTCGGCTTTTATCTTCAGGAATATTGGTAATGCGTTTGTTGTCAACAACCTGAGATTTCGTACCCACAGGCGTACCGATGTAGAGAGCTACTCTGTTATGTCTACGCTCAGTAATTTGTTTGCAAGCCAACTTACGAGCTGCTGTTTTCTCCCTAGCGCCCGCCCATCGCGCCCGTGCTAACTTGTTAGATGCGCCGCGTCCTTCCATTGCTTTCGCTAACATTAGCGCCCCAACACCTACAAGTAATGCCAAACCCATCGGGGAGAAGAACGCATTGTAAAAGTTTTGAGGAACAAGGTTATCTACTGGTTGAGTGGTTTTGGATATTTCAGTCATTCTTACCCCCTACCTAGAATGATTAAATCATTCTCTTTAACAGGCATCCAAGGAACTGGGCCGATAAAGTAAGGAGTACAAGATTTACCACCTGCCAAGAAATTAACGCAGATACGAAAAAATAGACCAAAGTTAGCTGTACCTGTGGACTCATTAACACCCGTAAGGACGACTTTGAAACCAGAACCGTAGACCAGCCTCCCTGTAGGCTCTTTACCACCATTAACACGTTGCAATATGCCAAAACCGCCATCTACCTTTTGTGAGGAACCAGAAGCCCAACGCTTACCATAGAGGTTGCCTTGTTGCCCCGCAACATCCCCCAATTCCAAGTAAGGACATTCTTGACCCACTCCACAAGCAACAGCAACAGTTTGATTAGAACGAGTTACCTTACCTGATACAAAGTAATTTTCTCTTGCCCTAGAATCCCCACGTTCAGATTTACCTAAAACCACAGAAGCAATACCAACTACATCCAACCCAGAATTAATTGGTTGGGGCATTTTATCAAAAGGTACTTTATTCAACCCAGGAACTTGATTAATAAAACTTTGCTGCCAGTTGAGAAATTTGCTAATTCTTGTTTCTGTTAATTGAGGAATTGAACTTAATGGATACTTACTTAAATCTAAATTACCGAGTGAAAGATTACTTGCTTTTGGGTTGTCAGATAAAACTTGTGAAATTGTACCATTGGGAGAAATACCCGACTTCTGAAGTAAGTCTTGAATAGGTTTAATTTGGCTCACATTAATATTGTTCAATTTGGGAATTGCTTGAGCTAATGAACCGATAGTCTGCCACTTCATCAACCCAAAATCTTGTAATGTTAAAGAGTCAATCTGATTTGTGGTTATGTCATCTATCAGTTTTAAAGTAAATTGGCTTTGTGCAAAAGCTTCATCTACATCACCCAACATAACCACAGAATCAATATTCTGTCCGTCTGACCAAGAACGGGAAGGATTATAGCCTAATTTAGCAGCAATATCTGCTGAGACATTGATGTATCCAGGCTCCTGAACTGGATTTAAGCTACTCCAGTTTATCTTTGTCCAATTCGGGGATTTGAGTTGATATTTCCCGGAAGTATGAGTAACTGTTGGGATTTCTGCAATTGCTATACTTGGTAATTCTAAGAGTGAAATAGCAACTAAAGAAACAGAAATTGTTGAAAAAATAACTTTATTTATAATCACCGTCTTTGCCCCCATTGAATTAATTGATTAAATAGATTTTGGGGAATACCTGATAATCTGATAGCCTCTACTCTCGGTTTACCTTTCCTCAGTAAGCGAATAGTATCTTGTGCTTTCCGCCATTCTCCTGACTTAGGTTTAATTGTGCCGTTACCAACTGCAACAGCTAAACCAACGGCAATAGAATTGGCATCATTTCTTAAGGATAAAGCATTTAAAACTGGAGAATTATTGTTGGAGAATCTATTTACTGGAGTCGAATTTCGATTTGCAGTATTAGTGGGAATGTTTAATTTCCTGTTGTTTGGTTTTTCAACTAAAAGAGGTCTTGGTCTATCAGAATCAGGTTTGATAATGAGACTTGTGTACTCTGGCTTACCTTTAGCTGGAATTAATTTAAATTGGTACTGTTTTTGACCGATAGAACTATTAGTAATCACGGTCATCACAGTACTACCATCAACAGAAGAAGTTAGAGAAGGAAAATCAATCGGTTTAATCTGCCTTAAAAATAAAACTGTTGCCCCTCCAGTCCCACAATTTTCATTATTTGATGCACCACGCTGACATAAATTGCCATTAGAACTAAGCGCAAAATGGGAAGGGTCTCCTAGCCAAACCTGCTTAATAGTTTCACCTGTAGAGATAAAGTTGATAGTTAGCCCGTAACCACTCCAAACTTTTAAATCAATTCCATTGGAGTTGTGACCTTGGGCATCTTGTGAATATACATTTCTAGCTGGCGGTAATGCTAAAGATATGCCAGGTGTAGCACTGATAAATAAAGTAGTTATCAGTAATAAACTTAAACGTTTCATATCATAATAGATTGATTAATGAAAAATATCGAAGAAGTCGGAAGTTGGAAGTCGGAAGTACAGTTTTGTAACGGGGATTTAGAAAGAGCCACAAAACTCGCGGCTTGATAAAAGCTCTTGACTTTAACCCGCCGTACAGCCCTTTGGGCATGAAAACGGCGCAGCCGAAGCACCAGAAGTTTGTTAAGAATACAAGAGAGTATTTAATAAATTAATTGACAATCAAATTCATTCTGATTTCCGACTTCCGACTTCCGACCTCCAACTTCCGACTTCATATCAAAATAGATTGATTCACAAAAACTTGTACTTGCTTACCTGCTTCAATAACAAACACTTGTTGTTGCTGCTGTAGCCCTTGTAATTGCTGCTCATTAGAGTTTTTCATCCTCCCCAAAATCTCGTTAATACTTCCTTGGGCAAAACCAGCTACTAAATCTTTCTCACTATTACTTGTAGTTGTAGTAGTCGTACCTAATGAGCTAATTGTTGTCTCGGAATTAGCTCGATTTTGAATTTCAGCAGCCTTAGATAAACCTCCTAGCAGAGATGCCATGAGAGAATTTCCTAAATTACTGCCACCTTTACGAGATTCAGCCTTTAGTAAATTACCGTTTTTACCTAATATCAAAATAGAATTTGGTGGCAGTTGTCTTTCTTGTGTCTGACCATCAATGTTAATGAGTGCAGAAACTGCTGTCATCTGAGCTATTTCGGAGTTAGTAGGATTGAGGATAGCAACAATATAAGACCCCTTGGGTAAAACTTCTTTACCATCAAATGCTTTGAGAGGTTCCGATAGTTTAATCAAACAATTCTGTGCTTGCTGCTGATTATTTACGCCACTACCCACCCAAGCAATGGGAGTTTCCATTACACCTGTTGCACGAGTTCCAACCAATACTCGCTTGCCATCATAGTTAGTCTGTGGTGATTGCGGTATTTCTTGATTGCTAGAAACATTGGCTGTCCTAACTCCTGTACCTCCTTCCACGCCAGCATTTTTTAAATCTGTCACCTCATTGTTTGATTCTCCACTGCTAGAATCGCTAGAAGCATAATTGCCGATATTGGCCACTGCTAACCATTCCTGCATCGGGTCTTTGGGTGTAGTTTTAACCTTTGGTAATGGGTTGGTATTGCCAACGTTAGATTTTACGGGTTTAGGTTGTGGTGCAGGGGTAGTTACAGAAGCAAGCTGTCTAACTGGAGGTTGGGGAGTAGCTTTATAGCTTGTACTAGGTCTGGTAACTGGAATAGGTGGTGGCGGTGCTTGATAAGTTGTTGGCGATCGCGTTATTCTTGGCTGAGTCTTAACAGTAACAGTAGCTGTCGGGGTAGTTGTCGGTGATGGCGTAGGTGATACATCTCCATTACCTTTTTTACTAATAGATTGCAATTCACCTTTTTGGGTAGTGATAGCCATAGCTGTTTTGAGATTTCCGTCCTCCTCCTCCTCCTTGTCTTGTTTCATCTCTTGGCTAGTTTTTGCACTCTGTTGGGTTTGATTATTGCCCTTCTCATTTAAAGCTCCTGTCAATGTGCCAATCATCCCCCAAAAAATCAGAACTAATAGCAAAACTCCACCAGAAACTGTCAAGCCTTTCAACAAAGGATGTCCCGCTATCGGGCGAGTTGTGACAACTTCTTCTGGTTCCTTTGGTTCCTCAGAGAGCGTTACTTCTATCGATGATGACTTTTTTTCAATCTCTGCACCATTCATCTGAGCAAATTCTTGGCTACGATTATTAGTTTCGGTAGTAGCTGAAGAATTTGAATTTTCAATAACCTGACTCGACATAACATCACCTGCCCAAATCTACATCTTGGATGCGATAAATTTCCATTCCCGCAATTCTGGCGTTATAAGCTGCTAACTGTTGTGTTGAAGGATTATTCGGTAAAGGTGGCGTATCTACTGCTCTCACGAAAATAGTTTTATTAAAAGAAATTCCTTTACCTGACTGGTCTTTACCTTTAAAAACCACTAAATTGGCAACCATATCTATACGCCATTGCCCAGGAGATAACTTTTGCGGAGGCGCAAGATAGCGCACTACTAGGGCTGATTGTGTCTCACCATTAAATACATCAGATGGCGTTAAAGCAGCTATTTCTCGTAAGAAACTAGCCCGAAAATCTTCTGATAATGCAAATCCTGCATTCCAAGTATTTGTAGTAACTTTTTTATCAGCTATTTGGATACCAGGGTCAATTTTTAAATTCCTGGGGTCAATATTTTCGTCTGATGATTTAGGAAGAGCATTCCAACTCATCAAATTCATCATAGTTCGCCCCACAAAATCCATAATAGCTTGGTCAGTGCGGTCTTTTTCTCCCATCGCAACTGCTCTAATAGAAGTTCCATCTTGCAGTTCTACTAAAGTAGGCTTGCTATTAGAAATCTTTCCCAATCTACTGGAATTAGCGAGAGTAATTAAAAATAAAAATATTAAAATAACAGTTTGTCCTATAGATACCAAAGGAGTAAAATTAATCTCTTTCTTATCCAGTAATCTCATCTGAATACCCTCCCTGAGATTAACCTACCACTACTAGAGAAAGCGGAGAAAACAGCCATTCCTCCACCAGCACCTATTGCTATTGCTAAAATCGGAGATAAAATCGCTTCTATTAACTGTAAAAACAAAGGATTATTACTATCTGCATTCACAATTGAACTAGCAGCAATCCCGCAAATAATTGAATATGACATCAGTACTAAAGTAAGTGCCAACCATCCCGCAACCCAAGCATAGATAGGTTTAGTGCCAAAAGGAAAAAGCGAAAGTACTAGAAAGATAGGTGCAATATAAGCATTCAATAAAAATGCTACTTGCACAACATATTGAAACGCTGCTTGTAAACCGCTAAAGATAATCCATGATAAAGCTTGCACCATTGAGTTAATAGTTTGACCAGCAATATCTAATGGATTCCAGCTATTTGAATAAGCAGGTAATCCATATTTATTTCGATAGTCTTGAGCTTGCTTTGTCACCTGATCCGCCTTCTCTTTTTGACAAATCTCTCGCGGATTTATTGGGTTTCCTTGATTATCCTTGCCACTTGTAGGCTTTTTTTCACACTCTTGCATTTGTGCTTGGGCTGAAAGAGCAAAAGCCTGATCCATATTGGTAGTGCGAATCGCATCTCTTAAACTAATACCGTTTCGCGTAATACTTAGCACCTTATCATTTAAATTAATAGCGGTATTGCGAAACATTAAAGAAGTACTAGCAAGTAACTCGACAACCGGATTTTCGCGCCGTGGCACATTTACGTCCTACTAACCGCGATAAAGCAGCAAACCGCAACAACACACTGCTTTCATCCATGAAGAACGCGCTATTCGGTGCTGAGAGCGATTGGCGAGATGCAGCGATATATGCAGACATCCCAAACACCTCTGCATCCTTACTAGATTGCAAATTCGTCAGCGCAAAGGTAATTAACTTGGCATCAGTATCAAAAGTTGAAGGACGGCAGATGGCATTGCCGATACTGCTATTTTTCCAATATTGAAAGCGCAGCCGGATATAATTAAGCGATCGCTCTACATTCTCATCCTCATATCCTAGACTGATATGCTGCTTGTCAAAGAAATGTTCCATATCTGCTAAAGTCGGGGTATTCTCCCAAGCCGCAGAACCCAATCCCTCTGACTTAGCAAGTGCAAAGCGTCTTTGAATATCAGGATCATCGTAAAAAGCTTTTGTCCCCAGGGGAATCAAAGACTCGATTGTTTGCGACAAGAAGCCGTCAAAAGTTTGCGAACCCAAGACTAATTGCAAAACAATCAAGTTCACATCATTCCTGTGCGCCTTAGCTCGTTCCTCCCTTTGCTCTACAGGGATTTTTGATAAGTCCAAAGGTTGCACCAAATTATTGGACTCCTTGGAGATATCAAAATAAAAGCCGTTGTGATAGGGTGTGTAATCGCCAAACGTACCTGTGCCATCATCATTGGGCAGGTCAATCATCAAAACGCTCATATCCTGAGCTTGACACTCAGCAATGATGGATGAGACTAAAACAGACTTACCTGAGCCGGTTGTACCCAGAATCAAGATATTTTTGGTTTTTGAAAGGTCAATTTTGACTGGAGAATCTCCTTCATCTGCAATCAACTCAAATCCTTGAGTATCTGCGGGACTATTCTGCACTATATTGGTCAGTCCCAGAATTTCACTAGCAAAGAAAGTTTGCCGCCGATTGTACGGACGCATCAAAATTGGTTCCAGCCTAATTAATAATGTCTGCAACCAGATTAACCAAGCATATTCTACTTCACGGGTCAGTTCTGTTGGTTGGGAGATATAGCCAGAAATCAGTCTGCAAGCATCATCTATTTCCTCTGCTGTATCTCGATAAACCAGCACCACCAAGCTTAAATTGAGTGGCACATCCCCTGTATACAGTTGTCGTTGTGCTTCTACCGACCTTTCTACATTAATTTGAGCAGAAACATCAATGGATTTTTTCTGCTGCACATTTAAATCTAACGCCCTAGAGCGTTTGGTAATCATTTGCTGGGCAGCACGGGTAATTCCTCGGTCAGCCGGGGAGAATTCTGTGATGATTTCCACATCAAAAATGTTGTGGCGCGAAAATAAATCCCACAAAAAACGAATTTGATGTTTGGTGTCAGCAAAGATTTCTGGTTTGCGAGTTAATACCATCACCCCGACATACTTCTTGTCATCGCCATTTGGTAAGCAAATCCAGCGCTTATCTGCAAACGGCACACCATTGTTGAGGATGATAGAAGTTAGATGAGGTTGATTAATGATTTCGATTGGTTTATCAAAACAAGCCTTTTCATCAATTTCTTCTCGAATACCTTGCTCATCGAATACCAAAGTGTGCGGAATGATAACTTCTTTAGCTCCAATATTTTTACACAGCTCTTGCCATAAATCAAAATCTGTTTTCGGCTGAGGATTTAACCCCATCTCTGCAAGAATCTGCTGGTATCTTAATGAGGCTTCTAGAGCTTTCGTTAATATTTGCGTTAACCTTTTTAGAGTTAATTGATTCACGCCAGAATCTGTAAATCTGCGTTGTAAGAAATTAGCTAATTTCACCAAAAACTTATCTACTGGGTCTGAAGTTTCTAAAGCCTCAGAAGCTATAGTAAATGACCAGTAAATGTTGAGTTTGATGTTCTTTCTGGCTTTTTCTTTGGTAAGCTTTTGTGTGCGGGCAAGTCTTCCCCAGTCTAGGAATTCGCACTCTAGAGAAGCTGGATTATTCAAGCGTTGCATCAAATATTCTGCACTATCGCTATCATCACAGAAAGAACTCCATCTAAATGTGATTTTTTCTCCAGATGGGACTTCTTTACAGCCACTTTCAAAAGCTCTAGCTACTGCTTCTATCTCTTGTGCAGAGTTGAATAAAGGATGAATTCCCGTGCAGGAATAACCAAAGATTAATTGCAGAGTATTACTGCTTTCAGTTAAGTGTTTTTTACTGAGTAAATAGGCTCCAATAATGTATGAATCTTTTTTGAGTCTGACTATTGTAGTTAAATCCAACCAATCTTCAAATGGATTGAGAGTTTTGGGTTGAGATGAGCGAGTCAATTTGACTTTTCGCTTTCCAACTTTTTTCTTGTGCTGTGCCTGAGTGTAGGTAGCATATCCTCTTGTCCATCTAGGAATAATTGGGTAAATTTTAGACCAGTAAAGATATGGTTTATCTCCTGAGAGTAAGGCGATGGAGAAACTTGCCCAGAATGCCAAGCCTAAGCCCCAGAAAATATCTAATCCTAAAAGTAGGCTCAAAAGTCCAAAAACTACACAGAATACACCCGCAAAAATTACAAATTGTCTGCCTGTAAACGGGCCAAATTTGGGACTTTCACCTAAGCTCTGATTGACTTTGATTATCTCTTGTTTCATCAGATTTTTAGAGCCATAGCATAGGGTGTCTGAAAGCAAAGCCAGAATTAACTACAAGCTGCGTTATTACCAAAAAGCAGAGATTGAAATACTACAATCAATATCACAGATATAAAAGTGAAAATTGGCTGCTGAATGACATTGCTCACTTCTTCACCGCGCCCATAAGCCGCAACTCCTTGATATACAGAGAAGCAGAAATAACCAAATAAAACTATTGTCAAGGCGGTAAATAAAATCATTGGCAGACTAGTCAGAACTGCATTACTAATTGCTCCACCTGCTGAGGCATTAGTAATTATGCATTCCATTGCTTTTTGGGCATTAGAAAATATTGAATCTGCCCTTGCTGCTCTTGATTGCAAGGCAATAGAGAGCGTGGTTGCTACTGAAACTAATTGCCAGCGTACTGGAAATAATCTTTGAAGCAAGCTTTTTAAAGCTTGATTAATTCTTGCTTTACTATCTACTTGCATAGATGCTGATGTAGATTTTTTAAGCAAAGCTAAAGCCACAGGGGGTGTTTTTCTTTGCATAATGCCGTCTTATTAGTAAAGTTAGTTAACTGTTGTTTGAAGACTGCTACCTTTGATTAGAGACTATTTCGAGGAGTTTTCCTCTACTACCTCTACTATTTGAGAAATCAGAAGCCAAAATTCACATTGGGAATTTAGAATGCTCTATCCCTTTATAGGTAGAGTTTTAAGACGAGAATGTTTGAATTTCTTTTCGCCCATAAGAGGACGAGGTTTTAACCTATACTAATCAGCTAGTCGTACAGAATATTTAACTGAATTCTGACCCCTGACTTCTGAGTTCTTCTTGATAAATGCTGATAATGAACTTTGGTTATTAACCTTGATAACTAACAATAGTTAAAAAATACCAGAATGCAATGATTCCAGACTTCTTCGTGAGCCTCAACCAAAATATTTTAGATTGGAATACTTTAATCCACAATCTAAAATTCGTTAACTTAGATGCTTTTACCCTGACCGTCCTTTGCTTCAATGAATTCCAATAGTGAGGAATAAAGCTTTTGTGCTAACAAGCATAATTATTTTGCAAAGGAACAATAAAAAAACTGTAGTCCAATTTATCTGGAATAAACAAGGCTTGCAAAATTTGTTTTACTTTCTATATATTTATTTACCGATTTTTACCACTTTGAAAGATTGACTAAATAATACATCTATGTATTAAATCAGCATTTCGTTATTATTTGTTTACAAATAACAACTTCTTAGAAAAATGTGCATCAAAAATACATAAACTACTTCGCCACACAGATACCAACAGTCAACTCCTGACCCATCAAAAGTGAAATATGTCCAAATCTATGGTTTTGATGTCTTCAATTAGTACACAGTCGAGCCAGTATGTTTTTTTGTATGACATCATTTAGTACACTATTAGTGTATAGTGTGTTAACTAATAGCTGACAGTGTATAGAAAAACTAATAGTTAACCCCTTACTCTAGGAAGTGATAATGTGATGAATACCAGAATGCGAATTAGACAGGTTAAAGAAGTTGAAATTGAAGGGTTAGGGGAGCGGATCAAGCAAGCTCGATTAAATTGCAGTAAGTCTCTCGAGCAAATATGTGATGAGGTTGGTGTATCGCGCACTTACTGGTACGACATTGAAAAAGAAACTCTCAAAGGAGCGCTTTCAATTGAGAACCTTCGCAAAATCGAACAAGTGTTGAGTGTAGACTTTGGTGTAACTCTTGTTGGCGAGAGTAACGCTTAATTACACCGTTCTTCTTCCTATACTGCTACTTTCAATTTGTTTACTGGAGCTATTGCAACTATCCAGATAATAGAGGATTTATTTGCAATCGACCTTAAATTTACTCAAACTATAAGAGATGGGAAATCATGAACCAACCATCCTCTAGTAACTCAGAAATACCTGCAACAGAGGCCAATAAGGATATCTCCCATCAAGCAGATTCAGTTTCAGCAACTATCACAGTAACATCTGTGGAAATTTCTGATCTGACAGAGGAAGAACAGCGAGATCGTCTACACTTAGAACGGAAGGTAGAAAGAGCATTTTTTGAAGCAGGTAAAGCGTTGATGGAGTTGCGAGATCGCAGGCTATACCGCTCTACTCATAAAACTTTTGAAGATTATTGCCGTGATAGATTTGGTCATAGCCGCCAAAAGTCAAATTACTTAATTGCCGCAGCTGATGTCTACGAAAATTTGACAACAATTTGTTGTCAAAATTTGCCAGATGAAGATTTGACAACAAATAAATCACAAATTCTGCCGACAACTGAGGGGCAAGTCCGACCAATTACAAAGCTAAAACCGCAGGAACAGTGGGAAGTATGGCAGAGTGCAGTACAACAAGCAGGGGGTAAAGTACCA
This sequence comes from Nostoc linckia FACHB-104, assembly GCF_014696615.1. Classification (GTDB taxonomy): domain Bacteria; phylum Cyanobacteriota; class Cyanobacteriia; order Cyanobacteriales; family Nostocaceae; genus Aulosira; species Aulosira linckia_A. The sequence continues at coordinate 33,151 of NZ_JACJQJ010000034.1, read as the reverse complement.
ACTGGTAGAATCGTCAAGGATGTTGTACAACGCATCATGGAACGTACCAAAGTACCAAACACCTACTTTGTTGGCGAAGTCTGCCAAATCCTAACTAAGGATAATCCAGAACTTAGAGGTAAAGGTGGCTGTTGGGCAATTGTTACTCAAGTCAACGAATTTAGCTGTACCGCGAGAATGTGGGATGCAGAGTACACAATTGGGTTGAAGCATTTAAAATCCTTCAATTACTTACCTGATGATTGTCAGCAGATGCAACTTCTTAGCGATCGCATCAGTCGAGTGTATTCCAGTACCTTAGAGGAATCGGTGCAAAAATTTTTGGAGTCCTTGGGAAAAGTGAACCGTCCTTATTTAACTACTTTGGAAGAGAAATTGTTGCGTGTATTGGAGTCGGAAATTCTCGCTTAAGAGTCACCAGGCGGCTTTCATCGAAAATATGGGTCTCTTACCCCGTCCTTCGCTTCGCTGAAGGACGGCTTTACATGGATCTAGCAAACAACTACCAATCCGTTTGAACGCCGAATTAGTTGAATCTTGCTAGCTGCTATCTGTCCAAGCCTTCTCCAACTTGCATCGCTGACAGATATCTGTTTTTGTGTATCCCCGCTGACATAGCCAACTCCTTTAGGTGAATTGACTAAATCTCCTTTACGGAATCCATGACCAGTGGTAGTGCCGCCATATTTTCGGCGAACTCCACCTTTGGCGGGGAGCATTAAATGCAGTTGTCGCCTGGAATAGGGAGGGCGACGAATTACGAAAAATTGTGCAGGGGTAATAGCAACAGAGCCAACCCAATGAGCTCCGTCCTCTCCTTTTCTGTGATACTGTCGATACTCGACAAAGTGAGTCGCTGCGATGGCAACTCCATCTACTGTATGAGTGTTAAATTCTGCCTTGGATTTATCGGACTTGTTCTTGACCAGTCCCAGGTGCTTGCGGGTTGAGGCTGTTTGGTAGCCCTCAACCTTGACCACAGGTGTAAATTTGGCTAGTTGCGCCAACATCCACGCCTGACCCACCATAACGGGCGAGAATCCTTTGCCTGACTTTGCCTTTTTGCGTCCACTTGTTAAATCTACATCAGCCCGGACATACTCGTACCTTGTCTCTGTGACTGGATAGATTTTGCATAGCTCGGCAACTATTCTCAGTTCAAGCTGGCGATTGGCTCTGATTGAGGGTGCAAGCTTGCATTGGCGACGATTGCTAAAGCGTTTTTGTCGATGGGCGCGTTGAGCAAAAGCAACCTTGCGATTGATCTTCCTACCTCTACGTCCACGACGCATCAATCTTCTTGCATCCATCCGTTCTCGCACTGTCTTGAATGGCAGGACGAGATGGGCTGTGTACAAGGTAAATTTCGCTGACTGCACACCGATACCAGAGTAGGACTTGCCAGGGTCGATTCCAATAACTATGTCTTGAGTTGCTCTACCTGACGGCTCACCTGTTAGTTGGACATAAAATTGCCCACTATCTGACCAGCGTTTAACTGCCTTGCCTGATTCTACCCATTTCCTGGCTCGTCCCGGGGTTGTCGGCATGAGTGGCTTGTGATTTTGATCTACTACTGGAATTCGCATTTTTGGTATAACCCAATCACTGTTTTAGTCCCTTCGCCCATTGCTAGAAGTATGGCTTGCCCTTACGCAACACCTGTACCAATCAGGTTTAGAGTGAATCCGGGCTAGGGAAGTACTCGGAAGTCTGTGACATCTAGCAACTCAAATGGGCTATTCACCGCTTACATTGTCCAAATTGGTTTGGTCAATCCTCGTCCCTTTTAGGGAGAGGTTGGTGAAATTTGCAACATCATCGGCAACACGGAAGATATCAGCCCGTTTTAATACTGTCCAGGAGCAATTCATGTTACTCTAGCGAAAGCAATGATACCCAGAAATGGTCTTCGTCGATGTTTGAAGGAGGTGAAACCGACAAAAGCAATATATTGAGATAACCAGAATGTGAGGGGAGTCGTTAGAAAACAGGATTGGTGTCCGAAGGACTTGGCGGTCAAGAAAACACCAAAATTGTTTAGAGCCTAACGATACCTTACGACCGACCCCTGTTGCCAATATTAGCATATAGGGGATGGAGTAGTATGCCTTTTTTTAGACAAATAGCAAAAAAGGCATCTAGCGCTACAATTTCTCCTAACTCTAGACCGACTGTAGGTGGAAAACATTTTGATAGCTAGATCATCTAGTCACAAATAGTTTAGGCAGAAATTTTTCGGCTAGATGCCTCTTATATGAGGATAATGTCGTGAATCATCAATTTTTCGAGCTAAAAGCTGTTTTGTTTGACCTTGAGCTAAAACATAGCACTGATTTTTTGATTTTTTGACTGACAACGCCCTAAGCATTACCTTGACCTTAGGGAATTTTGGCAAGTCACTCCAAAAAGAAATCGGTTAGCTGCCCACACGCTAGACATACGCTATGCGGTTAACAACTAACCGTAACAAATATAAAAGCAATTTCAATGTAACAATGTCTGCGTCATAGAGGTAAAGTGAGTGTAACTTTAATTAAGTGGTATCAAAGAATGCCAAACTAACTTCTTAAGTTTCGTTCCTTAGAATTTCAGCCTTTTAAGGAGCACAACTGGTTTTTTATAAATCTCAAATCTTTTTCTTAACTGAGTTGAGATGAAGTTGTTAGCTTTTGGTAACACATGATATTAACGCCACTACTTTCGCCTCAAAGAGTAGGGTTAGGGGGCCTTTCAAAAGTAGGTATTTAGGTTGGCGAAAAATAATTGAGAAATATCTTCAATTATGTAATGAAATTTTAAGGTTTTGGACAATGATATTTGTTTTAAAAGCCAAAATTCAAATCTGAACAACCTCAGCTTGAGAAAGAGTAAGAAGTAGGAGAAGAATCTTCACTACAATCTACACCCCACCCTCTCAAACAGTGGGTAGCTCCGATGAACACAATCATCATCGGAGGATGAAATAATGACACTTCCCAATGTAATTAATATCAATGTTACGAATGGTCAAGACCAATTAACAGACAACCATTGGCTTGAATGGGTAACAGCTTCAGGTGTTGACCCCCAATTAACTGCGCTCAATGTTCGTTCTCTTAGTGGCTCAATAGTATATGAATATTTACTTTACGCACTACCCCAAACAGCCAGACGTAACGATGGGCGATTACGAGATGGATACTTAAGAAAATATGCCCACACGACATTGGGGGGATGGTGGGTAAATGGACTAGACCCACTCAACAATTGGCTTCCGATGGAGTGGGGACGTTTCAAACCAGATCATCCCCGCATTGATTTTGAGAAAAACAAACCCGTCAAATACGAATCTCCTCCCAAAACACCCAACCGCGTCACTTACTTTGATGTCCCCAACAGTATTTGGGATCAAGTTGCCCGACGATACAATATCAAACGATATCATTCTCCCTTAGCATTACGTCTGTTTGACCGACTCAACCCACGCTTATTTTGGGAGTGGGTGCAGTTACATAAAGAAATTCCCATCATTCTTTGTGAGGGAGAGAAAAAAGCAGCCTGTTTACTCAGTCATGGATTTGTAGCGCTCGCACTCCCGGGAATTTGGAACGGGCGCGTGGGATCGCAGGATTTTGATGAACGTTTACATCCAGACTTAGTACCCTTGGCAGGAAGCGGGCGCAAGTTTATTATTCTCTTCGATTATGAAACAAAAGCTTCGACCCGCTGGTCAGTTTTTCAAGCAACAGTTCGCACGGCTAAAGCAATTGAGGCATACGGTTGCACAACTGAAGTGGCGTTATTACCAGGGCCAGAAAAAGGTGTTGATGATTTTGTGGTCTCTAGGGGTAAGGATGCTTTAGCACTACTGTTGGCAATTATTGATGATGCCAAAGCACTGGCTGATTATCGGCGCTCCTATCGTGCTAGAAAATGGGGACTCAGCAAATATAAACCAGATGTGACAGTCAATATCAAATATCTAACCCAAGCTTTGGACATTCCCAATTTTGATGAGGAAGCAAAAGCACAATTGTTCACCCCCAAAGTTAATTCTCATTGTCCACCTCAGTCCCTAAAACAGGGGAGTCAGACACAATTAGCTTTACAGCAACCCCAAGACATGACTCCAAAATTTGAGTCGCACGAAGTTAGCTGTGCAGCAACCCATCTATCTGACTCCAAAAACCTAGTCGAAAATTACCGCCATTCTCTCACCTGTGCCCAATATTCTTCTGGGAGCAGAGCATCTTTTCGCTTTCCTCAATCAGGGCTTGTGGTTTTGTGGAGTGATATGGGTACAGGTAAAACTGAACTCATGCGCTGGTGGCGTAACCAAAATCCAACAGCAAGATTCCTCAACAACGGACATCGCGTTAACCTGCTGAAAAATCTGGCTCTGCGCTTAGAAACTGCCATGTACTCAGAATTGGGTTATGTAGGCTTAGCTCAAGCTACTGCTTTGAGCATTACTATTGATAGCTTGCATAAGCTCAACACTCAAGCCCTCACCTACGGCTGCATCTTTATTGATGAAGCTTGCCAATACCTCACACACCTTTTGCACAGTAACACTTGCAAGGAACATCGCGCCGCAATAATCGAAGTACTGGAATATATAGTATACAATGCTCCACTGGTTGTCATAGCTGATGCTCACATGGACGACGTTACCATCGACTTCTTTCGAGCAATGCGACCACAACCAGAAGTCCCATACATCATCAAAAACGAGTGGCGAAATGGAGAGCGGACTATTTACTGGTATGAAGGTAATAATTCCAGCGCTCTAGTTGCTCAAATTTCAGCAGCGCTGATGAGTGGGCAAAAAATTATGGTAGTTTCTGACTCGAAGCGCTTTATTAAAAAACTTGAACAGTCACTCACAGTGCAAATCTGCTCAAAAGACGACAAAAATAGCGCTGACGAGCAAAATCTGCAAGCCTTGAAAAATCAGCTACGCATCTGGTCTATTCATTCAGATAACTCCGGTGCTGAAGAAAACATTGCTTTCATCAAAGATATTACCAACGCCGTCAAAAACCTTGATGCTTTACTAACCTCTCCCAGCCTCGGGACTGGAGTAGACATTGCCCAATATCATTTTGATGTGGTTTTTGGTGCGTTTCATGGAGTTTCCCAAACTGCAACTGAGTGCGCCCAACAGCTGTATCGTTATCGTCCCTTAGTTCCATTTCACGTTTGGGTGGCAAAGCGCCCTCCCTTTGGCTACAAAGACACTAACGCCGCCAAAATTAAAGAACGCTTACTGCAAACAAACGAAATGACGGCTTTTTTGTTGCGAATTGACCGTCAAACTGGTAAGCGGGGTGCAGAGAAAGATTGGGCGCTAGAGGCTTACTGCCAAATTTTGGCCAACCGCAACCAGTCTATCAATAATCTGCGTGATGATTTGCGCTCGCTGCTGTCAGAGATGGGCAATATATTTATCTCAGTAGGGAGTAATGACGATCTGCTTTCCCTGGAAAATTTGAAAAAATCTGCGGCGGTTTTGGATACTGCTTATCATCTGGCTGTTACCAGGGCTAATGATATTACAGCAACTGAGTATCGTCAGCGTAAGAGCAAAGATTACTTGCCACCAGAAGCAGTTTTTGAGTGCGAGAAGTATCGTATTCGGTCAGCTTACGGTATGGAGGTCACCCCCCAACTCGTTGAAAAAGATGCGGGTGGTCGGCTAATTGGTGCGCTTGCCGACTTAGAAGCAATTTTAGAACAACCTTTCGATTCAATTGTTGACCCTAAAACAGGGAGGCAATATCCAGCACCACCAAAAATTGTCACAGATAAAGACCGCACCGAACGCGAAAAATTACCTTTATGCATCGACTGGGGGAATTACTCGGCGCGTTGGCTGGCCCGCTTCAATTTGGGTTTACATCACATTCTTCAACGATTGATAGCCGGGGGCGAGATGACGGCAACCGACCCAGACTTACTGAATATGAGGGAGATTGCCTCACATTGTGCTGCTCATATTAAAGCAATTCTTGGTTTTACCGTCCCCTCTGACTGCGAACCCATTTGGTTACTAGCTATTTTAGTTGAGCAGCTGGGACTCAAGTTATCCTGCCGCAAACAGGGGCCACGCGGTCAACAAGTGAAAATTTACTCACTTTCACTAGAGGAATTAGAATTTGCTTTTCATGTAATTGCTCACCGTCAACAAGGGCGTACCTTCAAAGAGTCGAATACAAGTTCTGTTGGCAAAACTCCCACTTCATTACAGGCGATCATGCAGCCCCAATCTGCTGTAGAGCGAAAACAACAGCCCGTATCCACCCCCCCCCATAAATGTATAGCTAACTCCCCTGATCAGGGGGGGGTTACTACGGATTTTGACCCACCTCCTACTGACCCCATTTCCCTACTCCATTGTGTGGAAATGCTTCGTTCTGTTGTTGCTCAAGGAGTGGACGCAATTAAAGTCATTCTCAAGCGATGGAGTGGAGTTTTGCGCTGGGAGACTGTGTTGGAGTGCCAAGCAAGATATCCTCATGAACTGCGGCAACTTTATGCTGCTGTTCCAGAATTTTATGCCTTGCTAGATGAGGAAGTTTTACCGATGGAAGGTTGACACTCTGCTCACTGAGTGAAGCAGATTCTTAAGATAGCAATATCTTAATATCCCTATTGCTAGGTTTCCAGGCTTACCACGTTTGCACGGGAGTGCTTGGTGATGTCTCCTTCCGTTGTTTTGGGCGTTTAAGTTCCGAGGAGTCTCCCCGTACTTCAAAATATGCTCTATATCTAATGGTTTTTGATGCACTAATGTCTGCTAAGTATATAACTTAGCATTTAAAGCATTAAATACCTAAGTAAGTGCTGCTTTAACATTACTTAATAAATAAGATAGATGTATCCCAAGTACCTGTATTAGGAGAAAATAAAAATCAGACCTTATAAAAGCAGACAAAACTTCTGTTGTGTCTGATTAAAAAGTGAGTAAAACAAATGGCTCTGTCGCTGGTGCATGTAAACAACTATCGTCAGGCGATCGCTACTCTATCTCCCAGGCAGGGGGAGGCGAAGTTGATTGCTTTATGGTTGGAAGGGAAGGCAGAGTCATCTGTACAGGCTTACCAGCGTTATACGAAGCGATTTCTGGTGTTTTTGGGGAAACCTCTCAACAAGGTAACCTATGAAGATTTGGTGGAATACGCAACTCAATTTCAGGGTCAAGCAGAAAGTACCAGAAGGATGTATTTGGCGGCGGCTAAAAGTTTGATTTCTTTTGCTCATAAAATTGGTTATTTACCTTTCAATGTTGGTATGGCGCTCAAGCTCAATGAAATGCCAGACGCAATCAATGAACGCTATTTGGATGAGGCAGATATTAAGTTGTTGGTGCGGATGGCGCAGAAAAAATTGGAACAAGTGAAGACACCGAAAAGGCAATACACGGCGCGTCGGAATTTGTTGATTATCAAGCTGTTGTATCAGGCGGGGTTACGGGCTAATGAGTTGTGTCAGTTAACTTGGGGAGATTTAAGTTCGCGCGGAGACAGCGGTCAGGTTTATGTTCGTAAGGCCAAGGGCAGCAAAAACCGGACTATTCTGATTAAGTCGAAGCTATGGGCGGAATTGATGGAGTTTAAGGGAAATGCACTCGCGACAGATCCAGTGTTTGCGAGTCAGAAGGGAGGGCATCTCGACCGTCAAAATCTACATCCAATTATTAAGGAGATAGCAGAAGCTGCTGGGCTGAGTGAAAAGGTTTCAGTTCACTGGTTGCGTCATGCTCATGGTTCTCATGCGATTGAGCGAGGAACTAACCCAGTGCTGGTGAAGGAAACTTTGGGTCATGCCAACTTGGCGGTGACTGACCGCTATCTCAAGGCTAGACCGAGTGATAGCAGCGCTTTGAAGTTGATGGATTTGTAAACTATTGTGGTACTGGATGGTAAAGACCATCTTCTGGGTGGAACTCCCAACCAATGCTTCTTGGGTCGCGGTTACGAGTCCAACTGATGAAATCTTTGGTGGAAAGTTTTTCAAAGTGGTCTACAAGATATGACGCTGTTAAACCTAGTCTTGAGGCTAAGTTTTGGGCTGGTAATGGTTGAAGTTCTAGTTGTGGTGGGTGGTAATTATTTGATTTGCGCTTAGCGCTAGGATATGAGCGCCCAGAGAGGACAGAAATTGCTCCTTCTATTTTTGCTAAGCGTTGGGCAATGGCTTCGGTTTTTTGATCTAACAGTGAAAGTCTTTGCTGTAAGCTATTTTCTACACCAGATTCTATACCAACTTCTTGCCCATTAGCGAGCGCACTCAATTGGGCTTCTAGATTGTGTAGACGAGTTTCTACACTCACTTCTGTACCAGGAGTTGGCCCCAGGACATGATACAAACCCTGGATCACTAAATCAGTAGCAGTGGTATGACGTTCTCGTGCGGCAGTGCGGAGTGCTTTAGTTAAGGTTTTGGGAAGTTTGAAGTTAATTGATTCGCGTTCCATAGAAGCCATGTCTACACTACTTATATACTTTAGTACAGACAGGTTACCGCGTAGGAGTTGGGTTTTTGAGGAAAGGAATTGTTGCCCAGAAGTGAAAAATTAGTATTATAGGAGAAAAGAGTTATGCCGGCTTACTTATATAAAGCTGGAATTATCGAGGTTGATGAGGATATAGATTTTACTGAAGAGGAAGAACTTTGGGATATTACAGTTCATTTTAATGGTGAAATGTTTACTCCAAAGCTTGCCTGTATCAGTAAACCTCAAGCTTTTGAAATCGGCAAAAGACTTTATAACTGGCTAGAGAATAATTATCGACGAATACAGGGATTTGAATTTAAGTGGGAAAAATATTCTGTAGAAAGAACCACTATTAGAGAGTATCCTTGTTGTTATTTGCCATATTACTTTTTAGAAGAAGGTTTAGATGTTTTTACCTTTGAAGAACGAGATTCTGAAGCAATAGCATATGGCTGGATTACTGCTAGTCCTTTACCTTACTACATCGGATTAGATGGGTTGATAGTTATTGAGGATGTTACAGATGATGCTCATCAGGCAGGATGGTGTCTTGCTTGGAAATTAACTAGAAAAAATTTTTTTGAAATCGCCCCACTAGTCATTCTGAATTCAGAATTCTGGCTACTGAGTTCTTTTTCCCGCAAATATTTCTCCTCATTATTTAACCCTTCTGGCTCCTGAATTCTGATTCCTGTATTCTTAAGTTTTCACTGTTGTAGTGATTTTATCCGAAAAATATCCAGATATAGCCTAATAGTATTTTAACCAATTGAATAAATCCAAATTAAGAGAGTTTGAATTAATGAATTTTGAACTGGTTTCCTTGCAACTACAGGTACGTCCGAATGATCTAGATAGTTTCGGTCATGTTAACAATGCTACTGTTTTAGAGTATTTAGAAACTGGGCGTTGGCATTGGCTAAAACAACATAACTTACAGGGCAAACAGAAAATTCTTCCGGTTGTTGCTCGGATTGAAGTTAATTATCGTAAAGAAATTATCCTGGAAAATGTAATGATTAATACCAAGTTAGAGTCAGACAAGAAAGCATCTAACTACCAAGCAAATTTTTGGCAATCAATTGAAATCATCAAAGAAGGCAATCCATTAGTTGCGGTTGAAGCTCGCATCAAATTAGTATTCATTGATTCGACCAAACGAACTTTGCGGACACTACAAGAATTTTTAGAAGTGGCAAACGATAATACTTTAACTACTTGAGCTTAAATAAAATTTCCACATTAACCAGGTAATAATCTGCCCACATTCAAAATATTTCATTTATTTTGGCTATCGTTTTTTATTACCCAAATATTCTGATTCTGATAAAAATCACCACGCTGCTCTAAATTAAACCCACCCAGCAGCAATCCCAACCATACCTCTACCATCGGCATTTTTAAAGCACGTTGCAGTTGAGGAAGCGAAATTTCATCTTTATTATTTGCAAGGTAGCGAGCGATCGCAGTTTGCCATTTGTGTACATCTTCATCACCCGCCAGCTTGTGAACATCTTCTACAGTCCTGACTTCCTCCAACATTTCTAAAACTTTCTCTTTCTCCACAGGTGCTACTACTGAATCACCTTGAGAGCTAGTATTTGAAAACTGATGCGGGCCATGTGGTTTGAAAGTCTGCGCTAGTGTTGGTTCAATCAAATCATCCAAATCAAGGTGCATTGTCGTTCGCACCAACCCAGCAAAGATATCAGTGCAGACAATCGGCCCCTCTGGGCTATTGCGCTCGCGCACATCCTGCAACAGCATTACCGCACGAGATTTGAGGATATCTGCAATTTGATTAAACGCAACAGCAGCAGTTTCTAACTGTGCTTCCACAGATAAATCTGGGAGTTCTGTATCCAAACATTGCCACACCGGAGCAAGTGAAGAGTTTGGTGGTGCAACTGAAATTTCATCAAGCAAATCCCAAATCGTTAATTGACGGTATGTAGTCATCTTTATGATTCCGGATGTAGCGGACAAGGACGCACTGGACAGTGGTTGGGGCTAATCTCAAACATATCCTTATATTGATACAGCGAGACACCATATTCTTTAGCAAAAGCCTGCAACACCTTATCTGTATAGGTGCGTATCTTGCCAGCAGTCAGCCCAAAGCAGTGAATTGGTTCCAGACGACAAATGGGTTTTTGCCCCAACCATAGTTCAGCACCCAAGGCATGTAATGGTTTATCTCCTGGCTCCTTGTATAAATACAGTACAGCAAAATACGTGGCAGGTGGTTCGACTATGATCGAATCAATGCTCTTATTCTCTTGAGTTCGGCTACGGTAAAATGAGCGGCGATTATGGCAGACCTTTGGATTCCAGCATCCATCTCCTTGGGTTCCATGCAACATCTTTGCTTTAGCAGTCGGTAACTTAGCGCACAACTGACACTTAGGATTTAATGGTTTGGGCATCTCCTACTCTGCTTCCTCTTCACCTATGGCACGATAGTAAGCAGAGATTGCCGCTTCTTGCTCACTGCGAAGTGTATACCGTCGAAAAGCTTTCTCGCTAGTATGTCCCGTCAGTTTCCGGGCATGAGTTGGGTCTACACCTAGTAACAACAAATCAGTAGCATAAGTATGACGGAATTGATGAGGATGCAAGTCTTCAATGCTTGCTAATTCCCCAATTTTCTCCACAGCAAAGTAAATACCGTGATAAGAAAGGCGTTCTCCAAGATATGATGGATGATGCGAAATCATCAGTGGACTAAGGCTAGTTAAAACTTCTCCCTGCGCCTCTCGCCATTGCAAATACTCTACCAGTACCTCTCTACTTTCTTTTCTTAAAGGTACCAAGCGAGGTTGGGCGGTCTTTGTGTCAGGTAAGAACAGCAGCTTACCATCAAATGATCCGACATTTAAATTCACTACTTCCCCAGCGCGGAGTCCATGAATAAGAATATGAACCAGTGCAGTATCCCGAACCTTTGTTTCGCCTAAATATTCCAAAGCTGACCACACTGATTCCATCTGTTCTGCTGTTAAACTTTGAGCAGGTGGCAGAGGTACTTTTTCCAACTTGACCCCCTGTGTGGGATTTGTAGTCATCATCTCTGGGTAGGTGAGACTCAACCATTTGAAAAAACTCTTGATAGCAGCAAGTCCTGCATTAATACTGCTTTTGGAAAGTGGTTTACCTGCATCAGTGCTGACTTCTTCCATCAAGTATTGTTTGTACAAACCTATATGACGCGATCGCAGTTCATGATAGTGCAACTGCGTCCATCCCAAAAATCGCTTGAGTTCGCGTTCATAAAGCTTGCGGCTGTTGGATGCAAGATTGTTGCTGCGTAAGAATTCTAATACTTTCACCCACCGAATATCAGTTGGCGGAGTTTTTATAGTATTCCTTTTACTACTTCCTGACTCTCTATTAACTGTGGCATCTTCAATCGGAATTAATTTAATCGGTGGTAAAAATTCTGCGCTCTCTATCATTTTTTATTCAATTAATTAAAAGAATAGTGTTAGTTCTTAACTTTGAATAATGTTGTAACTTGACTGAAAATAATGCTCCCGATAAATTAGCTTTACTCAATGCTCTACTGCAACAACAATTAATTGAATCTAATTTTCCTACTCAATCAGGTATGCAATCAATACTTACGGATATTGTTGTTGGCTCATTAATACTTGCCTTTGCAGCACACGATTGGGAATATTGAACTGAAGTAATTTTGCAGTAGCTTTTCCAATCTGAGTTTTTCCCTCAATTCTCGCTTTATCAAAATAGAAATGTTCATCCCAAATTTGACGACGTGGGTTAAATAATGGGACAATTTCTCCTGTAGCTGCATCGATAGTAGCGAAATCAGAACCTTTATGACGATTGCATGATAGGCATGAAAGCGCTAAATTTTCAGCCGCAGTTTCTCCTCCATGTTTCACAGCAATAATATGATCTACTTCATGTGTATAAATTGAATAATCCTGATGGATTAAACAATATTCACAGCGTCCTGAAGCTCTACTTATGACCAGCTTCCTAAGTTCTGTAGAAATTGAATTAGATGTCATCTTATTTGATTACTTTTCCCTAGCTCGCGCCTTGAGTAAAATCATCATATGTTCTAATTGCTCGTACACATCTAATTCTGCTATTTCTATTGGAGTGAGTGAACCAGAACGGTTCTTTTCTAATAATACTTGCAGCCGCATTTGTGCATGTGGCGAAACTTTAAACTCAACAATTTCTTCTGGCGTTGGACGCTTAATTAAGAAATCCAGCACTTCCAGATAAACTTCGGCAATTTCTACAGTTCCTATATTAACTTTTGACTGCTCAGTTGTTTGTTTGGGATCGCTATCCAACAATCGCCAAAGCAATTCAGGTAACCGACTTTGCAAAGGTTCTAAACGCCCGACTAGTTCATCTGGTATTTCAATGGTGAGTTTTGCCACGCTGGAAACCATTAACTAAACTGTTTGCTCATATTATGGTTTAAATTACACCGTAGTACAACACTACAACACAAAATAAGGTACTCTTATCTTTTGTACGATAAAAACTCCGATTAATACCTTCTCCCCTGATATACAACACTTCCACCAACATGCGATCTTAGATGGAGCATGTTGGCAACGAAAATAGAACCTATTGCGCTGCCGATAAATTTTGGTTGTCTTTACTATCGCTCTTAATGCGTCAGAAAAGCGATACACACTTTGTAAGTGCTATGACCTGTATTTATAGCTATAGTTAGCCTTAATTTATTATAGGCACAATGCAACTATAGCTCTGACTAAGTGCAAAGATAGTTTACAAAAGTTGCTCAGGCAATTAAATAAAAAAGTTGAACAATTAGGAGAGTAATGCTAAGAGAATATGGGCGCAATGGGTTACGCCCTGCCTTAAGAGCGATCGCTCTAGTAATAACTTAGCGTGGGTGTGGGTTCGCAGATAAGATGAAATTTGAACAACGAAGTTATAGGGGTTTGAAACGACGAGATTCGCGCATAAAGTGAAATTGCTTGTGGCGTAACGGATTGAAACAGGTAGCGAATTCGCAGATAAATTGAAATTTTCCGACTTTGATTTAACTATAGCCCAAATGCTTTTAAAAGCGTACTTTTAAAGTGCGATGAGCTTGCTCTCCAGCATTCGAGCGATCGCTCACTTCGTGCCATAATCAAGCAGTTTTCCTACATAACATTGAAAATTAAGTATAAATTTTCACTAGTATTGGCATAAACACTACGAATTGCCGTGATTAAATGTAAAATTTCACTTTATGCGCGAATTGGCTACTTGTCTCAAACCTTTACCCTACAGTCGATTTCACTTTATGCACGAATTAGAGAGGCTGGAAACCTTATAAATTCGTAGTTTAAATTTCATCTTATGCGCGAATCCACAAAGCGAACGTTTACACTCCTGCCTGCCAAACAAAAATCGTCAAATCTAGGGGTTTTTTGCCAATCAACTTTGATTCGTACTGCCGCTACCCGTACTGGTAGTTGACGGCGGGTAATTTCTGGTGGTGGTTCTACAACATATTGCCCAACTTCAAAACGACCTGTACCTGCTCTGATTGTCTCTACTCGTCCTTTCCATTGAACATTACTTGAGTTATTAAGGTTGATTTGGGCTTCTTGTCCAACGACAAGTTTCGACGCGTCAGTCTCATTTATGAACGCCTCTACCCAAAGATTTTGACAGTTGAGTACCTGAATAATCGATTTATTAGCTTCGACTATTTCCTGGGGCTTGGAATCAATTGACCAGATCACGCCTGTTGTTGGTGCTATAACTAAGACATTTTGTTGAAGGAGCAATTCTTTACTGGTAATGGATAACTGTGACTGAATACTCTGGATTTGTTTAGAGAGGATTCTTTCTTGTTCCTTTAGGTCTGTTAACTCTACATCAAGTTCGAGAACGCGAGTTTCAGGATAGCTTAAGGTGCGAGTTCCTTCTAGCTGAAGTCCGGCTTTCGTTGCTTCTAAGTTGAGTTTGGCTAGCTCAATTCTTGATTGAGCTTCCTTTACTACAGCTTCGGCTTGCTGCGCTTCTGCAATTTTGTTTTCAGATCTGGAAATGGTTTCTGCCCCCTCCTTTGCTAAACTAGCAAGGCGGTGAGCGTCAGCAAGCGCTACTTTTTTTCTGACTTGTTCCCCAGCGATTTCCTCTTCAAGTTGTTTTATCTGTTGATCGGCGTATTTGGTTTGAAGCATTTTCTGGGTAACAGTTTGTTGTCTAAAAAAGTTCATCAATTTAGTTCGATTTTGAATTTGCTGTTTTACCCCAGAGAGTTGCTGTTGAGCATCTTGTAGGCGAGTTTTCAATTGCTGATTTTCAATTTTGAGGACTGATACTCGTGGATTTTCGACAGTAGATTTAATAGTACCGATTTGTGTACCTTTCTCAATTTGGTTGCTCAACTTAATTTTCTCGCTTTTCAACTCTAGCTCGCCTGGAATGGATGCCCGCACAAAAATGATTTCACCATTAACATAGGCTTGTACACTGCGAATTTGAGAGAAGCTGTGTCTCAGCCTAACTCCAATAACAGACAGACAGCTAAGGACTAGAATCGAAAGGATAATTTTTCCTGAAGCTGTTTTAATTAATTTCATGAAACAAAAGAAACTATTTTCTGTATCGGAAGCATTATTCTAATTAGCACTACTACCAAATAAGTTGTGTCAAACTTTTGTTGCTTATAAATCCGTGATTGCTTTAAATTTTAGTTAGTTTTCGTGCATACTATTTAGGATATTTAGTAAACCAGCGTCCAAACAAGTACAGGACGTAATCTCATTCCTTAAGCAACAAACTCGCTTTTCGGCAGCCTCAAGAATCCCAGCTAGCTCCATAAGCTGGAATACCTTTCCCCAAACAAGCCTTGACCACCTTTTCAGTAACCACTTTGTTGGATACACAAAACACAGCTTGCGCCCTAAAATCTCGAACGGCGACAAGAGCTAGCTGCTCTACATTTGGTCTACCATGCATTCCTGTATCGAAAATATTGCAACGAGGATGAGAGTCAAGCAAAGACCAAAGCTTTTCGCCGTAAGTTTGTTTGTGTTCGTTAGCGATCCACACAATACAAAGTTTGTGACTATTTTCTATCACATGAGGTATAACTGGTGCAATTCCTGCTCCAGTTGCGATTACAACTACTCGTGAATAAGCGTTAATTGAGAACATAAAACCAGGAGGCTTGACTCGACGAACCCATAATCGTTTGGGCAAATTTCCTTTTTCAACTTGCCGAATCAAATTTTTAGTCCAGTCACCTACTGCGCCGATTATTAGATGAATTTCTGATTCGGCCGTTTCTTTGCTGAAACTCGTTCCTGCAATAGAAAAGGAATGCCATTCAATACCATCTAGACTAATTCTAGCAAATGTCCCTACGTCAGCCCTTCCTGGAAGAGTCACAACTAAAACCCCAACAGATGGACAATCCATCCTAAAATTATCAAAACACTGCACACTTATCCAAGGCAAAAATATGCTGAAAATCATCAGCGCGATCATGAGTAAAACTGGATTAGTTAATAAAGTTTCTAGAGGATAAGCTTGGTTGAGAACGATAATAAATTGAAATCTAATTTGATGCAAGACGAGAATACTCAAACAAGTCCATCCCAGATAGCGATGGCTTATTTCAAAAGTGTCATGGAACTTATGGCGGAATGGGGGAATAGCGGTGAGGATAATAATAAATAAAAGTGTTAACAATATACTGGATGTAACGATTGATATAGGATCGCTTTCTGTAGCCATTGATAGAGGATCGCTTGGGTTTCCCAATTGCTGGAATACATCAACAATTAGCCAGAGGAAACCCCAAGTAGCACATGAGGCGTGAACCCCACCGATGTAATGAACGCCACTATTGAGATAGTATTTGCCATAAACAATCTTTACCGAAGTCCATACTGCCAAACGATACAATAAATGCAAAATCAGTTCATTACGGACTAAAACAGCTACTAGTATATTGCTGACACTAAAAATTGCTATTGAAATGTCATTTAAATATATCGTTTCGTAAAAAATAATTAAAAGTAAAATATTGACGCTGGAAACCAAAAACCACCAAAAAATATGCATATTAAAGTTTTGTTTGAACATAAATATGTCTCATGAAGTTAATTTCTAATAACGCACCAGATCAATCAAATAGTCATAGCATTTGAAGTGGAAAAGGTATAAAATAGTTTCTTAGATAATATTTCTAAGCGAGCTTTTCTTCTGGTTCTCAGTATGACATAAATACCAATCATGAGTCTAAATTTCTGCTGAGTTTCTAGGCTGGTAAAGAATTTAATCATTTGAATTTATGTAACTAATTTTGTTTAAGTATCTAATTAAAAAATCGCATTTGCTTGGGATTGGATAATAAACTAAAAACGCAATTGCTGTGCCGTTTTGTAAATATATATGGGTAATTGGTCAATTATCCCCACCTAGATCCTCACACTACCGTTAAATTGTCTTCTGATCATATCAACGACAAAGCTTGGATCTGTTTGCATAAAGAAGTGATCGCCAGGATGAGTAATTAGCTAAAATGCATTCGTCGTGCAATTTTTCCACAAATCAACACCATAAAAAATGTCCTAAAATTGCCGTAGGTTCTATTCCCCATGATTGCCAAAGAACAAACAAACGGCTTCCCATAGTAACTTCTGTTGTGCTTCTCCACTGGGAACTGATATACCGTTGGTGCGCCCATCTTGTGAGGACTAATCACTGGGTATAGGCTAAATGAAGAATGTAAAATTAAAAATAGGGTGTCTCATTGAATACAGTTCCCCTGTCAGCAGAACAACTTAATTTTATTCGTAAAATAATATACATTATGTCTCGAAAAATGGCACACGTAGAGATTAGAAAAATTGGAAAAATGTTTTAGTATTGCAATTTCCATAAACTTTTGAATGTAAATATTATTACTAATAAGAAGTTTTACTTGCTACTCCTACTCAGTTTAGAATGATCGCCATAAATTAGCGATACAGTAAAGTTCCGGTGAAGTTCCGGTAAAATTACTTTTATGGTAGAGTTTGTATAGAATTTACATATTAGCCTATGAACTTTGAGGAAGCGCTAGAAGTTGCTGATGAGGCTGTGTTCGTCAAGGTAGGAAGACGGCTGAGTCAAGTAGAAATTGCTATCCTCAAAGGCTCTTGGGAACATCAAACATACGAACAAATTGCTTCAGCAGCTTGCTACTCTGTCGCATATATAAAACAACATGTTGGCCCCGAACTTTGGAAACTGCTGAGTGAAGTAATAGAAGAGAAAGTCACTAAGAAAAACTTTCAATCTGCTCTAGAGCGCCGATGGCGGAAATCTGGCAAGGTAAATACAACAGGGGAAACTCTGGAGAATTCCACTCAAAATCCAAAATCCCAAATTCCAAATCGAGCAGACTGGGGAGAAGCGATTGATGTCTCCGTGTTTTATGGACGTACAGCAGAACTCAACACACTCAACCAATGGGTGATCGAAGAGCGTTGTCGATTAGTAGCACTGTTGGGAATGGGGGGAATTGGCAAAACCTCTCTGGCTGCTAAACTAGCTCAACAAGTTGAGGAACAGTTTGATTACTTAATTTGGCGATCGCTCTACAATGCTCCACCTCTTTTTGACTTATTAGCTAACTTAATTCAATTTTTGTCCGCAGGTCAGGTTTTAGCAACCGATTGCCCAAACACCATAGGCGGCAGAATCTCAAAATTAATTGATTATTTGCGTCAATATCGTTGTCTTCTCATCCTCGATAATGCTGAGACAATTTTACAAAGTGGCACTATTGTAGGAACCTATCGAGAAGGTTATGAAGAATATGCTCAACTTATCAAACAAATTGGAGAACTTACCCATATTAGTTGCCTGGTGCTAACTTCACGGGAAAAACCACAAGACTTAGCCCTTCTGGAAGGAAAAGCGCTACCAGTTCGCTCATTACAACTGGGTGGTTTAAATGTAGTAGATGGGCAAAAAATCTTTGAAATTAAAGGAGTATGTGGCTCCGAGACAGAATTAAAAGCAGTAGTAGAGCTATATCAAGGTAACGCCTTGGCTTTAAAGATAGTTGGCACGACAATTTTAGATGTTTTTAATGGCAATATCTCTGATTTTTTAAACCAAAATACTTCTGTTTTTGGTAATATACGCGAAATTTTAGACCAACAATTTTCGCGGTTGTCAGATTTAGAAAAAAATATCATGTATTGGTTAGCAGTTAATCGGCAGCCAGTTTCATTCACAGAATTGCAAAGTGATATCGTATCACTGATACTCCCACAACAATTATTAGAAGCTCTCGAGTCTTTGGTAAGACGCTCCCTGGTTGAGAAAAGCTCTAATTTATTTACTTTACAATCTGTAGTTATGGAATACATCACTAATGAATTTGTTCAAAATATTTGGACAGAAATTAAAACTCAAAACCTAGATTTATTCAGAAGTCATGCTTTAATAAAAGCTACGGTGAAAGATTATATTAGAGATATTCAAGTTCGTTTGATACTCAAACCAGTTATTGATGGTCTATTAACTATATTCAGAAATCAGCAAATCTTAGAAAATCAACTAAACAAAATTTTATTAAAGCTGCGAGAAATATTCTCAGAAGAGCAAAATTATGCAGCCGGAAACATTCTAAATATGCTTTGTTATCTGGGAACCAATCTGAGTAACTATGATTTTTCGCATTTGGCTGTTAGGCAAGCAGACCTACGATATGTGAATTTACATAATGTGAATTTTAACCACGCTTCCCTGATGCAGTCTTTGTTTGCAGAAACTTTTGGTGGAGTTTTATCATTAGCATTCAGTCCCAATGGAAAATTTTTAGCTATTGGAGATATGAATAGTGATATTCGCTTGTACCAAGTTAGTGATTGGAAACAGCTAAAAATCTTTAAAGGCCATACTGATTGGGTGTCAGCAATTGCCTTTAATCATGACAGTAGTATCCTGGCTAGTGGCAGTGAAGACCAAACAATCAAGCTTTGGCATGTCACAACTGGTCAATGTCTCAATACCTTGCAGGGACATGAACAGGGAATTTGGTCACTCGTGTTTACTTCAGACGGGAAACTATTAATTAGTAGTAGTGATGACAAGACTGTAAAAATATGGGATGTGAATACTGGTCAGTGTGGGAAAACTTTGTCAGGACATCAAAATATGGTAAGAGGAGTAGTTTTAAGCCCTGACAACAAAGTATTAGTTAGTGGTAGCGTGGACAGAACACTGAAGCTGTGGGATGTCAGTACTGGTAAATGTTTAAGAACTTTGCCAGAACATAATGAAGGGATTTGGTCAGTTGCTATCAGTCCAGATGGTTGCAGACTTGCTAGCGGTAGTGGCGATGGAGCAATAAAGTTATGGGATTTGAAAACTGGTGAATGTCTGATGACCTTGCAGGGACACTCTGATTGGGTGATGTCACTTGCATTCAGTCCAGACGGACAAACCCTGGTAAGTGGTAGTTGGGATCAGAAAGTGAAGCTTTGGAATGTCAGTAGTGGTGAGTGCCTGAAAACCTTGCTAGGGCACAATAGTATGATCCGAGCAGTGATGTTTAGTCCTGATGGTCAAATCTTGGCAAGTGGTAGTAATGACCAAACTTTGAAACTGTGGGAAGTTGCTACTGGTCAGTGTTTAAAAACTATGCAGGGATATGGTAATGGCATCTGGTCAATTGCCCTCAGTCCTAACGGTCAAATGCTGGTTAGTAGTAGTGATAAAACGGTGAAATTGTGGGACATTAACACTGGCGAATGCTTCGCAACACTTATTGGACATAGTAATGAAGTCAAGTCAGTGGCATGGAGTCCTGACGCTTGTATTGTCGCCAGTGGCAGTGAAGACAAAACGATCAAGATTTGGGATATTGAAACTCGTAAATGTCGGCAAACTTTGCCAGGACACTCGAATTGGATTTGGGCAATTGCTTTTAGTCCTGATGGTCGGACTTTGGCTAGTGGTAGTCATGACCATACAGTAAAATTATGGGATGTCGAAACTGGTCAATGCCTCAAAACTTTACATGAACAAAACCACGGAGTTTTGTCAGTGGCCTTCAGTCCTGATGGGCGAACTTTAGCTAGTGGTGGTCATGACCATACAGTAAAGATATGGCAAATCAATACTGGTAAATGCCTACAAACTTTGCCAGGACATAGAGGTTGGGTGTGGTCAATTGCCTTTAGCCCCAACGGACAAATCCTGAGTAGTGGTAGCGGAGATCAGGTAGTCAAGTTATGGGAAGTCAAGACTGGTAAATGCTTGAAAACATTGCCAGGACATACAGGGTGGGTGCGATCGCTCGCCTTTCGTCCCGATGGTAAAATTCTCAGCAGTGGTAGTATGGATAAAACTGTAAAGTTATGGAATGTAAAAACTGGTGAATGCCTCAAAACTTTACAGCAACCCACTCAAGCCGTTTTATCAGTTACCTTTAGTCCTGAGGGGCATACTCTTATTAGTAGTGGTGAAGATGAGACGCTGAAGATTTGGAATATCTTGACAGGTGAATGTATCAGAAGTTTGAGAAGTAAAAGACTTTACGAAGGTATGAAGATTGCTGGTGTTACTGGGTTAACTGAGGCCACGCTTACCACTCTGAAAACTCTAGGGGCGATTGAAACTGAACAGTATATTGGCAACAATGGGCGATCGCAAAAACTACGATAACCTTCTTATTAACAGAAGTAAATGCAGCCAAGTAAAAAAAAGATGCAAATGCTTTGTTGAGATCAAAATTTTCTGATTGCGAATTTACTATTATAAGCTCACGAGTTTTAGCGATATCTGGTGGCAATGAGCTTTTTCATTCTACTGGTTGACGTGAGTTCATATATTTCGGCTTTACGTCTTGATAGGTTTAAAACCTAACAAAAAGCTAGTAACAAGATTTAGCTTTTTTTCTAGACTCAAGATAGTTATCTTCAGTCTTTAGGTTGCTGGGATAGGGGAAGTGGAGGTAACAATACCTGAACTTTTAGTGAACTTTTAAGAACTTTTAGATATTGCAGACATCAAGCTTTAGTAAAACACTAGTATTAATAGGGAATCTTCTAACAATTTAAAATACTGTCAAAGGTGCGTTAACTAAGTGTAATGCACTATCTAACTCCCTAAACTGCTTCTGCCCCCTTCAACTTCGAGGTAATTATGACTCGTAATCTCTATGCGCTTCTCGTTGGCATTGATGACTACATTAGCCCAGTCCGTCCGTTAAAGGGTTGTGTCAACGACATCTTTGCAATTAAAGCGTATCTGGAAGGGCGAGTTGCGACAGATGGTTATCAGCTCCACCTCCACACTCTGCTCAACGAAGAAGCCACTCGTGAAGCTGTTATTAAGGGATTCGGTGACCACCTGTGCCAAGCGGACAGTGAGGATGTTGCCTTGTTTTACTTTGCTGGACATGGCGGACAGCAAGACTCCCCTGAAGCGTTTTGGGAATTGGAACCAGATCGCATGGATGAAATCCTGGTTTGTTATGATTATGATTCTCAAAACTGCGAAGATGGTTGGGGTTTAGCTGATAAGGAACTGGCAACGCTAATTGCTAAGGTTGACCAAAAAAATCCTCACATTGTTATCATTCTGGACTGTTGCCATTCGGGGACAGGGACTCGTGGCGATTTAGTCACAGACACAGCTGTTCGTAAAAGTTCCATTGATCGCCGTAAACGCCCCCTCAAAAGTTTTATCTTCCCCGAGGAAGACATCAAAAACTTGTCGGCTGCTTCTCCTAATCCAGAGGTAAATCCCAGTGGCTGGACATTACCGAAAGGCAAACACATTGTCCTATCTGCTTGCCGCGACAGCGAACTAGCTAAAGAATACAACGGAGAGGGGCAGCATCGGGGGGCGTTCTCCTACTTCTTGCTGGATACGTTGCAAAAAGCCAATGGCAGCCTGACTTATCGCGATTTGTTTAAACGTACCAATGCCTTAGTGCGCTCAAAACTGACGGATCAATCGCCTCAAATTGAAGCTACCAATCTCAAAGATCTAGACCAGCCGTTTTTGGGAGGCGCGATCGCCCCCGCCACTCCCTACTTCACCGTTAGCTATCACAAAGATCGTGGTTGGGCGATCGATGGTGGCGCAGTGCATGGAATTCCTCAACCCACCGGAGGAAAAACCACATTACTGGCATTGTTTCCCTTTGAGACTTCTCCCGAACAACTGCGTCAATTGTCAGCAGCCATTGGCTCTGCTGAAGTTAAGAATGTCCTGCCACAACTTAGTACAGTTGGGAGCGAGGACATCGAGAAATTAAATCCAGAAACAACTTATAAAGCAGTTATCATCAGTCTGCCTTTACCACCCAAAGGCATTTTGATGGCTGGGGATGCAGAAGGAATTGAATTAGCTCGCACTGCTTTGCAAAAAATCAATTCGGGGCAGCCATCACTTTACGTTGCGGAAGTTACTACGGTTGAAGCAGCAGAATTTAAGTTACTGGCTCGTGACAGGCAATATCTGATTTCCCGACCCGCAGACGAGCGCCCACTGGTTGCTCAAATTCAGGGTTATAGTGACGCGAGTGCCATGCAAGCGATTCAGCGATTGGAGCATATGGCTCGTTGGACAAATATCGCTGAACTGTCCAATCCTGCCAAGAGCCGCATTCAACCTGGTGCAGTACAAATGTCTCTGTTCCAAGGGGAGCAAGAACTACAAGAGGCTCAGATTCGCCTAGAGTATCAATTGAAAAATGGTAAGTGGGAACAACCTACTTTCAGGGTTAAGCTCAAAAATACCAGCAATGAATCCCTCTACTGTGCGCTTCTGGATTTGACCGATCAGTATGCGGTGGATGCAAGTTTGTTTGATGGTGGTGGAGTCTGGCTCGCTTCAGGAGAAGAAACTTGGGCATTAGGGGGAAAGCTAATCTATGCCAAGGTGCCGAAAGAACTGTGGGAGCAAGGAATCACCGAAAAGAAAGATCTGCTGAAACTGATTGTCAGTACAGCTGAATTTGATGCCACATTGCTCGAACAAGGAAAGTTAGACTTACCCCCTTCCCGTGATGCACGAGTTGTTCATCGAGGTCAAGGAACATTGAACCGTTTGATGCGGCGGGTGCAATCGCGTGATTTTGCAGCGATTCCTGAGGAAGAAGAACTTTACGACGACTGGGTGAGTAGCCAGGTTAGCATTACGACAGTGCGACCGTTAAATGCAACAGTCATTCCTAACGACATCACAGGAGAGGGGATTTCTTTGGGTTCTGGGGTGACGCTACAACCGCATACCAGCTTAAAGGCTCAGGCAAGACTAACTACTATCACGCAATCTACGCGAGATTTGGGCAGCCGAATCTTGCCACTCATCTTGCGGGAAGAGTCTACGGTAACTCAGCCGTTTCAGTTTACGATTAGTCGTGGCAGCGATCCAGGATTAAGTGCTTTGGAACTCAGTCATGTGGATGCAGAGACGATCGCCACAGTAACTCGCCAACAACCCCTAAAGCTATCGGTCGATACAACCCTGGATGAAGGAGAGCGGGTGTTAGCGATCGCCCATGACGGCGAATTCTTTCTGCCCTTAGGATTGGGACAGACGAGGGCAGGTAAAACTGAGATCTCGCTAGAAAGATTGCCAGAACCCGTGAGCCAAGGAGAGCGCAACCTGACCGGAGCAATTCGCATTTTCTTTCAAAAAGTAGTCAGCGAAAAGCTAGGGTTAGAGTTTCCCTACCCGATTTTGGCAGCGGTTAACGTCAGCCCTGATGGAACGGTTGTCTATGACGGGGAGCAAAAGAATGTTAAGGAAAGAGTCGCCAAAGCCAAGCACATTGTACTTTACATTCACGGCTTTATTGGTGATACCGAGAGTATGCTACCCAGTCTCCGCAATGCTCAAATTACAGTGAACGGACAGCAACAAGCGTTGGGGGATCAGTATGACTTGGTACTTTCTTTTGACTATGAAAGCTTGAATACATCCATTGAGACCCATGCACGCAGCTTGAAGGATAAACTTGCAGAAGTTGGACTTGATGGCAATCACGGCAAAGTTCTTCACATTGTGGCGCACTCAATCGGCGGACTGGTGGCACGCTGGTTTATCGAACGGGAAGGCGGTAATGCGATCGCCAGCCATCTAATCATGTTAGGAACTCCAAATGGGGGATCACCTTGGCCTACAGTTCAAGCCTGGGGTACTGCTGCTTTGGCACTTGTACTCAATAGCCTGACTGCCGTTGCTTGGCCTGTGAAAGTCATAGGAAGTTTGGTGGCGGCGATTGAAACAATTGATACCACGCTAGATCAGATGCAGCCGGGATCGGAATTACTCAAGTCATTAGCCGCTAGTCCCGATCCGGGGGTTCCCTACACCATCCTGGCAGGCAATACCTCGATTATTCCAAAAGCCGTGAACTTGATGCAGAAGTTGATGAGTGATGCAGTGGCGCTACCGTTTTTTGGACAAGACAACGACATTTTTGCCACAGTTTACAGTATCAAGCAGATTCCAGAAGGGCGATCGCCCCAACCCCAGATTTACGAAGTTGGCTGCGATCACTTGGTCTACTTTACAAATCAAGAAGGGTTGAACGCACTTTCCCTAGCAGTTAGTCAAGCATTGAGTCAATAACGTATAGCAATTACAGGAAAATAGCATCATGTCTGAATCTTCGCCAAATCTTCGCCCATTCGATGACGACCTTGCTGTTGTTATCGGTATTAATAAATATGAGAACGGCATCCCTGAACTGAAAACAGCAAAATTAGATGCTGAAAGACTCGCTGATATTTTAGAGAAAAAGCACGGTTATCAAGTTCAACTTTTCATCGACAAAGATGCAACATCGAACAATATTTGGAATTACTTGAAAACCGAATTGCCTGATAAAATTAAGCAAGGTCAAAATAAGCGCGTAAGATTGCTGTTTTATTTTGCAGGGCATGGTACTGCTCCACAAGGAGAAGATGGCGAAGCAGGTTACTTATTGCCACAAAATGCACACAAAAGCAAGCATGACAACTACCTGTCGATGAAGAAAATTCATGATGTACTAACCCAACTTGGGTGTCATCATTTGCTAATTATCCTAGATTGTTGCTATGCAGGGGCATTTCGTTTTGGCACGAGGGATCTTGGCTCCAGTCCAGAAGAGCTTTCCAAAGAACGCTACGAACGCTATCAAGACTGTGTTGGACAAGTCATTACCTCAGCTGCCTACGATCAGAAAGCTTTAGATATACTTGAAACTGTACGTAATCTCGAAGATGATCGAGGTACATTTGAGAAGTCTGAGCATTCTCCTTTTGCGGGATTACTTTTGAAGGCTTTAGAAAAAGGAGATGCAGATTATACCAAGGATGGAATTACAACTGTTACAGAGCTTAATCTGCATTTAAGTGAAAAATTACGTGAACTGACACAAAACCAGAGTAAGCCTCAAATATCTCGTAGTTGGTGTTTACCGAAACTTGATAAGGGAGAGTTCTTTTTTCAAACCGGAGAGTTCGATTCCTCCAAACTGCCTGAAGCCATAAATCTCAACAAAGATAACAATCCCTATCGAGGTTTAGAATCATTTGAAGAAGCCCACAGCCGATTATTTTTTGGGCGCAGTAAAGAGATAGACATTCTATATGAGCGGATCGATTCTAAAGATCATCTACTGACTGTTGTTTTAGGCATTTCTGGAGCGGGAAAATCTAGCTTAGTCAAAGCAGGTTTGATTGCAAAACTGCGTGAGAATCCAACACAATGGCGCATACTTGAACCAATTCGACCAGGATCTACACCTTTTAAAGCACTGGCAAGAGCAGTGTTATCCCTTACCTTAGAGGATAGTGATCCGGATTTTGAGCCTTTAAAACAGCTAGATGCTGTGTTGCGTCAGGCACGTAAAAAAGATCCAAACGACAATAATTTAAACAATTTGTTTGCCCAGTGGCGGATAACTGCTCCAGAAGAAAAGCTATTACTCATTATCAAGAACTTTGAGCGTTTAAAAGAACTGTGTGGAGAGCAAATAGAACAAAAAACTCTTGAAAATTTGCGGAAAACAGGACTCAGCCGCAGCAGGTTAGTCTTAGATAATTTTGAAGAGCTTAGACGAGCTAGTGATTCCGTCGAACAAAAGCAACTACTAAATTCAGAAGAACAAGAGCAACTGAATAGTTTCTATAAAGAGTGCAGCAAAAAAATTCAGGATTGGAGTGAAGAATGGCAAAAAAATGGCGAAAAGTTCGGTAAATTTATCAAAAAATGTTCTCAAGATAAAAAGATACTGTTGGTTATCGATCAGTTTGAAGAATTAATCACTCAATGTAATCAGGAGGACAGAAACAAATTTTTAAACGCATTACAGGCAGCATTGAAATCCTGTCCCAAGAAACTTCGGCTTGTTTTGACGCTACGGGATGATTTTAGGCACGACTTCGAGAACTCCGAACAACTTCAAGAATATTGGAAAAAAGCTTGCTTTTCCCTAGCTGCAATGGGGCGTGAGCAGTTGCGAGAGGTGATCGAACAACCCGCATTGGCACAAGTATTGTATTTTGAAGATAAGAATGGTAAAAGCTTAGTTAATCATTTGCTTGATGACATTGGCGATACGTCAGGAGTCTTACCGCTTTTATCTTTCACCCTCAGTGAGCTTTACTGCAAGTATGTTGAAAAAGCGCGAAATGATCGAACGCTAAGATGGGAAGATTATGACAAACTGGGGAATGTTAGCAAAGCTCTCACACGTAAAGCAACTGAAGAATACGATAATTTAAAATGTGACTTTGATAAAAACGGTCAAGCAGTCAAGATAGATTCTTCAGAAGTGCAAGCTCGCCAAACAATGCTACGTTGGGTGATGCTGCGGATGGTTTCTCTTGATGGCGGTGTACCAACTAAGCGAGCAGTTGTAGACGCTGAATTGGTATATGCTGATGACAAAAGCAACGAAATCTGCAAATTAGTAACTAATCGCTTCGTGAATGCTCGCCTATTTGTAAGAGGCACGAACCATCAAGAACAAAAATATGAAGAAAAATATATTGAACCAGCTCATGATGTTCTAATACGTGAATGGAGTTTATTAAAGGAATGGCTCACGGTAGAGCAAGAAAATTTAGTGCTACAAAAGCGTCTGGCTGCACCTACCCTTGATTGGAAGAATGCTAAAGACTCTGCTCAAGACGCGGATCAATTTCTCTGGAAAGAAGACCCTCGTATTCAATTGTTAGAAAAGATAGCTAAAGGTGAAAATAATTGGCTAAACAAGCTAGAGCTAGATTTCATGAATGCTTGCGTAGAGTACCGTGAAATACAAGCAAGAGAAAAATTAGAAAAAGATTTGGAGCTTTATACTGAACTTTCACAAAGGCTCTTTACTGCAAACGATAGGCTTGATGCAATAGTCAAGATGATTGAAGCTGGAAAAGTTTTACAGAATAATAAGTTGAACAAGGTAGAAATTACTAAGTTTAAAGAACTCGATTTCTTAATTACATTTAACCAGCTGTTGAGTGAATGTGGAGAGATTAATAGTATTGATATAGGATCTCAAATCAAGAATTTTAGTTGTAATCAAAAAGCGCAAGTCATTGCTACTATATCTGGCAATTCTGACAAGATTTGTTTCTGGGATTGGCAGGGAAATCTAATAAATTGTGAGCAAAATAAAGAGGGGTTTTACGATTTAGCTTTTAGCCCAGATGGGGATATTCTTGTTACTAGCGGAAATGAAGGACTGATTAAGTTCTATAGGAGAAAACCTAATGGCTGGTGTGCTTTTCATACAACTCAATGTGATACAAACAAACATATCGGTATAGTTCATTGTATAAAGTTTAGCCCTAATGGAAATTTTTTGGTTTCTGTTGGATTTGATAGAAACATAATATTTTGGGAACGGGGAGGTCAATATTTGGCAACTATCGCTCATGAACATAATATTGATGCTGTAGCTTTTAGCCCAAAAGATCAACGGATTGCATTTGTTTCCAGTGATAAAAAAAACAATAAAACTACTATAGTAATTAAGGAGTATCATGTTCCTGACGGTCAGGCTTCACAAGGGGAAT
Source organism: Nostoc linckia FACHB-104 (assembly GCF_014696615.1). Classification (GTDB taxonomy): domain Bacteria; phylum Cyanobacteriota; class Cyanobacteriia; order Cyanobacteriales; family Nostocaceae; genus Aulosira; species Aulosira linckia_A. Next base: position 4,624 of record NZ_JACJQJ010000034.1, on the reverse strand, counting down.
CAAGTAAAGATATTAGGATCTCGGATTTTGATGAATTTGATGCATATCATGAAGGCACAATTACAGAAATTAAGTTTAGCCCTGATGGCACAACTTTAGTTTCAGTCGGTAAAGATGGGAGACTTCGCATCTGGTCTGTGGATAAGAATAATAATTTCAAAGAAATTAGAGAAACGAAAGATGGAAGTATAAACGCTGTTGCTTTCAGCCCTGATAACAAGTTAGTGGCATCATCTCATACCAATGGGATTATCAATATTTGGGATGCTTTAACCAAAGATCGTTATAATGATGTCCCTCGTTTATATAAGTTAGTGGGACATAAAGGTAACATCAATAGAATTAGCTTCACATACAACGGTTCCCAATTGCTTTCTTGCAGCGATGATGAAACAGTCAAGTTTTGGTCTCTTAGAGATAGATTTGAAGGATACACGACAACAAACGTACAGAAGGTTCGCTTTAGCCACGATAATAGAATCGTTACCACGGTAGATACACACGGGAAGTTATTGTTTTGGCGATCAAGCGGAGAACTATTGAATATACCGATTGATAATGAAAATACTATTGAAAGTGAACTTTGTGATGTTCAATTGAACAGTGAGGATACCGTAGTAGTAGTAGCTAGAAATGAAGAGATTGAGGTCAAGCTGTATATTAGAAATGGGACAATGCAGTCTAGTTTTATTGTTAGGCATGAGCAGGTAATTAATAGCCTAACTTTCAGCCTTCAAAACGATATATTTATGACAACAAGTGATGATAACTCTATAAGCCTTTGGCGACTCAATAGAGACCGAAATACTTTTAATGCAAAGTTATGGATAACATTGGGCGGGCAGCACGGTAACATTACAGCAATTACTTTTAGTGATGACGGTAAGTTTTTGGCTTCAGGTAGTGAGGACGGCACCGTCAAACTTTGGCATCTAGAAGATTTTCAATCAATTTTTTCACTCCCTGTTGAAGGAGGTGCTGTCTATAATGATTTGATTGAACACTCAGTGTGTAAACCGACTCACCCTGACGTTAAGATTTATGCTTTAAGATTTTACAATGAAGACAAAATAATAGCTGCAATCAACCAGTTGGGTTACATAATGCTCTGGAGTATTGATGAAAATACCAGACATAGCATTAAAGCATTGGAAAAACTAGCATTGTATAAACGCGTTGAGGCTGCTGCTTTTAGTTCCAATGGGCACCAAATTGCTATGGTTACTCATAAAAATGATTCTTTACATAGCGAACGTAGAATACAGACTTACAACTTAAATCTTGACAAGTTGATAGAAACCGCTAGTAGCCGTATTCAGAATTACATACAGTATAAGGATATAAACCGATGAGGGAAAATAGCTTGTATCATTTCAATACTGTTGCCAATATACGAGGGTTCGACACCTGTAGGACCGGGATGAATACTACCTAAAGATGTCAGTTTGGCAAAATCTGGGTTAATAAAATAGGCGCAGGGATTTAGGTTTTCGCTTCTTACTTTCCTTCACCTATATGATTATTAAATTGTCATCTCCAAAGGATTTAAGTGCAGGTAACTAATTATTTAGTTACTTCGGAGAAGCCAGCCATCCCAAGGGTTTTTCCCAGTTTCGGCTGAACGAATCGCACGTCAAAATATGATTCAAATCACAACACTCTGCCTGATTGCTACTGCTTCCCAGGTCTTAACCTCACTACTAGGTCATAGGGCGATTTCGCTGCCCACTCGTTACACGGAGGCAAGTTCAGTTCTCGCGTGCTCCCCTTTTCTGCATATAGTGTAGGCGCATATTTCCCCTCCGCTCTTCCGCCTTCTCCTATCATTGGGTGCTTAGACCATTCTATTGTTCTCAATGCACTATGCAGCATGCTCGTTTGCGTTTTTATCTGCATTAGTGCATCCGCAATCTGATGCAAGCTGCATTCTCCATTCAGATACTTTTTCAAGTATCCTTGTAGTACTGCCTCGTCGAAATCATCCGCGTACCCCCAATTTACTAACCATTCCTTGAATTTTTTTGTCGCCTCTTCTGCTCCATCTCCTCTCTCTCTCCTCTTTCCTAACACTGCCAGAGTCAGATCCGTTAACTGTTCAAATGCGTGCTGCACTCTTTGTCCTAACATTCCCATAGCCGCGTTAACATCCTGTACTTCGCACATTTGATTTTTACATATTTTCACCAGATCTTCTAGCATCTTATCTAACCCATCACTAAGATCCGGAAACATCATCTTCAGCTTATTCATATGATTCCTAATATCGTCCAATGGAACTTGTGTCCCTTTTGTTAACGCCTTTTTCACCACATTTCTGAATTGCGGCATATACTCCGCTACGTTCACCGTCGCCAGATAGCCTTTGCGACTTGCTTCGAGCGCGTCCTCTAGATTCGTGACTTCGCGCAAGTCAGTGTAATTGTCCATCCGCCATTTGGCTACCTTTTCAACTTCCCTTCTCTTTTTATCTCTCTCATCTCTTGTTCGGCAGCGCGCCAACCCCTTGGTACTGAGCATACTCGCACGCGCAATGAGTATTCCATCCTTGACTTCACTTATTTTCTCAAATGTCTTCTTATCCATAGTGTAACGCCATCCATTTGTGTAGTCATTTTTCATTGCTCGCTTCGTACATGCCGCCATGTACGCGTATCTCGTTGGCTGGTCCTCCCACGGTGCCATTAAATATATGACCCTCCCTATAGGCGTATCATTCACCAATGTCAACTTTCCGTACCCTCTCTTGCCCGATGAGCTATCCTGCATGTTCTCGGTTTTCTCTGCCTGTGCTTTGGTGGTCTCTTTTCTCTTTATATTGCTCATGTGTCCTTGTCTCGGTAGGACTGCTTTGTCTAGTGATGTGATGGGCAGATAACTTACGCTCCCCTTCGTATCATCCGACACGAAGCCTGTATGCAAGGGTACAACCCTGGCTCCGTTTGTGACTGCACTTTCCCTTATCGGGTTCGTTGACGCGAGCGACACCGTCCCTACCACTACACTTGCTGTAATACCTCCCGCCGCGATCGCAATAGATTTCACTGCTTTGAGTGCTTTAATTTTTATATTCCTAAAAACACTGAGTTCAGAGGATGAATTGAATTCTTCGTAATCAACAGCAGCGTGAGTATAAGCTAATGTTTCCATGAGAAATACAACCTTATAAGAATACAAAAGAAGACCAAAAATTCACCAATACCACCGCTATTTTGCCAAATAGCTATGAAGTTAAACAAAAAAATATCGGCTCCCAAAAAAAGTATGCAAACACCTAATTTAAGGTATGTATCTTTTGCTCGATAAGGGAGTAAGAAGAACTTTTTGTCAGCTTAGAACCATTGACAAAGGTTGTCGATACAGAAAAGTTACGGTAAAGTTCCCTAAAATGTAGAGTTTGTACACTGAAGCAAGCGATCGCAATGACTGCTTTTTTGTAAAAAATCAGTAGGGCCTAAAGCTACATCACCCCAGCGCATCACGGTTGCAGTGGCATTTGCTGATGCGCCAAACGAATAGACGAGAACCAAATCATTTTCATGAATCTTACCTGATAGGGCGGCATGATACAGATTAGCTAGGGGAAGTACAGGCCCAATGTTTCCATACTGAGGGTAGAGATTGATTGTGCGTTCTGGGTTAATGCCTAGTATCCGAGCGCCAAATTTGGTAAACCAGGCAGTTGGTGTATTGAAAATAAAGAAGTCGATTTCGTCTATTGTCACGTTAGCATTAGCAGCAGCACCCTCACAGCATCTCTGCACAAAATCAGCAGCAGTGTTGCTAATTACTCGATTTGCTCCCTTGCCCGTCTTCATAAATAATCGCAGCTTGCCTTGAGAATCTTCTGCAATTTCAGTGTGAAATGCGCCACAAGTCTCTGCTGAATGAACGATTTTACTGCCGAGAATTCCTTGGTTAGCTTTCAGTTCACTAACTACAAAAACGCCAGCACCATCACCAGTTATCCACGAGAGAGTATCTCTTTCATCCAGAAGACGAGAATATGTACAGGAGGTAACTACCAAAATATTGCGGTACTCTTTGGCCCGTACTAACGTACTAGCTGTTTGCAGTGCAACTATCCCACTGGAACACATGGAATTAAGATTCCAAGCGGGACAATGTAAGCCCAGTTGATTGACCAGCAAAGCCGCATTACCAGCTACAACTTCTTCAGTACCGAAAGAGGTAACGATCGCCAAATCAATATCTTCTATAGAGAACTTTCCAGCCTCCAAAGCGTCTCGTGCTGCACGATACTCTAAGGTTAGCGATGACTCACCTGGAGCTAGTATCCGCCGCTCAACAGCACCCCGAAAGGGGTCTTGCAGATAAGGCAGCATTTCCTGGTCAAATTCGTTGCTGGGGGTGGAGTCAGCCAGTGAAAACAGCCTTGCCAAACTCTTTTGTTCCGATTGAGAAACTATCTGTGGGTATTTCTGGCGGTAATAATCATTCGTCAATATAGTGTTGGGAAAGCTCAATGCTAGAGAGCGAATCCCCACTGAATAATCTTGCATAAACAATACCTCTGCCAATTTACGAGGGTTCAACGCCTGTAGAAACGTTATGAATACGTCCTAAAGCAGTAAGCTTGGCGAAAATCTGGTTTAATAAAATAGGC
>NZ_JACJQJ010000033.1 GCF_014696615.1 Nostoc linckia FACHB-104 | reverse complement strand
AGCACTACAGCGGAAATATCAAGTAGTTGAAAGCATTTATATTTCATCAGGTTAATATTGACGCATTCTCGACTAGCTAATCATAAGTAATAATAATCTATCCTATGTCTGCTGGTTAGAGTATTGGGTATCAAAAAGTATCTTATGTTACCAAATATTTGGCAATCGCTCTTTGGGAAAAACTTTTTGGTTTACTTATTAAACAACTAGCAGCAAGTCCTCTACTCCTAACACTACTTTGTTTAGCTTTTGAAGAATCAGGTGATTTTCCAGCAAATCGTTCTGAGTTGTATAAAGAAGGATTAGATGCATTATTAAAAAAATGGGATGCCAAGCGAGGAATTCAGCGCGAACAAATTTACAAAAAGCTATCAGTTCAACGAAAAGAAGACTTACTTAGCAAAATTGCCTTAACAAACAAGTCAAAAATCAAAAACCTCTACTTTCCCAACTAGTAAATATGCTTACCTAGCTTTCTTCTTAGCCAACAGGGGTAAATATAGGCGTATCTTGCAAGGAGTTTAATTTTTCTTTGCGCTTTACAAAAATCCTTTAGGCAACAACAAAAAACTGCGGATTGTAATGTTAAATTTTGTAAAATAGAAGTCTTCAAGGCTAGAATCAACATATATAGATAGTTAAACTAACAAGATAGTGCATCTTTACTGTTAATTATTAAAAGTAAATGTGGCCCAATAGCCTCAATGATCCCAATACAACTAATTCTCAAAAATTTTCTCAGTTACCGTGATGCAACTTTAGATTTTCGCGGTTTACATACAGCTTGTATTTGTGGTTCCAATGGTGCGGGTAAATCTTCCCTTCTGGAAGCAATCACTTGGGCGATTTGGGGTGAAAGCCGCGCCGCTGCTGAAGATGATGTTATTCATACAGGCTCTAAAGAAGTTCGGGTTGATTTCACTTTCCAAAGTAACCAACAAAAATATCGAGTGATTCGCACCCGCGTACGGAGTGGAACTAGTGTTTTAGAATTCCAAATCGAAACGCCTAATGGTTTTCGTCCTCTGACTGGCAAAGGAGTGAGGGCAACCCAAGATTTGATTTTAGAACATATCAAGCTGGATTACGATACTTTTATTAATTCTGCTTACTTACGTCAAGGTCGGGCGGATGAATTCATGCTGAAGCGCCCGACGGAACGCAAAGAAATTTTAGCGGAGTTACTAAAGCTGAATCAGTATGATGATTTAGAAGAACGCGCTAAGGAATCATCCCGTCAGTTTAAAGCCCGGGTGGAGGAGTTGGAACGTTCTTTAGAGTCGATTAAAGTTCAGTTACAACAACGTGAAATAACGCAAGCGCAAAAAGTTGAGTTAGAAGCAGAACTCAACCAACTGCAACAAGTGCAAGCTTTTGAAACGATTCAATTACAAAGTTTGCAGGTTGTACAGCATCAACGCCAAACAAAAGTAGAACAACTAAATTTTGTAAGACAACAATACCAAAATCTGACTCAAGATTGCGATCGCCTGCAACAAGAGCAGTTAGCTGTTAAAAGTCAAATTGCGGAATTAGAAAAGATATTAAGCCAAGAAGCCGAAATTAAAGCCGGATATCTTCAATATCAAACATTACAATCCCAAGAAGAAGCTTTTGCTAACAAATTCGCCGAATTTACCCGCGCGCAACAAAACCGTCAGCAAAAGCAACAGCAACTTACTAAACAAATTAATGAAATAGAACGCCAACTGCAACAAGCTCAAGCTCAATTAGAAGCTTTGCAGCAACAAGAACGGGAAATTCAGCAAACCCTTACCAAATCTGGTGAGGTAGAAGCTGGTTTGGCGCAACTCACCACCGCGCGTCAACGAGTAGCGCATTTCGATCATTTGCAAATGCAAGTCTCTCCCTTATTACAGCAACGCGCCACTTTACAAAGCCAAATAGATAGATCCCATGCGGGTTTGGTGGCGCGCTTAGAACAGCTAGTAACCACAGAAAATCAACTCCAACGCCAGCAACATCGCCAACCCCAACTGCAACAAGCCGTGATGGATGTGGCGATTCAAATTGAAGAATTGGAGAAAAAGCGAGTTTATTTGCAACGGGTACAGGAGAAAGGACAAGAAAGACGACATTTTATTGAACGGCTACAAGCGCACCAAAGAGATTATGAAAAACTCTTAGGAGAATTAGAGCAAAAGCTGCAAATGCTCCAGACTCCCAATGCGCTGTGTCCTTTGTGCGAACGTCCCCTTGATGAGCATCACTGGAATCGGGTGGTGGAGAAAACAGAAGAAGAATTAAAAGATACACAGGGGCAATTTTGGGTAGTTCGCGAACAAATGGCTGTATCTGATAGAGAGATTCAAGTACTTAGGCAAGAATACAGAGATATTTATCAAAAATTAGCAAGTTATGATACCTTGCGAGAACAACGGGGACAGTTAGCCGCCCAGTTGGAAGCTACTAGCGATGTGCAACAACAGTTACAACAAATTGCAGCGGAAAAACAGCATTTAGAGCGATCGCTGCAATTAGGTGATTACGCTCCCGACAAGCAAGCCGAACTACAGCAGCTAGACCAATATCTGCAAAAACTCAATTACAATGAGCAAGACCATGCGTTAGCCCGTAGCGAAGTCGAGCGCTGGCGGTGGGCGGAAATTAAACAAGGGCAGATTAAAGACGCAATCAAGCGTCAAACTCAACTAGCAGCACGTAAGCCAGAATTAGAAGCCACTATTGCCCAATTACAAACCAGAATCCAGCAAGAGCAAGTAAATTCTGACTGCGCTCAACAAATAGCCGCCCTCGATCGCTATATTACAGAACTCGGCTATAGCCCCGAGCAGCACAATCAATTGCGGTTGGCTGTCAAGCAAAATCAAGCTTGGCAATTGCGCTATCAGCAAATGCAGTCAGCCCAACAACAGTATCCCCAACTGCTGACGCGATCGCAAGAATTGGCAGCAGCCAAAACTGCGAGATTGGCGGAACGGCAAACCCTAGCTAGCCAAATTGAAAGCATTAACGAGCAATTGGCAGAAACTGCCAACCCAACGGCACAAATTCAAACATTAGAGCAGCAACTTCAGATTCGCAGACGACAACTCGACGAACAAATCTCCAAGTTAGGGCGTTTGGAACAGTTGGCGGTACAGCTAGAATCGCTGCAAATTCAATATGAGGAGCAGCAACAGCAATTGCAAGCCACCAAACAGCAACAACGTGTCTATCAGGAATTAGCGCAAGCTTTTGGTAAAAATGGTATCCAAGCACTGATGATTGAAAACGTCTTGCCGCAGTTAGAAGCTGAGACAAATCAATTACTTTCCCGACTCAGCGCCAATCAACTGCACGTACAATTTATTACCCAAAAAGCCGGACGCAATGGGAAATCAACCAAGAAGAATGTCAAGCTAATAGACACCTTAGATATTTTAATTGCCGATGCCAGAGGCACAAGATCCTATGAAACCTACTCTGGTGGCGAAGCCTTTAGAATTAACTTTGCCATTCGTCTCGCCCTAGCCAAACTCTTAGCGCAGAGGGCGGGAGCAGCATTGCAATTGTTGATTGTCGATGAAGGATTTGGTACACAGGATGCCGAAGGATGCGATCGCCTAATTGCAGCCATCAATGCGATCGCCTCCGATTTCGCCTGTATCCTCACCGTCACCCATATGCCCCACTTGAAGGAGGCGTTCCAAGCACGGATTGAAGTTGATAAAAATCAAGAAGGCTCGCACGTGCAGATTTTGACTTGAAGATTGGGGAATGATTAAGGCAGGGGAGCAGGGAGCAGGGAGCAGGGGAGAAATTACGATTACCAATTACCAATTACCAATTACCAATGCCCCATGCCCCATGCCCAATGCCCATTTCACATCCTTTCCGCCACTTGTTTCAAACGAATTAGTTGAGCTTGCATATCTTGTTTTGTCCAAGCGGCGGCGAAGGTATTGAAACCCCAGCTAACTATAGGATTAGGAATGTCGAACTCAAAACGATTTATTAGCTGCGTTCCCTTTTCTATGGGTTGACATTCCCAGCGATCGCGTCCTTGGAAAAATCCTTTAAATTCCCAAACCACTAAACCCGGTTGTCTTTCTGCGACAACCGTTTTTAATGTGGGTTGAATTACCGGAATTTGAATGATGAAACGGCTTTGGCTACCAACATCCGTACTCCAAACTTCGCCCACAGGTTCGCAACGTAAAACCGGATTTAGCCAGCGGTGCATAACAGTTAAATCGGTAATACAATGCTCCACCACCGTAGCTGGGGCATTAATTTGAATCGATTGTTCCAGAACTTGGGGCATATGGTTGATGCAGCTTTTGCAATTAGAGTAACTCAAAATGGGGACTGGGGATTGGGTAATGGGTAATGGGTAATTGGTAATGGGTAATTGGTAATTGGTAATTGGTAATCGGACAAACACCAAATACCCAACACCAAATGACGAATGACAAATGACAAATGACAAATGACAAACCCTGAAGATTAAAAATTACTCCGGATACCAATGTCAAAGATACTTTTACTGGTACATTGTTAGGCAAAATACTCGTGAACTTACGGGGATAAAGGATTGAGTCAAACAATCCATGTCAGAACACTGAAGTGTTTTGGCGTAACAATCAACTTTTAATTCCGAAAAACCATGAATACAACTTGGCTAGGAATAACCCAGGTATTAGATATTGGTTGGTCAATCAGGGTGCAGCAGTTTTTGGCACAATCACCAAGCCTACCACCAGAGCAATCGGCGGTTAATCAAGGAATTGGTGAGGTACAAGGAATTTTCGATCAGATAATTCTGTTTACACCTCGCTTGCTAGGAGCTGCGGCAATCCTGTTAATTGGTTGGCTAATTGCTGCGATTATTGCCGCCGTAACCAGGGGAATCCTCAATCGCACCGATATAGATAACCGCATTGCTTCAGGAGTAACGGGCCGTGAGAATGTTCCCAACGTGGAGCAATTAATCTCCGGCTTAGTTTTTTGGAGTATTATTCTGTTGACAGCGGTAGCTGTCTTACAGACTTTAGGGCTAGAGGTAGCCTCTCGACCATTAAATAATTTTGTCGATCAGCTTGCAGGCTTTTTGCCAAAGTTGTTTGGTGCAGCAATTCTTTTGGGTGTTGCTTGGTTATTAGCTACCGTTGTGAAGCTGGTGACGATCAGGGGACTGCAAGTATTGAGGTTTGATGAGCGTTTGAATCAACAAGCGCAGGATGCTGACTCTACACCAGGACTGAATCAGTTATCTGTCACAGAGACAATTGGTAATGCTCTGTACTGGTTCATCTTTTTACTATTTTTGGTTCCAGTTTTAGATACTCTGGGGTTAAGGGAAGCATTACAACCAGTCAAAGCTCTAATTACAGAGATTCTTTCCATCCTGCCCAATATTTTAGCTGCAACATTAATTGCGGCAGTTGGCTGGTTTGTGGCTAGTCTCATTCGCCGTGTTGTCACTAATTTATTAATTACAACCGGAATTGACCATTTAGGTAGTCGTTTTGGTCTTTCCCCCAATACGGGAGCACAACCACTGTCGAATATTCTCGGCACGGTGGTTTATATTTTGATTTTGATTCCAGTTGCGATCGCAGCACTGAATGCTTTGAAAATTGAGGCGATTTCAGTCCCTGCGATCGCCATGTTACAACAGGTTCTTAATGCCTTACCTGCAATTTTTACAGCCCTAGGCATTCTGATCATTGGTTATTTCCTGGGGCGCTTTGCCTCTGAGGTAGTCACAAGTATCCTTACTAGTTTCGGCTTTAACAACATTTTTGCGGTGCTGGGTCTGCCATCACCAAGACCAACAGCCGTCTACACTGAAGCAGGCGCACCAGTATCTACACCCACCCGTACCCCATCAGAAATTGTCGGTATTATTGTCTTCGTCGGCATCTTACTATTTGCGACGGTAGCTGCTGTCAATATCCTGAATATTCCCGCGCTTACAGCACTAGTATCGGGAATCTTGATTATATTCGGCAGAATTTTGTCGGGATTAGTGGTGTTTGGCATTGGGCTATTCTTAGCAAATCTGGCTTTTAGCATCATTGCTGGTTCTGAGAGTGCCCAAGCAAGGATTTTAGGACAAGTAGCACGGATTGCCATCATTACTTTAATCTCAGCAATGGCGCTACGACAGATTGGCGTAGCCAGCGACATTGTAAATTTAGCATTTGGGCTATTACTTGGTGCGATTGCAGTGGCGATCGCCCTAGCTTTTGGTCTTGGTGGTCGAGATGTAGCTCGCGAACAAGTTAAAGAATGGTTAGACTCTTTTAAGAGTAAGGGTTAACCAACGTTTTTCTCGGCAGCTTGTCTGCAAATCTCGGCACTTGCTGCTAAAAGCATCACAATTTGAGAAAATATCTCGCCAACTCGCCTTGAGATATTAAAATTTAAAGCTTTGAACTTGAATGTTCAACCATAGAAGTTGACATTCCGAGTTCAAAGCTTCAATTTTGCAGTTCCAAGCTCGAAGGTTCTAGTTTCAAACTCGAAGTTTCTAGTTTCAAGCTCGAAGTTTTTAGTTTCAAGCTCGAAGTTTTTAGTTTCAAGCTCGAAGTTTCTAGTTCCAAGCTCGACATTTCTAGTTCCAAGCTCGACATTTCTAGTTTCAAACTCGACATTCCGAGTTCCAAGCTCGAAATTCCGAGTTCCCATCTCGAAGTTTCAACTTCCAATCTCGAAATTCTAAGTTCCCATCTGAAAATCATAAGTGCTGAGTGAGAATCCCCACTCAGCACTCAGCACTCAGCACTCACTAAACTTATCGTCCAACAGAGTTAGAGATATTTCTACCTGCTTGAGCTGCACTATCTTTTACACCACCAGCAGTTTCCTTAGCACCTTCTACATAGCCGGAGCCAAATTCTTTCAAAGCTTCTCCTGATTGTTGACCAATGCGTTGAAGTCGCTCACCAGGATTACCTTCTGTTTCGCGAGATTCACGATTCCATTGTCCTATTGTTTTAGGTCTTTGAGCATCATTTTGTTCTATACTTTCCCGAACTTGCTGGCGTAACTGTGCATTACTGCGTCCAGAATCAACATTTGTGGTCAGTACAATCAAACCAACTACAGCTACAGCCAAAAAGCGCTTGACCTGAAGTCCCTGAAACAGAGAACTAATTTTAGCGATCGCGTTAGAAATCAAATTTGTCATGCCAATACTCCGTTGATGCATTCTTAATTTTTTTCAGACCTTCGCAATATCATTGGCTCACTCTAAACTCAGTTAATGACACGATAAATACGCTGATTTTTTATATGTCATCAACTTAAAATTGAATGATTTTAGAGATTAAGTAATGCAATCTGTTGCAATACTGCCTATTTTGAAGCAAATTATCTGTTTTGATTACAAATTCCAGACTAACTGTAAAAAAATAATAATTCCTCTAACAAAAGTCAGAGGTTGCTTCTAAATAAGCAATACTTATTTAAGTCTGTGGTATGGGAATTAATCAGCTTTGCAACTTAATAAAGCAAAATAACCTTCAATTTTCACATAAACCATTACTTTTGAGAACCTCAAGTTTCTCAACCAATATAAAAACTACAAGTTTATATCTGGGCAGTAAAATAAAAATTATTCTTGCTTTTGCAACTTCTCTGCTCAGACAGTACATTTAAAATTCTCTCTCCAGGCTTATTCCTCAAGAAAGATGAAGTATATAGTTGGCATAATCATATTCTTTTTGATTACTGGCATTGCAATACTTAATGCAACAATTAGAAGAAAATTATTGCAAGAATCTCATCAGCAATCACTAAAAGTATTATTTATTGGTAATAGTTATACCTATTACCACGAGCTTCCTAAGTTGCTGCAAAATTTAGCTATCACCGCAAAAGCTGCTAGAAAATTGGAAACTGAAATGGTAACAATTGGTGGCGCTACATTAGAGCAACTTTGGCAACAGGGTAAAGCAATCAACAAGATTAGAAATAAAAAATGGGACTATGTTGTATTACAAGAACAGAGTACTTTACCTATCACTAATCCGAAGTTAATGTATGAGTATGCTCGTTTATTTAACGAAGAAATCAAGAAAATTAATGCTCAAACTGTGTTTTACCTCACTTGGTCAAGACAGAATAAGCCAGAAACACAACAAGCACTCAACAATTCATATATGACAATTGTTCAAGAAATAGATGCAATTGTCGCTCCAGTCGGAATAGTTTGGCAAAAAGTTCAAGAACAGAATCAAAATTTAAATCTTTACGAGCCAGATAATAGCCACCCTAGCCCAATTGGATCTTATGTAGCAGCGTGCGTATTTTATGCAACAATTTATGGTCAAAATCCTGAAGGCTTAAACTATCCGAATAACGAAAATACCTCGAATAATACACAAGAAAATAATAAGACAAAATTAGAAGAATTAAACCAGACAGATATTTCCATGATTCAACGTTTGGCTTGGGACGTGGTTAGTAAAATCTCATCAACATCATGATTGATTTATATAAATAAATAAAATTACTGTAGGGTGTGTTAGGCGCATATTTTTGATATTTTTTGTCACCAAATAACTATCCTAGCGCCTAACGCACCATCGATGCGGCGGTTCATTACGGCTAAATTTCATTGTCTCTGTGTCCCAAATCCTTTCGTAGCCGTAACACACCCTACTGGAGATTTATTTAAGGCGGTGCGTTACGGCTAAATTTAATTGTCTCTGTGTCACAAATATTTTCGTAGCCGTAACACACCCTACATTTTATAAATGGTCTTTAAGCAAACCTATTTTAGGGTTGATGATATTTGAAGTTGGAAATTTTGAATTTTTAATTCACTCTTTGGGGGTACAAGCTCGCTTTCCCTTGGGCAGAAGATTTTAATCTTTATAACTACTAATATCTGTGCTTGATTATGCTGTTTTCTGTATGCAATTGTTCTTGATTTATTGCTATAAGAATATGCAGTTTTATCACTTCTGCCGAGTTAAGTAATTTGGAGGCTTGAAGTTATGCGCTGGGAATTTGGGCGAAGAAGTACCAATGTTGAAGACAGGCGAGGAACTAGGATTTCGGCTCCTGTGGTGGGAGGTGGTATTGGAGCAGTTATTTTATCTGTGATAGTTGCTTTGTTGGGTGGCGATCCTAGTGTGATTTGGGAGCAAACACAACAACCGAGCGATCGCCCTAACTCGCAATCTCCTCAAACCCAAAGTTCCGCAAATAGCGATCGCATGGCTGATTTTGTTTCCGTTGTTCTCGCAGATACAGAAGATACATGGAGTAGCTTGTTTCAGCAACAAGGAAAAACCTATAGAGAACCGACTTTAGTTCTATATTCAGATGCAGTGAAATCGGCTTGCGGTTTTACGCGATCGGCTGTTGGGCCTTTCTATTGTCCTAGCGATCAAAAGCTCTACATCGATTTAAGCTTTTATGAGGATCTAAAAAAGCGCTACCAAGCACCAGGAGATTTTGCCCAAGCTTATGTAGTTGCTCATGAAGTTGGACACCATGTGCAGAATCTCATGGGAATTTCTCAACAGGTGCAATCTTTGCAACGTCAAGCAGATCAAGTAGAAGCTAATCAACTTTCAGTGCGCCAAGAATTACAAGCTGATTGTTTTGCTGGTGTTTGGGCGTATCATGCCAATCGCTCACGCCAAATTCTTGAAACAGGCGATATTGAAGAGGCGCTCAATGCTGCAAGCAGTATTGGAGATGATCGCTTACAAAGTCAAGCCAAAGGATACGTAATTCCTGAATCTTTCACTCATGGTAGTTCAGCCCAAAGAGTCCGTTGGTTTAAACGAGGTATTCAAACAGGTAATCCCGAACAATGTAATACTTTTACAACCACAAATCTGTAAAATTTTGGGAATAATACGAATTTAAAGCCAAAAACCAGTAAAACTTGACTTTTCTGAATTACGAATTACTAACTACATAAATATACTCACTTCTGCTGCTATTCCAATTAGGAATCAGATGTGAGTTATTTTTTTATATGAATTTATTATTTTATAGTTATTTCCTAGTCAAGACTAATTAACATCAAGGTAGTTACGAACCCTGCTAACTACTATATTTAGCTACTAACGCAATTCGTCGTATTCTGGTGTTTCTACACGTCTTGTTTCGGAACGGGGAGGCAAAAACTCCGCACGACGGACAGGAACTAAAGGAGGTGTAGGCCCTTGATAGGGATGAATTACTTGTACAGTACGGGCTGGACGTTGTTTTGGAGAAAATAAAGCTAATACCCCAGCTACCACAACACCGCCACCAATGGTGAGAGTCATACCTCCCACAGCCCAAACTATGGGTGAAGACCACCAAGGATTTTGCGGTTGTAAAGCAGCTCTTTGATTATTTTGTTGAGCAAATAACTGCTGTTGTTGTTGCTGGTTGTAAGTTTGAAATTGCCACTGGAGTTGTTGATTTTGCACTCTCAACTGCTCGTTGTCGCTTTTTAATTTTGCCATTTCCGACTTCACTGATTCCAATTCTGCTCGCTGATCGGAATTAGGGCCAGTTGGCGGTTGATTTGGATACACTGGCTGTCCAGGGTAATACTGTGGTGGCGGCATTACTTGGGGGGGTTGTACCACAGTAGCTGGCATTTGCGGAGCTACAGCAGCAAAGTTAGGTTGTAGTGAATTACCACCTGCTCCTTTGAGCAATACGAGAGCTGCCAGCCCAGCCACAGCAACTCCGCCGATAAATGCCATACTTTCACTCATCGCCTCTGCCCCTTAACTGCGACTGAACTATAACCATTTTTAACTTACTCACACTCACACTCATACTTGCTCTTGTACGTCACTTCACATAATAATCACACTTACAGCGATTATCTTAGCTGTTTTTTTACAGCATGATATCTACTGAATAATATTCAAGATTATACCTGTTAAATTGTCTACCAGCTAAGGGCACAAAAAACTACACTGTTATATATTTTTAATCTACTTTTTCTGTCTGAGCAAGATGAGTATTTGTACTAATTGCTATTTGTTTTGATAGCTGCCTTGAGATTTTGGCAAAATTCTGCGATCGCACTCAATCCTTGGGCTGGTGTACCTTCTGCTAACCGTTTTACAAAAGCACTACCTACAATTACGGCATCGGCTCCCCAATCTTTTACCTGACGCGCTTGTTCTACTTGGGAAATACCAAAGCCTACGCCAATAGGCTTATCTGTAACATTACGAATTTGATTTAGTAAATCCGACACTCGTGTTTCCATCTGGGAGCGTATACCTGTGACACCTGTGACACTTACTAAATAGATAAATCCTTGTGAAGAATGAGCGATCGCTTCTATGCGTTCTGCCGAACTTGTTGGTGCGACTAACAAAGTTAAGTCAATGCCAACTTCACTCGCTGGTTTAAGTAAACCTGAAGCTTCTTCCAGAGGTAAATCAGGTACCACCAAACCTGCTACCCCAGCAGCAGCCACTTGCTGCAGAAATTTATCAATCCCTCTATGCAAAATTGGATTGTAGTAAGAAAACAGAATAATTGGCGCTTTTAAATCGGGAGTCGTTGCTTGTAACATTTCCAGCACACGATCTAAGGTAGTTCCTTTTTCCAAAGCGCGGGTAGCAGCTGCTTGAATTACAGGGCCATCTGCCAAAGGATCTGAATAGGGAACCCCTAGTTCAATAATATCTGCCCCACTGCGATCCAGAGCCCGCAATGCTGCTGCTGTTGTTTCTAAATCTGGATCGCCAGCTGTGATAAACGGAATCAAAGCAGTTTCTTTATTGCGTCCAAGAGTTTCAAAGCAGTCAGAAATGGCAGTCATTGGTCAAGATTCAAGAGTCAGTTGTCATATAGTATCAAACAACGGACAACGAGCAAACGACCAATCAGAACTTAGAGTTAATCGGTAGCCAATACTTGTCGGTTAAGGGCAAAAGGGGAAGGGGTAAAGGGGCAAGAAAAAACCTTTAACCCTTACCCTTTTACCTTTTCCCCAAACCAAATTAAGAGTTGAAAATCCTTAACCGAGCAGTATTGAATCGGTAGCCATCAACATAACTATATTAAAAAGGGGAAAGGAGAAGGGGTGAAGGTAAAAACCTTTATCCATTCTCCTTTTCCCTAGAAAACTTGACCTAGATAGGCTAAAGCGCGCCTACTTACACCTGAGTTTGTTTTTCTTGTTCGATCTCAGCTTGAATCTTGGCTAATTCTTCGGGAGTTAATTCATCCAGGCGCTTTTGAAAAAAGGCTTGTTCATAATCTTCCCGTTGTTGATGGTAGGTCATTTTTTTACCCACCGCACGGAAAATATAGGTAGCTAACCAGCCAAGCAATCCACTGATTAGCAAGACTTGGCTCCATATACCAGCTTTTTGACTATCTAACCCTACTAGCTGCAAGCCGATATATGCTACACCTCCAGCAACAAAAAAGCCCAAGCCAATTCCTATAGCATCAACGCGTCGCATGAGATTTATGACCTACCAATATTGTTAAACTTCAATTTTGCGGGGCTGGGGTCGAATATTTACAAATGGTGATAGAACCAACAACCCCGGAAAGAAAAAGAACACCAAGAAGTACATAAAGGTGCGCTCTACCGAACTAGCCACATACCAGCGCAGCTTTAAGTAAAACAAAACAGCTACTGGGATGACTAACAAGTAAGCTCCAGCTAAAGTCAAATACAGCAGGGCTACAATCATAATTCTTTCTCTAAGATAGACAAGAACGTTCAGGACATCTATTTCTCATCATAGGCTGAATGGCTGAACTCAGGGAAGTGGGGATTGGGGATTGGGGATTGGGGATTGGGGATTGGGGATTGGGGATTGGGGATTGGGGATTGGGGATTGAGGATTGGGGATTGGGGATTGAGGATTGGGGATTGGGGATGAGGGAGAAACACCACACCCAAAAACTAATTTAGGATTTTTGCTTGCAATTTTGTAGGAGTGAGTGTTAAACTAGGAAAGGCTTGTGGCAAAAGAATACTTGCGTAACCCAAAATTAATAGGCGCTGCCTAGTTAAAGTGAGGGTAACAAAAGTACTTCTAAAGCTAAAGAGCGATCGCATAATTTTATTGATGTTCATGCAATAAATGTTTTGCGAAGCTACCAAGCTGGTAAAATTGCTGGTTGTGAACAAAATTTTTTAAAATTTTAGTTGCACAAAAACGCAATTAATGGTGGAATGTATGAGGAGGTTTTTTAATCCTCTGAAATACAAACAGCCCCTAGTAAAAAATAGGGGGGTGTGGCGGAATGGTAGACGCTACGGACTTAGTTAACTGAGCCTTGATAGAGAAATCTTTCAAGTGTCAGCTCTCAAACTCAGGGAAACCTACATCTGTTTACAGACATGGCAATCCTGAGCCAAGCCCAAAGATTTATGTTATTTAAACATTAATTTTCGGGAAGGTGCAGAGACTCGACGGGAGCTACCCTAACGTTAAGTCGAGGGTAAAGGGAGAGTCCAATTCTCAAAACCTAAAGTTGTAAAAACTGTTAGGCAGTAGCGAAAGCTGCGGGAGGATGAAAATCCGTTGATCGTAAAAGGTCGTGTGGGTTCAAGTCCCACCACCCCCATAAAAAACTGAAAAGATAAATTAGCCTCAAAGTATGAGCGTGGCTCAAACACTTGCTAACTGTGTATATATGAGAGTGGATAAGTTACTCTTACTCTCTAATATAAAGTATTTTTTGGCAAATTAAGCACAGTGATAAAAGCGCATAGCTAGCTGTGTCGCTTTTATAATAAAATCAATTGTATATCAACTTGGCATAGCCTCTCATAGAGAAGTTACAATCTGCTGTAAATCAAGAGTGCTATTCAGCCAAAGTACGTAAAGTTTTCTTTGGAGAAAGCTGAAAGCGAAAAGCATTTAAACTTTCCCATACTAATATAATTAAGCTAATTTCCGCCAAACTACGGATAAAAAGTTAATATTTAATATTACACTGAATAAATTTATTAGTATTTTTACCGAATTTTAGGTAAAAAATTACCGAATTTACGAATTATTGATTGATACTCTGGGTTGCCGAGGTTAAGCTGATAACAATATTATCAGCAACGCTTTGGTTATTGAAAACAGGTATGGCAATTAATGGTTTAGACATTAGTCAGGAAGAGCAGGATATTGTTAAACACAAGTCTCAACCGATGAATCTGCAAATTGCACAAGAAAGGCTATACAGCTTTCTCGTAGCAATAGTACAAAAATGGCAAGCAGATGAGGTTTTACAAGAGTTTAAAAGTTTATTTATAGATTTTAAAGATTCGGCTAATTTAGCTAAATCTACAGGACTATATAGAATTTCTTTCATGAAGAAAGAAAAAGATTTTAATTATACAATTAAACGGTGTTTTTACATATTAGTAAATAATTGGGAAGCTCAAAGGCGATATAAATATATTCATGATTTAATTAAATTATTTGATGATTATAAAGATAAAAACCTGACTAATGAACCTGAAGACATAACACACAAAGTTTGGTTAAAAAATTTTATTAATAGTCAAGATTACAAAAATATTAAGTTATTAGCTGAGAAATATAAAAAACAAGTAAATAATTCAGCAAACAAAACCAATTGGGCTAATCGCTACACTTCTTATTTATTATCAGCGCAAGCTTTCGACGAAAAGAAACCCAAAGAGCAACAAGAAGTAGCCAGAAAGCTCTCTAGACAAATGAAAGACAAATTTAAATTTGAATTAGCAATGTATATTGCTCGTTCTCAATCTTCAGCTTCTAGTAGATCGCGCTACCAAAATCCTAGCCTTTTAGGTGATAATGTGTTGCGAATAATTAAAATTATTTTAGTTAAAAAAGGTAGCTTCAGCTATGAAAATGTAGCTCATATATTTGTCAAACAAACCGAAAATCAAAAATTGAAAGACTTTAAAAAAAGTCTGCAAAGTTATTTATTTTTTACTGTAGAATCTCAAGGTTGTATATCTACTATGATGGAGCAGCTATCAGAAACTCTATCTGCGTGGAAGATAGAGGCTGATGAGAAAATTGTAACTCCTAACTTATTCCTCAGAATTTGTACTCGCTTAATTGATTGCTTGATTATAGAAAATGGCAGAGAACCGTCAGCCTTATTTAATTTATTGCTTTCTCAAGGACATCCTCTGACATTAGTAATTTTATTATTAAAAATAATATTAATTTGTGAAAACGCACGTAGCCATTTAGAAATTAAAATTGCCAATTTAATTAGATACTATGAGAAGTTTCCAGAAGAGGAATGCCAAAAGTTTATTAATTTTCTAGAATTTTTTAATATTACCTTTGCAATTTATGCCGAAAATGTAGAATATAGCTTGATAAAAATCAATGAAAATTCGCCAGATGTGCAAAAATTTAATCAGGAAAATATAGATGAGTATCGGGTATTTTCCCAATCAAGGATAGATGAATAAAAATTACCCATTAAGCAGATAAAAAAACAAGAACTATTTAGCTAGGTATTCATCCAGCCAAGCTAGGGCAGCACCACTGGTTTCAGCGATAATACTAATTAAACGATAGAGAGCGATCGCACTAATAACGACAGCCGCAGGAAAATGATTTTGCAAAAGCGCGATCGCTGTTGCTTCAAATACGCCCAATCCTCCAGGCGCGCCAGGAACAACAAACCCAAGTAGCCAAGCTAAACTAAACGCCCCTAGCAATAAAGGGATTTGCTCCGCACTCAAAGGGCCCAAAGCAAATAGAGTTAAGATAAACCCAGCCCCACGCAGCCCTAAAAAGCCCAACTCTCCTAATAAAGGGCGTATAGGATAGCGTTCAATACCCAGATTGCTGCTGGAGTCGCTAGCCTGTCGATCCAGCTTTTTGGCTTTCAATTTATGTACAAAGTGAATAGCTGGGTTCAAAAACCACGGATGAAGCGCACAAAGCACCGCAGCCAAGCACAGAAATTGCAATATTAATAACAAAATATTGGTATTGGCAGCAGTCAATTGTGTACCAAATACAAGTACGATAATTAAAGCAGCCGCAGCCATCAGGAGTGGTTCTAGTACGACACTTAAAGTTGCAGCCCCAGTAGAACCTGTAGCATTTTTTGCCGCTACAATTCTTCCGTAGTGATGCCAGATATTGCCAGGTAAATATTTAGCGATATTTGTTTTGAGATATACCTGAATCAATTGAATGGATACTACAGGTTGATTTAACTCTTTGAGAATCCATGTCCAGATCCAGCCAGCCCAGGTATGTGCAAGTAAAGTTACACCAGTAGCGATCGCTAAAATTGCCCATCCAGGCGCATCAATCTCGATGTTTGTGACTTCTTGCCAGTGATCTTTTAAGGCTTTCCCTAAAAAAACTAGTGTTCCGCCGAAAATTATCCAACGTAAAATTTTTTTCCACATTCCAGCAATTTAACGGTTAAATACCCTCAGGCTGAACATCTCAAATTTTATGTTACATCAGCTGATTAACATTATGGTTGAGTGGAAGACAAAAACTGAAAACTGCGGAACCTGCGTTAATAAACGAAACCTAACATCAAGTTTATTATTTGGGTTTAGCTTCATTCAACTCAGTTAACTAAACGTCAACATACTCGCTAAATCCGGAAAAAACAAAGAGTATTTTACTAATTATCTTTAGCATAACTCGAATATTTAATATTCTTTAACAAGCTTTTATTAGAAAGTATAAATTGAAAATCAAATTTAAAAGCAAAAGCATATACTATGCTAAATAGCTTAATAATAGGTACCATCAGGATCGCAAGCTAATTATCTTAGATAATCTCTCTCCATAGTTAGATAAAAATGACGTATTGGTTGCCATGAAAATGTGACCTACGCTAGAGGAAAAGCATTTTTAAAGTTTCTATTGTTGATAATTGTTGAACACAACATTAGTCAACTAAAAACAAGCAAAAATTTCGCTGGCAAACAAATAATGTTCAGCGTAAATAGGCTTGCTTATAAGTTGCAAGGAGGATTTAGTGAATCGTTTGACAGCTTTATGGAAAAAACTAAGACTGCGCCAAATTTTAACTGTCTGTTTGGCCAGTCTATTTTTGATAGTTAGTACTGCTTGTACTGGAGCAAATGCACAAGGTGCAAATCCTCAAAATCCAGCTGTACAAGCTGGCGGTGCAAACAATCCATATAAAAACGGTGGGGATAAATATACCAATTATAGAATGTCCACCGATCCTAAAGTTACTAACTCTAGCAGCCCGAATGAACGTGACCAAGCTAGCTTAGAAGCAACTTCAGGACTGTTAATTGCCACTAATCAAGAATCCAAAATACTTTATCCTGGTGCAGAAACACCAGCAGGTAGAGCGATAAAAGAAGGTGAATTACCGCTGATTACCGAAAAGAATTTTCAACAACCCGAACCAGGTGGTTTAATTCAGCGTGAACCAAGTGTAGGCACTCGCATTCAAGAACGTATTGATACTGTCAAAGAAACAGTGAAAGAAGCTTCTGGCTTTTTGAAAGAGAAAGCAGATGAAGCAAGTGCGAGACCTGAATTACAAAAAGATCCAGCAGTAGGCAGATAAGAAATTTATTTGCTGACCGAGGTTGAGTATTGGAATTACAGTCCAATAATTGAGTTAAAAAATGCAAGGAGTAACATAATGAAAAAATTCACAGCTTGGCTACAAAACTTTCGTCCTGTAAAAATTGTAGGAGTGTTCTTAGCAGGAATTCTCCTATTAGTAACACAAGCTTGTAACCGTCCTACAATAGCTGGACAGCCAGCACAACCAGGTTCTCAACCACCCAATGCTGAACGCTACGATCCCACAAAAAGTTATAATCTCTCCTCTCCTCAAGGTGGTATGAATAACTTTAGTGATGTAGACCCCCGCGCACGTGGAGATGAAAAAGCAGCAGAAGCAAGAGCTAAAGGTTTACGGGATAATGCTCAAAGAAACGTCGATGAAAAAGGCATTGATAGCCCAGGACAATATGTAGAAAACTATCGTCAAGGAACACCCTTTGGTCAAAGAGTGAAAAACTTGGGTGATGATATTGGTAGTTCTGCTTCAGAAGTAGGCGAAGGTGTCGCTAAGGGAACCAAGCGCGGTCTTGAAAATATCAAAGAAAACACTCAGAATGCAGCTGAAGGCTTAGGCAGAAATGCCCAACGTACAGGTGATGATGTGAAAACAAATCTGCAACGCTCAGCCGAAGATGCAGGTGATGCTGTAAATAGAGCACTGAGATAAATTCATCCAAATCACTCATCGGTTAAATGACATTCAGGGTGAGCGAAATGCTTGCCCTATTTTTTATGTTTGCAATAAATAACCCTGTTTTGTCACTCCGGGAAAAGGTGAAAGGGTAAGGGTTAAAGGTTTTCCCCTTAACCTTTTCCCTTTCCCCCTTTAGCTTTTGCTTGATTATTTACTTGAACAACTTAACTTGTGGTTTTTAGATACCAACTTTGCAGCGCTAGCCGTTGAATTTCGCGCCAGGGAATATGATGTTTGCGTGCTAATTCTGCACAATCTTCATATTCTGGTTGCACGTTAGCGAGAACACCTTTAGCTTGCCAAGCTACCTTAACACGGACTTTGCCATATTCAGTTTCTACTTGTTGAATTTCTCTTTGTAAAATTGCCCGTTGCTGAGTTGCGCGGCGAATTCCTAAAGTAGTGGTTTCCCGAAATAAAATTGCTTCACAGTTGAGTAAATTTTCTGGGTGACAAATGACAGTGAGCAATATCCCCGGACGAGATTTTTTCATTCCTATAGATTGAGTGAAGACATCCACTGCACCTGCGGCAAATAATGCTTCAAATACATAGCCAATTGCTTGGGGATTTAAATCATCAATTTGGGTTTCTAGTACGGAAATGGTTTCGAGAGTAGGGCTAGTATCGCCGTAATTGCTAATATCTGCCTGTAAACTGCTGCTTTCACCCAGCCACATGCGTAGTATATTGGGGATGGGCAAATTTATCGAACCTGCTCCCAATCCTACCTGCTTAATGGTGATTGGTGGTGGTGAACCGAAGTCTCTTGCCAAAGTAGTGGCGATCGCAGCTCCCGTAGGTGTTACTAATTCTCGTTCAATTCCATTGCTATAAACTGGACAACCCCGCATTTCCCACAATTTCAAGACAGCGGGTACCGGTACTGCCATTTGTCCATGCGCTGCACGCACTGTGCCTCCGCCTGTGGGAAACGCTGAACAGTAAAGTAAAGGCCATCCTGCGCGATCGCTCCCAACGCCTAACCAATCTAATCCCAAACAAGTGCCAACAATATCCACAATTGCATCCACGGCACCCACCTCATGAAAATGAACTTTTTCTGGGGCGATGCCGTGTACAGCCCCTTCTGCGACTGCCAGTTGGCGAAATACAGCTAAACTCCAAGCTTCTGCTCTTTGTGGCAATTCTGCTTGCAGAATCATGCTTTCTATTTCTGGCAGATGTCGCCCATGATGATGACTATGTTCGTGATCATGGTGTGCGTGAGTATGTACTAAATCTACATGGACTTTAGTTGCTTGCTGACCATGATGCTGAACTAATTCAGCTCTTAATTGGTACTCTTGTGCTATCCCCAATTTGTTGAGTTTTTCACTTAAATACTCCAAGGGAACACCCAGACCTACCAAGGCCCCTAAACACATATCACCGGAAATTCCCGATGGACATTGAAGATAAACAAGTGTGGTCATATATAAAATTACTAAATCAGTACATAGTAATCAGTTAACAGTAGAAATTACAAAAGCTGATAACTCACAACTGACAACTGAATAACTTTAGAGGATGTTTTAGCAGTTTTAAATATAGTTATCTTTACTGCCTACCTTAGTATTCAATTTTATATTTTCCTGGCAATGTACAACCCTCAATTTTCCTTCCTAAACTTTTTATGGCAAAAATTTTCACAGTCCATCCTGATAATCCTCAAATCCGCCGAATAGAGGAAATAAAATCGGCACTCTCTAGCGGCGCAGTAATGCTCTACCCTACTGATACAGTCTATGCAATTGGTTGTGATTTAAATGCTAAATCGGCGGTGGAACGAGTACGGCAAATTAAGCAGCTAGCGAATGACAAACCACTGACATTTTTATGTCCTTCACTGTCAAATGTGGCAACTTATGCGTTCGTAAGTGATACAGGCTATCGAATTATGAAGCGCCTGATTCCAGGGCCATACACATTTTTGTTACCTGCTACAAAGTTAGTACCACGCCTAGCGCAGAATCCCAAGCGTAAAACTACTGGCATACGAGTACCAGACCATACTGTATGTTTAGCATTACTGACAGCACTGGGCAATCCCATTATTTCTACTTCAGCTCATCTGCCGCCAGATGAGGATGATGATGGGATAGTTGAAGCTAACGCCAATTCTAATTTGTCTCAGGTGGAATTATTTGACCGTTTGGATAGCTTGGTAGATATTATTGTAGACACTGGCGAAGAACCCACATATGAAGTGTCAACAATATTAGATCTAACTGGAGATCAGCCAATGATTACACGACAAGGGTTAGGTTGGGAAGCAGCAGCAGCATGGGTTTAGAGAGTATAATTCACAGCCTGATTCGTCGATTTCGGAAAATCTAATTAAAAAAGCTCCAGTTTAACAATTGTCCTAAATACAGGGTGAGGAACGGCTAGAAGCAGCTGACGGCAAAGTTCGACGCAGCAAGAGTTTTGGCTGATTTTAGAACATGGTAAATCCCCCTGTGCTACTAGTCATGAGGTTGCTTTTGAAAAAACCGACACAATACCTTCCCTGTAACTTTTTCAGATTGCCTACAGTCATATATGTGAGCGGTGCTCACAGGGAGTCTTGATGATGAATACCAAAATGTTCACCAATCAAGAAACAACTCAGGTGCTGAAACGACATTGTTATAAGGTGCAATACCATTTCCTGGAAAAAGTTATGAAAGCTAACCTTGCTAATCTACCAACTTCTACATCCGCTTTTGACTTCCACGCTGCGACTAACGAAGTAACAGCCAGTAACATTAATACTTTGATGCAACTGCTAGTTGAAGAAATCCAAGCTCAAGTAAAAGCTGCACCTGGGTGTGTGCAAGCGGTAGCAAAACGCATAGCAAAGGAAGTGGAACGCATTTGTGATAAAAGCGCCCGCATCCAAACCTCGGGAGAAATCCAAGCTTGGCAGCTAACTTTAGCGAGACATCGTTTGCAAAAATGTCTGCGTTACTACCAACTGGGATCGCGCAGAGGTCGGGTAGAATTACATAGCAGTCTCGGTGCTATGGTTTACCGTCATGTGACTATTTCCGGCTCAGATATGGGATTTCAGGGTCGTTACAACCTGATTGAAGATTTTCTGCAAGCCTTTTATATCGAAGCTATCAAAGCTTTCCGCCGGGAAAATGAACTAGCTGAAGATTACACACCACGCACTCAGTTACAATTAGCGGAATACATGGCATTTACAGAACAGTATGCCAAGCGCCGCATCAATTTACCTGGTAGCGCTAGTCAGCAGTTAATTATCTTACGTGCCCAAGGCTTTGCTCGTCGCCAGCCCCAAGAAACTACCGTAGATATTGAAATGGCGGTAGAGTCTGCTAAGAGTGAAGAAGGCGAAGCCTACCAGCGTAACTCGGCTGTACAACAGCTGAGATCCCAGATGATCGCCCAAACTAACTTCGATCCCTCAGAAGAATCAGAACGCGATCGCGTTATTACTGAGTTAATTAATTATCTCGAATCTCAAGGTCAATCTGACTGTGTAGATTACCTCACCTTGAAATTACAAGACTTGTCTGCGCCGGAAATTGACCAAATTCTTGGTCTCACCAGCCGTCAGCGCGATTATCTGCAACAACGCTTTAAATACCATGTAGAAAAATTTGCCAAGCAGCATCATTGGCAATTGGTACATCAATGGTTAGGTGCTGGTTTAGAGCATAGATTAGGCTTATCTGCTCAACAATGGCAAACCTTTTTAGGTCTACTGACTGAACAGCAACAGCAAATTTTGCAGTTAAAAACAGCCAGACACAGCGACCAAGCGATCGCTAAAACACTCAAATGTACCCCCAAACAACTGCAAAAGCGTTGGACTCAATTGTTAGACCTAGCATGGGCTATTCGTAACGGTAATCTGGAAGTTCAAACAGGCTGATGAGGTGCAAGATTCAACTTTAAAATTCAAAGTTCAAATGTACGCACTAGTACAACTAGGCTGAATTATGAAAAGTAAAAACTGAATCTCAACACCAAATTTGTACGCTGTTTCTAGATTTTCAATTTTATTTTGATTTAACCTGTCATTTATTAATTAAGTGTTCAGGACATTTGCAAGTCGGAATTTTCAGATTTTCAGCTATTTTGTTTGTTATTTTCAAACAAACAGTTAATAATTTATTAAAGTCGCATTTTGACATTATTAAATACATGAATTAGCCTCCAATTCTTTCTCATTACCGCAGAGAGAATTGGAGGTTAATTAATTTTGGATTTTAGATTTTAGATTTTGGATTGATTATCCTAAAATTTACTATTAATAAATAATTTAGTCATCATCCAATGTACTTTGAACTTTTATAATCAGAGTGTTTTAGATGCCCACCCCACAAGAGTTTATACCAATTCTCCAAAATTCAGCAACAGATCCAAACTCAAAAACCCTTGCTACACATGGTTTTCTTAATTTTGAATTTTGAATTTTGAATTGGTATTACGGATTTTTATATTTATCCTAACCACTCGGGATTTTTAGCTGTACTATCAAACTGACTACTAGTTTTAAATAGTTCGTACTGACCTTTTGCTGCTACTTCACGAGTACGATTGAGCAATTCTCTAACTTGTTCTTGACTCATGGGTTTAAAGGTGCGTACTGCCTCGAATGCTTGGTTAAGAATTTCCATACTTTCCATGCCTGTAATTACAGTTGAGGTAGGCAAATTCATCGCATAGTGCAAGCATTCGATGGGTTTCACAGTGTTGCTCTTGAGAATTATTTGGTCGCCCATTGATTTCATCCCCAGCACACCAATGCTATCTTTTACCAGTCTGGGTAAAACTTGCCGTTCAAAACTTCGGAAATGAGCATCCATGACATTTAATGGCATCTGCACTGTGTCAAAACGGAAGTTATTTTGAGCAGCAACTTCTAGCATTCTCAAGTGAATTAATGGGTCTTTGTGTCCGGTAAAGCCGATGTAGCGAATTTTTCCGGCTTTTTGCGCTTCTACCACCGCCTCCATTGCACCCCCAGGAGCGAAGATGCGATCTGGATCTTCCATACGGATGATTTCATGATGCTGTAGCAAATCAATCCGATCTGTCTGCAACCGTTTTAAGGAATCATTAATTTGCTTAGTAGCAGCATCTTTAGTGCGACCGTCAATTTTAGTCATGAGAAAAACCTTTTGACGGTAACCGTCTTGGAGGGCTTTACCCATGCGAATTTCGCTACCTCCATTATGGTAGTCCCAGCTGTTATCCATAAAATTGATGCCACGGTCAATCGCAGTGCGGATGAGACGGATACCTTCTTGCTCATCTTTGGGTCGCCCAATGTGGTGACCGCCTAAACCAATCACAGAAACTTTTTCTCCAGTCCGTCCCAAGGTTCTGTAGATCATTTCGCCGCTTTTGGTTTGATTGGGAGTAGGTGTATTTTGGGCTGAGGTTCTAGACAATAATGCTTCTCCACCTGCTAACCCAGCTGCAACCAAACCAGAAGTAGAAACTACTTTTAATAAATCCCGTCTGCTGATATCCACTATTTTCCTTCCCCAAACTCTTTCAAGCTCCCTCTCATAGCATCACACCCTAATAAACAGCGTGCATCTAACTGTTGAAAGAGAACAGTACTTAAAGAGAGGTATCTTGGCTCTCACAGACCTGTTACTAGCTTGTCCTCAACTTGATTAGGAAGCGTATTGACAATGTAAATACATTTGCTTATTCTTTAATTTATGGATGTCTACTACATATTGAATGGCATCACTTTTGTGTGGAACGAGGAAAAAGCTCGACAAAATCCTAGCAAACATAATGGGATAACATTCCAACAGGCTTCGGAAGCATTTTTCGATCCATTTTTGAAAGTAGTTGATGCCAGCCGGAATGATGAAATAAGAGATGCAATTATCGGATTGGATACACGATGGAATCTTTTATTTGTTGTTCACATTGAGTTTGAAGACGAGGTAATCCGAATTATTTCAGCTCGTAAAGCTACACGACAGGAGCGAGATTACTATGAAAATTGAAAAATTAAAGCAACGCTTAAACAAAAACCGCCCCATGACTACGGTAACAATTCGGATGCCAGAAGACTTAGTAGAAGACCTGAAAAGAATCGCACCAATACTAGGTTTTTCTGGCTACCAACCATTAATCCGTGCGTATATTGGGCAGGGAATCCGTGCAGACTTAGAAAGATTAGATAACAATACAGTTACTGCGTTAATTACAAGTTTAAAACGGCGTGGTGTCAGCGATGATGTAATTAATGAAGCACTCACTGATATTGTGAATAATCATTAGTCCCTATTCATAGTAATGGCATCAACAAACGAGATATTCTCACAGCTAACTTAAACCACAAGGGCTTTCTTTTATATTCAGAAAAATCAACAGCAACAGAAACCGCCAAATCATCCTCTAACATTTTCTCTACACTGGCTACAAATTGGGATGCAGCCACAAAACCCATGACTTCAAAGTTGAGGAAGAATGAACGATTATCTAAGTTAACTGTTCCTACCCCTGCCATGTCGTCATCGATGAGGATGATTTTTTGGTGCATGAATCCATGTTTGTAGCGATAAAGTTTAATTCCAAACGCCTCCATTTCGTTATAGTAGGAAAAAGAACAGAGATAAACAAATAAGTGATCGGGGCGATTTGGTAAGAGTATTCGCACATCTACACCGCGCATTGTAGCGAGTTTCAATGCTGTTAAAGTAGCCTCATCTGGGACAAAATAAGGAGTAGCAATCCATAGGCGAGTTTGAGCTTCATTGATGGCATTGACAAAGAAAAGATTACAGGCTTTTAAATGATCGGCGGGGCCTGTGGGAAGTACAAATGCACTTTGATTTAGCTCCCGATTAGGTTTAATCTCCCAATTTACATCTAGCAATTTGCGAGTTGCCCAATACCAATCT
This sequence comes from Nostoc linckia FACHB-104, assembly GCF_014696615.1. Taxonomy (GTDB): domain Bacteria; phylum Cyanobacteriota; class Cyanobacteriia; order Cyanobacteriales; family Nostocaceae; genus Aulosira; species Aulosira linckia_A. The sequence goes on along the minus strand of NZ_JACJQJ010000033.1, from coordinate 55,704 downwards.
TGTAGAAAAGATGCTTGTAAACTTTGCACAGTCGGGCCTTCTAGTCTCATGTGGGTATCTCGCCAAGGACTGAGGCGAGGATTTTTTCCTAAATATTCGTCGCCAATATTTAAGCCACCGAGAAATCCTATTTCTCCATCTACTACTATGATTTTGCGATGGTTACGAAAATTGAGTTGGAAGCGATTACCTTTACCTTTGGTGGTGTGGAAAGCACTAACTTGAATACCAGATTTTCGTAGAGATTGAAGATAAGAGCGAGATAATTTATTAGAACCGATTTCATCATAGAGAAAGTAAATATTTACTCCTTGCTGGGCTTTCTCAATTAATGCTTCTTTAAACTCATTGCCAGCTTGGTCATCATTAACGATGTAAGATTCCAGCAAAATATAATTGGTGGCGAAGGCGATCGCACTCAACATTGCTTCATAAGTTCTCTTACCATCAATCAGCAATTCGGCTGCGTTACCTGATGTAAAAGGAATCCCTGTAAATGTCTCGGCTAATGGCTGCAAAGTCGCTATTTTGTCTGATAGCGGGACTTTAAATTTGGCAATATCAGTGTAGGTTTGACTAGCTAGCTTATGATGCTGTGCATAAACTAAGCGCAAGGCTTCTCCATATCCATGAAATTTAGTTCTACCCAAAATCCAATACAAGGGAATAGCTAGCCAAGGAAAGGTAACTAAAGAAATTCCCCAGGCGATCGCTCCTTGAGAAGAACGAACATTCATGACTGCATGAGCTGCATGGGCGATTCCTAAAGCATGAACCACAACTGTAGCTGCACTAAAAAGAGTTATAGCACCAGTATCTATAATCATTCCCAATTTATATATAATTATTTAATTAATATTCAGGATTTATATAACTAAATTCTGCTAATAAGGGCTTGTGATCGGATGAATTAATATGTTCTAGTACTTTGGCACTGGCTTTTTGTTCATTGAGTCCTCGGTAAAATATATAGTCTAAAGGTGGTGATAACAAGAAGCGTTTAATTTTCTTACTTTGATGAGGTGCAAAAGCTACTGGCATTAATCCTAAGCGAGTAGCTACTTTATATAAAAGTAATGCTCGTTTGCGACTCCAAGTGTTGAAGTCCCCAGCAAAGATAATCGGCCCTTGATGGGCAGATAAGGCAATTTCTAATTCATGAAGTTGAGTTTTAAACTTGCTAATATTTACAAAATTTATTAAATGACTATTGATAGTTAAAAGGCTATCTTTGTGATGAGATAGAGGATATTCAGTCATTAGAGAGACTTTAGGAGTTTTAATAATCGGTTCATAATGTTTTGTGATGATAGCTCTCTTTTTTAAAGGACTAATTTTAGCTGCTGTGAAAATTCCCGCGTAACTTTGATGATGAGCATCAATAAAGTTAGGCGCAAAATTCCAACTCATATTTATCAATTCTGCGACTTTCTCTGCATCTACATCTAGGCGGAATTCTTGTAGGAAAATTAGGTCTGGTTGATATTCCTCAAGAATATTGAAGAAATCCTGTAACCAAGTTTTGTCATAATTTTTCTTAGCAATATTCCAGTTCAGCACTTTAATCGATTGCACATCCAGCGCTGTTTGAATAACGTGGATTCTGTCAATCGTAGATTCTTGTGTTCGCAGAAATCTATGAGATGGGACAAATTTTTTGGCGAAAGTGTCTACGTGCTGTTTAATACTAGACATTATTAATACTAAATATGACTTTATCTAGCTTAACCATAGCCTGGGGTGTGGTGACTGGTGACTGGTGACTGGTGACTGGTGACTGGTGACTGATGACTGGTGACTGGTGACTGGTGACTGGTAACGTAGTTCTTTATTCCGGAAAAATAAAAGCTCCCGTCTTAGGGGAGCAGATGTAGATTGATTACTTTTTAGTTTGTGCAAGTTTGAAAGCTAAGCAAGATTTGCTAACAGAAATTTCTGACTAGCGTTTTAAAGATGTGAGAGATTCTAAAGAGTTTCTGATCGCAGCATTGAACCAATGTCTGAAGTTGCGATCGCCAACGATTTTTTCGTAGACTGCTTCATAGCCATCAACCATTTGGGTGACGCTAAATCTAGTCTCGACGTGTTCGCGGCATTTTTGGCGACTGAGTTTTAAAGCTTTAGGAATCATATCTGCCATTTCGTCGTAACTTTGGCAAACATAACCAGTCTCGCCATTAGCAATTACTTCTGACACAGAACCCATGTTCATGGCGATCACTGGTGTACCAGTCGCCATAGATTCAGCCATCACCAACCCAAAGGGTTCGCACCAGGTGATAGGGAACAGAGTAACTGCTGCATTACCCAACAGTTCAGCTTTTTGTCCGTGATTAACTTCGCCTAAAAATTCTATTTGCTTACCATCTATATGGGGCGCAACTTCTTCTTCAAAAAACTTTTTATCGACTACATCGACTTTACCAGCCATTTTTAAGCGCCAACCTGTCTTTTTGGCAATGGCGATCGCATGTTGTGGCCCTTTCTCGGGTGAGAAGCGTCCGAGGAACGCTAAATATGGTGGATCTTGGGGTTCAGCAAAAAATGGGAATTTTTCGACGCTGATACCGTTATAAACTGTGGCAGCATAATTCAAGTTTAACAACCGTTGAGCATCACTAATGCTGATAAATGGTTGCGTCTTGTACTGCCGGAATACCTTAGTATTGTCGTTGGTAAAGATACCATGCAAGGTATGCACTGTTGGCGTGGAAACAACACTCGCTAAAGGTAACGACCAAACGCCAACATGGGAGTGGATAATATCGAATTCATCAGCGCGTTGAAAAACTTCCCCAACATGCATGAGTTCATACATAATGGGTTCTTTAATGCTAGTATCCAAACGCAAAGCACGCGGACTTCCAGCTTCTAAACGAGCTAGAGTTTGAGAATCACCAGATGCAAATAGTGTCACTTCGTGACCTCTGCGTACCAGTTCATCGGTCAAACGGCTCACTACAAGCTCTGTTCCACCGTAGGTTACAGGCGGAACTTGTTCCCACAGGGGTGCGATTTGTGCGATTTTCATAGCTGTATATGGTTCAGAAGTCAAAAGTCCTTGTCACTTGGACTTTATTTGAGATTCAGGAAGACAATTCTTCCTTGATATCTGCAATTGACTTTCACTTTGATTGCCGCGAACTTGGCAAATTGGGTGAGTAGAACCGAAAAACTCATCTCCAGTGAGTGTAATTTGAGTTCACGTTTTTAATCTGACAGACCCAGGAATCTTTTTGCATCTGCCCAAAGGCAGTTGTTTTTTTATGTGAAATATGATAACCGACCGGGGATTTTATACCCGCAATCGTCTGATTTATCGCCACGATAAATCCATGAAATTCGCTAATTTGTAAACGATTCGCGCCCCGACATTACCATCCCACTCAGCATCACCGACTTCGCAGACATCAAAGCCAATCACTTTTCTGCCACTCTTCACCAATTCGCGGAACAGGCAAAACGCTTGTTCTAACTCCAAGCCACCTGGAACTGGAGTCCCTGTACTTGGGCAGAGTTTAGGATCTAAACCATCAACATCAAAGCTGATGTGAACGAATTCCGGTAAGTGGCTGACAATTTCTTGACACAAATCAATCCAAGTTGTTCCCGAATAGAGTTTTTGTTTTATAGCTGGGTCGTAATAGGCAATAATGCGATCGCGCGATTCGTCAATTATTTGCACTTCATCGTGGCAAATATCTCGCAAAGCCACCTGCACTAACTTGGTAATCTGCGGTATTTTCATGGCGTTGAACATAATCGACGCATGAGAAAACTCAAATCCCTCGTATGCATCCCGTAAATCTGCGTGGGCATCTAAGTGTAAAATGCCATATTCAGGATACTTAGCTGCTAAAGCCTGAAAATATCCTAAAGGTGAACTGTGATCGCCCCCAATCACTGCCACTCGCTTACCATCATTAATTGCTTTTTGGCAATTCTCAAACAACCATTGATTGACTTGTTGCGAAGCCTGATTAATTTCCGTAAGCACAGGTGTTAAATCTGGCGCATCTGCCAGTGTTTTCCCTTGGGCGAGGCGTTCAATAATTTTTGCGGCTAAACCTCGGTAATATTCATTCTTTTCTAAAATATCTTGGGGAATTTCCATCATGAAAATTCCTTGTTTCCAACCATCAGGATTATCAAAATCAAATAAATCTAATTGAGTCGATGCATCCAAAATCTGCTGCGGCCCGTTGGCGGTTCCTGCACCATAAGAAACTGTGACTTCCCAAGGCACAGCAAACACAATCAATTTTGCAGACTCGTAATCGAAGGGTAAACCTAAGAGGTTACCATTAATTTCACCAACACCACTGGGATTGTAGTCTAAAAGGGGATTATTCATAACACCTGATGATGCGAAAAACACTAATAACCATATTAGGGATGGAGCTTTAATAGTTTAACGCTCTATAGATGGGTTTTCAATTAAGCAAACAGAATAGCAGGTAATATTTTTATCCAGAGAAAGACAAATAACAAAGGACAAAGGACAAATGACAGCCCTAACTATTTATCTTTAAATCCACCGCCCTACTTATTACTTATTCGTCTGTGCAACTGGAATTTCAATGATAAATTCTGCTCCTTCATTTGGTGAGGAAATACACTGTAACGACCCACCATGTCGCTCAGTAATAATTTGATAGCTAATAGATAAACCTAAACCAGTACCTTTACCTACAGCTTTGGTAGTAAAAAACGGGTCAAATAACTTTTGCCTAACTTGTTCGGGAATCCCAGGGCCATTATCGCTGATGCGGATAACTATTTGTTTGCTAGGTAGCTGTTGAGTACAAATGCTAATTTGTGGCTGGTTATGTATAAGTTTTCCTTGAATTAATGAATCTTCTAATGCATCTAAAGCATTTGCCAAAATATTTAAAAATACTTGATTTAGTGGCCCAGCATAACACTCAACTAAAGGTAAATTACCATAATCTTTAATAACTTGAATTTGTCGCTGGTTGGGCTTTAGTTTCAAGCGATGATCTAAAATCATCAAGGTACTTTCGATACCTTTGTGGATATCTACTGATTTCAATTCAGCTTCGTCTAGTCGCGAGAAAGTCCTCAGAGAATCCACAATTTGACGGATACGCCCGGCACCTGCTTCCATAGAAGAAAATAGTTTTGGTATGTCATCTATTAAAAAATCAAGGTCAAGAGCCTCAATTTCTTGTTGAATTTCTCCTACAGGATTTGGGTAGTTGCTTTGATAAAGCTGAATTAGATTTAGTAGTTGGTGAGTATAGTTGTTAGCGTGAGCTAGATTGCCATAAATAAAACTAACTGGATTATTGATTTCGTGGGCAACTCCAGCTACTAATTGACCTAGAGAAGACATTTTTTCGCTTTGGATGAGTTGGGATTGAGTAGTTTGCAATTGTTTGAGAGTCTGTGCTAGTTCTATTGCTTGCTGTTGGAGTTGCGCTTCTGCTTGTTTTCGGGCAGTAATATCGCGAATGATACCTTGAAAACTGACAACCTGTTGATTAGTATCAATTACAGGGGAAGTGTTGGATGTAATCCAGCCATAGGTGCCATTCTTGCGTTTAACTCTTACCTCAAGTCCAGCTTGTTTTTTACCTGTTTGGGTAACTTTGTGAAAAAACTCCATACAATTTTGCACATCCTCTGAATGAATCATCGGTATGAAAGATTGCCCCAAAAATTCTGAGATTTCATATCCAAACATACGCGTAAAGTTGGGAGAAAGATAATTAAATATGCCATCAAGTGTCATGGCATAAATTGCATCGTTAGCATTTTCTACCAAGCTACGGAACTTTGCTTCACTGGCTGTGAGTGCAGCCTGGATTTGTTTCTGCTCTGTGATATCTTCTCGAATTACTAGCAAATATTTGGGCTGACCTTGAGAATCGATAATGGGAGTTTTTCTAATACGCAAAATGCGGGTTTCGCCACTGTTTGGGTGAACTATCTCTTCAGGAATTTCTACAACTTTTTTGCTAGTTAGAGCTTCTTGATCTCGCTGGGTAAAAAAATCAGCTTCTTGTGGAGGAAATAAATCATAATCGGTATTACCCAAAATTTCATCAGCGCTGACACCAACCAACTCTTGAGCTGCTCGATTGCATAAAACAAATCGCAGGTCAGTAGCATCTTTAACAAAGACTGCTATAGGCATGGCTTGGATCACAGAACACATAAACTGTTGAGCAGTTTGTAGTTGCGCTTCTGCTTGCTTACGCTCAGTAATATCTGTATGGACACCAACTAAAGCAATAATTTTACCAGTCCGATCTTTAATAGCATCTGCCCGTAAATCGATTTGCATTGTTTTACCACTAGCATCTTGCATAGTGATTTCACCACGCCAAGATTGACCGTTACCAATAGTAGTTAAGACACTTTGTGCTTGTGCTGGGTTGTTGTATACCGCTACTGGCCCACCAGCTGCATTTAGTGCGTCAACTGTATAACCGAACAAATTAATAAAGGCAGGATTTTGATAAATTGACTGACCTGTAACATCTGCTATCCCAATAGCATCACTGACGCTTTCCACAGCCTTACTAATGCGTAGTAAGGCTTGTTCCGTTTTGATACGCTCGATAATTTCATGCGAAAGGTCTCTATTGATAGCTTTTAACTGAGCCGGACTCGGTAGTGTTAGAGCCTGAGGGATGAGGTGAATTAATGTAAATGCTGTATATATGGAAATAATTGCCGTAAAAGCTTTTAAAACGCCTGTAATCCAGTAATCAGGATGCCAAAGCGTCCAAATTTCCATCCAATGTCCAGTACCACAGGCAAGGATAAAAGCACTAAATAAGAGAAAAACTCCATTAAAAGGAACATCTTTGCGTTTAGAAATTAGGTAAAGCAGTAGCAGAGGAATAGAATAATAAGCCAGGGCGATTGTCGCATCAGAAATAATGTGGAGCCACACTAGTCCTGTTTTCCAGAGATAACAATGCCCATGAGGAATAAAACTGTTTACATGGGAAGGATAGTGAAAAAATCCGAACATCATAATAGTTGAATTGTGAATTGTGAATTCCCTATACACTGCCGCAGAGCAAGCTACACCTAGCTTCTTTGCAGGAGAAAGGGTTGAACGTTTTGAAGCATAATTTTTGCCGAAATTTGAACTTTGAGGATGAAATTTATCGCCTCATAGCAGCATCACATCAGCTTTGAACTGCAAACTCTGTGGGGTCAATTCCCCAATTTACCCAGCGAATAGCTTCACGGGCAGAACTGATATCTGGTGGTACTCGCAGCACATGAATAAAATTTGTGCTAGGACAAGTCATTTTTAGTAGATGTATCGGTTCAACATCAATCTCAGACTCGATTTGCAGTAAAGTGTACTCTTGCCAGCGATCGCATTCCTTCGCTTGCAAATCTTGGCAAATGCGATCGTAGCCAATACCTTGAATCAAAACCCGCCGCAGTTCTGCATTTCGTTGTTCTAGTAACCACTCGGCTCGCCAGTTTTTTGGGTGGAGTTTGCCATACTCTTCTGGCAGATTGATTCCTCGATAAGCATAGACACCAAAGCCATCAGGAAACTCAATTGCGGGAATACCTTCGCCATGAATTTCCCCGGCACTATTCCAGCGAATTTGAGGACGCAAAATTGCGATCGCCACTCCCTCGTAAGGAAACATCCAAGCAACCTGTCGCATATAGTTGCAAAACAGATTGTATTTGTCTTTTTCTAGCGGCACTCCCAGCCGATGTGCTGCTGCAAACATCGCTGCCCAGCAAATACCCCATTCTGGTAACAGACAATCTACTAAAGAATCGCTCAAAATTCCATGCAAGGCATCCAACATAATGCGCTGAAAAGAGCGTTCCCATAGCTCAACCAGCGGATTTCTGATGCGGTGGGTTAACTCAGATTGTAATGTTCCTAAGCTGCGAGATAGCGATCGCCACAAATCCTCACGCAACAAATCCCATAACTCAGGTAGTAGACAGTCAGACTGTGTACTTTCTTGCTCAACCTGCTCTCTAGCTGCTGCGGGACTCTCAACAAACTGGATTTCTGGTTGGGCTAATCCGGCAAATTTATACAATGCTTGAATCGCAATTGTTGCTTGCTCTAAATCCAAAGGCGTGCTGCTAATATTGCGCCACTCAGATTGAGTTTGAGAGATAATGAGTTCTTTTTGTGAAAATGCCAGATTTTCAATCATAACTATCTCCTAAATGCTGGCAATAGGAAATTTGCAGTTAGCCAAGTAGATAGAGCCGCAAACAGAGGGCTAGTTATCAACGCTATAACCAACCAAATGCCAAGCCAAGCCACCCCACCCATTGACCCCGATTCGGCAGGTGGCTGATTGAGATTACTTAGCCATTCAAGTATTCCAGTCATACACAAAGCTGCGATCGCTCCTACAAACACCCCAACTAACCAGGCGATGGGTAACAATAGCAACATCCATGTCCAGCCAAATCTCATCAATGTCTGATAACTAACCCAAAAAAACGGCACCAAAAACAGCAACAGTAATACAGCGATCGCACCTGTATGCATAGTTATTTATTGTTAATAAAAAATCAGAGGAAATTGAGGAAATACAGTAGAAATTACAAACCTCAAATGACAAATAACTATTGACTAAAAGGCACTACCATAACAACTAAATTCATCTTTGTGTTCGGCGCACTGAAGTATTAGCAATAGATTATCCGTATCGTAATCCAATCCAGTATTGCCTTCGTATTCGATACCGTGACCTAATTGGTAAAACAATTGCATGGGTTGATTGCAGATCCGACAATATTGATGCTCTAACTGTTGTCCCCAGTAGCCCCACCCGGAAAGCTTATCTGCTGTTCTATTCCAAGATAATTGAATATCTATTGGTGTTGGTCTGTCGGGGTCGTCTTCATCGTAGTATTCACAGTCATTTTCATCAACATGGAAGATGAGCATTTCTTCGTATTCGCTGTATTCTGTGCCGTATGTTTCCTGTGCTTCTTCATAAAAAGGATAGTCATCAAAGGGTTGCCATCCGATAATTTGCAGCATATAACGACCATGAAACTCATCAAAACCATTGCGAATTACAGAGGGTGCCCATTTACTGAGGTTTGCGGCATCTTCTGCATTAATTTCCGGCTCTAATGGTGTTGATTTTGCAGCTTCAGGAAGTGCCACTGCTTCAGGGAAGTGTAAGTAGCAGGTGAAGCAGGTAAACAGTTGAAATAGTCCAGTCCCTAATTTACCTTGCAAACTTTCAGGTAATTCTTCCAAATTCAGTTGAAAATGAAAGTTGAGAGAACCGCCACAACGAGGGCAATGAGGATGATTTTTACCAGGACTTAGCCAAGGTTTGCCCAGATATTTAGATGCAAAGGGAGCATCAAGAGCAGGCTTAATCAAAGGTTTCCAGCCAGTACGTCGCAAATGATTTAACCGAGCCAAACGGCGATCGCTTCGAGAAATTGGTTGCTTATTGCGATCGCCTTTTTGTGCCCGTTCATAGCCTTTTTTCAGCTTAGAATTAACGAGTTTGCTAGCTTCTGCCTGCGCTTTTTCAGAAGTATCATAGGATGTCACAGTCGTTTTACCAGCATCCCCAATTCGGCCATAGCGTACCGTTACCTCTACATCATTGATTGTGACTTCATAGAACTTATGTGACTTACCATCCGAAAGCTCTAGATATGTCGTTTCCCTTGGCATCTAAATGCTCCTGTTGACAGAAAATAGGGCTGAATTGGCTAATTAAGCTGTTGCCAGCTATCTAATCTCAGTATTTTTTCTATACTATTGATTCATACCAGTAGCCTTGCTTACCAAAGCCTGCTGTTCTGTTATAACCAACCAAAACTATATTTGAGTAGAAGAAGAATTATAAAAAAACTCAATAAAGTTGAGTAGTTACACCCTAAGCAACACATGAATAATTCGTCAAAGCGCGCACATATGAGCATTAAATTCATGTATTGTTCGCATAATTTTTTGAAACTGTTAATCTATCCGAAATTAATTTTTACAGGAGATAGTTCACAACTGGGATATATACTCGAACTACTCTTTAAAGATGATACTTCAGCAGTTTGTAAGCGAATGGGAAGGGAAATCATAAATTCTGTTCCCTTACCCACCTCTGATTTACAGGTTAATTGTCCTTGGTGTTTTTCAACGACAATTTGATAACTAATTGAAAGTCCCATTCCTGTACCCACACCCCTGGGTTTTGTGGTAAAGAAAGTTTCAAAAATTTTTGCTTGATTTTCTAGGGGAATACCAGAACCATTATCTATAATGCGGACAACTACAGAGTTATTGTCTTGGCGTTCAGTAGCGATCGCAATTTTTGGTGGTTCTGGAGTATGATCTTTTTCTTCCAATGCATCTAACGCATTGTTGAGGATATTCATGAATACCTGATACAGTGAACCAGCAAAACCTTCAATCTCGGGAATATCTCCATAATTACGCTCAACTGTAATCCCTTTTTTGATGCGGTTATTCAGAATCAAGAGCGTACTATCAATACATTCGTGTAAATTTACGCTATGGGCTTGTGCTTCTTCTAGACGAGAGAAGTTTTTTAAACTCAACACAATTTGACGCACGCGATCAGCACCAAATTTCATTGACTGCAAAACTTTAGGTAAATCTTCTTCCACAAATTCCACATCAATTTCATCAGCATAATCTTGCACTGCTAGAGGTGGATGAGGAATTTCTTGGGAATAAATTCGCAACAGTTCTAATAAATCATCTACATGATTAATAGCTGGTTCTAAATTACCGTAGATAAAATTCACTGGATTGTTAATTTCATGAGCAACACCAGCTACCATTCGTCCTAAGCTAGACATTTTCTCACTTTGAACTAGCTGGGCTTCTTGTAGTTGCTGCTGACGGATAGCTGCGGCTTTTTGCTCTTCTAGTAGGCTTTTGACTTTTTGTAAAACTTGATTAAAACTATCACTCAGTATCCCAATTTCATCTGTTGCTGTCACAGGGATTTGCAAATCAAAATTGGACTCTTGAGTAACCTGTTGTGCCATATTTGTCAAGGCTTTAACAGGACGAGTAATGGTGCGACTCGTTAACCCCGCTAACAGCGCTGCGATCGCCACTGATAACAAGATGCTAACAAGTATGATTTGGAGCCGCATTTTTTCTGCTGTATTAAACTCACTAGTGGCAGTTTTTAAGTCTTCATAAGAAGCATTAATTACGGTGACAAGTTCATCAGAAATGCCATCAAATTTAAGTGCTAATTCACTATTAGTAAACTTCAACAATTGTTGTTGTGTGCTAACAATTTTTTCTGCGGTTATTGGTGATAAATCAATTTGCTGGAATAAAATATCAAGCTGCTTCAAGTAAGTGTGTGGAACACCATCATAGGTTTTGAGCAATTGAGGGATGTGATCAGTATGATTTTTCTTTACATAATTCAAGGTTTTTGTATAGCTTTCCAGTTGTGACCAAACTTGCTTAATCTCTGGGCCATGTAGATGAATAATATGGCTATATTCCTCTTTGTATAATTCAGGCTTTCCTACTAAGGGAATTAGTTGTTGTTGATGCGTGCGAGTCTGAAGAATACTGGTCTGTAAACGATAGAGTAAATTAAGTTCTATAAAGGCATTTTCTTCCTTGTCCAACGCCCGCTGCTGATAGCGATCGCCCAAAACTAACCCAACCGTAGTTCCGAAAATTCCTACACCCAGCGCCAGAGCGTAACCTAGTTTAATTTTATTACCAATACTTAGACCATTAACTATCGTTGACAACCACCCTTTGCGGCTTGGCTGTAGGGTAGTTGTATCATGAGAAACTGGTGGTAAATCTGAACCATTAGTTTGCAAACTCATAGCACTCTTTTTAAAGATGACCTTTATTTAGAGTTCCCCATTTGCTTGAGCAAAATTTGAGTCCACCAGTTTCCATGAAAATAGCCAAGAGGTGGAAAAAGGGAAAAGGTTAAAGGGGAAGGGGAAAATACACAACCCTTCTCCCTTTCCCCTTTTCCCGACTTTTGCAAGAATTCTAGTTATGAAAACATTTCTCCCTCATCCCCAGTCACCAGTCCCCAGTCCCCAGTCCCCCAATCCCTAAACCCTAACCCCTAACCATCCAGCCAAATTCTCTTGCTGAACTGGATTAGGATTATGTATGGAAATCACTTGATAGCGGATAGGACGTGGCTGGGCTAAAGTGACCGTTACAGAACGAAGTAAGTCTTGGTGGAAAACTGCCACCTGAATGCTATCTTGAGCTTGGAAATCTTTGAGGCGATCGCTTAAATTATTTGCTGTTACCTTAATCCCATTAATGGCTAGTAACTCATCACCTGGATCGATTCCTGCTTGTTGTGCTGGTGAACCCGCCTCTACAAACTTAATTATCTCTTTGCCGTTTTCAGTATTAACCTTGATACCTAAATAAGGTTCTTCTTCTTGCTCTGCAGCCAATTGTAAACCAAATGGTTCCAAATACTCATTAAAAGGTAATTCATCTGTACTATCAAGATACCGCTTAAAGAAATCACCTAAATCTATTCCAGCTATCGATTCAATTACAGTTTGCAACTGTTCTGGAGTAAAGCCAATTTCTGCTTTGCCAAATTGCTGCCACATTTGCCGCATTACATCATCAAGGGAACGTTGGTTACGATGTTTAGCACGAATTAACAAATCTAGTAAAAGGGATACCATTGCCCCTTTCAAATAATAAGAAATTTGCGAATTACCACTATTAGCATCTGGACGATAAAGTTTAATCCAAGCATCAAAACTAGATTCAGAAAGCGGTTGTACTTTCCTGCCTGGGGTGGTAAGAAATCGGGTAATTTCCTTACTCAAATGATTTAAATATGATTTACTATCATAAATTCCTGCCCACAATGGAATTAGTAAATCATAGTGACTCGTGGTTCCTTCACAGAACCATAGTGATGGCGTATAGTTTTCTTGGTCGTAATCAAAAACCTCTAAAGCTTTGGGGCGAATGCGTTTGACATTCCATAAGTGAAAGAATTCATGTGCTACCAATTGCATAAAACGCTCATACTTGTCTTGAGCGCGAAATCCAAAACGTTGATAGATTAAAGAGCAACTATTTTTATGCTCTAAACCACCATAAGCTTGGTGAAATAAATGTAATAGAAACACATATCTTTGATATGGCAAACCACCAAATATATCTGCTTCTACTTTGATGATTTTTTGGATATCCGCAATGGCTCGCTCTGGTTCTAAATTTCCTTGTCCCCAAATAGCTAATTCATGAGGTTTTCCTAAAGCTTCAAATTGATAAACTTGATGGCTACCAATTTCAAAAGGGCTATCTACTAGGGTGTCAAAATCAGCAGCATAAAAAGTATTACTGGCTTCAGCATCCGTAGGTAAAGGACTAGTTACCTGCCATTGGGGGTAGGGCGGTACAATGGTGACGCGAATTGCTTGCTGCTCCCAACCTAGTAATCTAAAAAACAGTGCAGCACCATTAAAATAACCGTGAGTTATATCTAGGTGATTGGTTCGTACCGATAACTCATTCGCAAAAATACGGTAACGAACAGTTAACTCTGAAACATGATTTTTATCTACTTGCCAATGATTTTTACTTTTTTTCCACCAACGTAAAGGTTGACCATTCGCAAAAGCAGCAAAATCTTGTAAATTTTTAGCGTATTCTCGCACCAAATAGGAACCTGGTGTCCAGACTGGGAGCTTGAGATCCAGAACTGGTGATGTGTAGTTAACAAGGTGCAAAGTCACCTCAAACAGATGTGTTTCTGGTTGAGGCATTGCCACCTGATAATGTATGTTCGGCAAGAGTTCCTGAATGCGGGTGTCTGAACGAGGCGCTGTGACTTCAGTCATCTTGAGTCCTAAGTTCTGAGAATTAATTGATAAAGTAAATCTTAAATCTGTAGGGTGTGCTATTGCGCGCTACACTTTAGTGAAAACTTAGTGTAACGCACTATTAATGGCAGTGTTTTAGGCGTTCAACTTCGTAAGTCAGAAACTTGGCGCGCCTAAAGGGGCTTGGAAATACGAAATCAATCGCTCCCTTGAGCAGGGGAGCAGAGGGAGAATAAATTTGATAGTCGTATAGATGCAGGAATTGAGTAATTTAATTTTTGGATGTCCTAAAACACCTTATATGAATTTAATCTGTACAAAGAAAAATTGAAAGACCCAAATACCCTAGTAATTTCAGGAAACCGTGATGATCAATGACAGGGATACTATTGTTGAAGTTCAGCGATCAAGTTGAGAATTTCTCGATAATATTGGGTATTTCCTTCCTTGTAATATAGATGTGCAGATTCTTGGAAATCTGTAATTGCTCTTTCGTAATGTCCTAGATTGCGGTAAATATCAGCGCGTACAAGATAGGCTTCAGTCCAATGTGGTTGTAATTGTAAGGCTTTGTTCAGGTCTTGCAGCGCTGTTTCTAAGTCTCCTAATAGAGAATAGCTGCGGCCTCTGTTATACCAATCTTCGGCAAAGTTACGCTCAATGGCGATCGCCTGATTGTAATCTTCTATGGCTCCTTCATAATCTTCTAAGGCATAGCGGGCATTACCGCGATCGCTATAAAATGCGGCGGAGTGGGGATTGAATTTTAAAGCTTGGGTATAATCGGCAACTGCGCCTTCATAATCTTCCCAAGCGTAACGTAGGGAACCTCGGTTGTAATAAGCTTCGACTAATTCAGGATTGAGTTTGATGGCTTGATTATAGTCAGTCATTGCGCCTTGTTCATCCCCAACTTGGCGGCGAGCATTCCCACGATTACAATATGCTTCAGAAAAATCTGGAGCAATTTCTATGGCTTGGGTGTTATCGTTAATTGCGCCTTGATAATCTTGTAAAGCCTCCCTGACAATGCCTCGACCATAGTAAGCTGTGGCTAAGTTGGCATCAAACATCAAAGCCCAATCATAATCTTTCATTGCCCCTTGATAGTCTCCCAGACTACGACGGGCAGAGGCGCGATCGCAATATCCTTCTGCTAATAAAGGATTGAGTTGCAGTAATTTGGTGCTGTCTTGAATGGCTTCTTGGTAATCTCCCATGCGGCGGCGCACGTTGGCGCGTAAGCCATAAACTAAATCTAATGTGGGGTTTTCTTGCAATGCTTGGTTATAATCTGCGATCGCACCTTCATAATCTCCTAAAGCACTACGCACTAAACCCCTTTCGTAGTATGCTTGCACATCATTGGGATTAAGCGCGATCGCTTGGTCTAAGTCGGCAATTGCTTGTTGATATTCTTCTAAGTGAGCGTAAACTAAACCGCGATTATAGTAGGCTCCAGCAAATTTCGGGTTAATTTGTATAGCGCGGTTGTAATCAGCGATCGCCCTGGGATAATCTGTGAGAGCATAGCGGGCATTACCTCGGTTATGGTAAGCTTCCGCTAAATTAGGATCTAGCTGTAATGCTTGGTCATGATCGGCAGTGGCTTGGATATACTCGCCCAATATTTGGTAAACATTACCGCGATTAGTGTAGGCAGCAGCGAAGTGAGGATTAAGTTGCAAAGCCTGATTAAAATCAGCGATCGCCCCTTCATTATCGCCGTGATCGCAACGCGCCACACCGCGATTATGGTAAGCATTAGCAATATCAATATTAATATAGGGAGATAACTGCGGATTAATGTGAATTGCTTGCTGAAAATCTGCTAATGCTGTTTCATAATTTCCCAGAGCAAAGTAAGCTTTACCTCGGCTATGATAAGCTTCTGCTAGTTGCGGATTGATTTGCAAAGCCTGATGATAATCAGCGATCGCAGTTTCATAATCTTCTAATAAATAATGCGCGTTCGCTCGGTTACAGTAAGCTTCGGCAAAATCAGGATTAATTGCCACAGCCTGACTAAAATCTGCGATCGCACCGCGATAATCTTTGAGTTCATTGATCAGAATAACTCCCCGGTTATAATAGGCTTCTGCATAGTCACAATTAAGTTGAATTGCTTGGGTGTAATCTGCGATCGCGCCTTGATAGTCACCTTGACAATTCTTGTTGAAACCCTGATGAAAAAAATTTGTAGCATCCATAATTTATTTTGTCATTTGGTAATTGGTAATTAGTAATTGGTAATTGATGTTTGGTAATTAGTCATTGGTGTTTGTCTGTTGTTCTTCCTCATCTCCCATTCCCCAATATTGATAAACTAAACCGAGAAATTGTAGTATTTTTAAGCAATATGCTATCCATATAAGTAGTTATGAGCCAGTCACAGCGCACTGTTTTGATTGTTGATGATAACCCAGAAGATTGTGAGCTGTATCGGCAATATTTATTGCAGGATTGGGAATACCAATATACTGTTGTGGTAGCAGAATTGGGGCAAACTGGTTTACAACTCTGGCAAGTTCACCAACCGGATATGGTGTTGCTAGATTACCGACTACCAGATATTGATGGTTTAGAATTTCTTAATCAACTACAAGCAATTACCCGTCAGCCGTTTGTACCCGTAATTGTAGTTACAGGGCAGGGGAACGAAGCGATCGCAGTGCAGGCGATGCAAGCAGGGGCGCAAAATTACTTAGTCAAAGGCGGAATTACACCAGAGGAAATGCGGTTAGCCGTAAATGGGGCAATTGAGAATTTACAGTTACGCACCCAATTGCAACAGCGCATTGAAAAAGAGCGATTAATTACCCAAATTACCCAACAGATTTACAAATCCTTAAATTTCCATGAAATTCTGCAAATCACTGTTAATGAGGTGAGGCAATTTCTCCAGACGGATCGGGTAATTATTTTTCAACTTTTTGCAGATGGTAGTGGGCAAGTAGTTGCAGAATCAGTTGGGGAACAGTGGCAATCTGTGCTAGCTTCGTCAATTTTCGATCCCTGTTTAGCTGAGGAATATATTGAACGCTACCGTCAAGGACTGCTAAATCAAGACCCCAGTGCAGTTGAAGATTATATCGAACGCTATCGTCAGGGATTAGTTACCGCCACAGCAGATATTTATGATGGTACTATTGACTCCTGCCACGTGGAGCTGCTAACGCAGTTTCACGTCAGAGCAAATTTGGTAGTACCAATTTTGCACGATCGCTATTTTTGGGGAATGTTAATTGCTCATCACTGTACTGTACCCCGAGAATGGCAACAGTTAGAAATTGATTTGCTGCAAGAATTGGCAACTCAAGTAAGTATTGCCCTGCGACAGGCGGAAGCTTTACAGCAGGCACAACATGAACTGGCTGAACGCAAACGTGCTGAGGCAATTTTACAAGACAATGAAGAAACACTACGGGTAGCCTTAGAAGCCTCTCACATGGGGACTTGGGACTGGAATATCGTCACAGGCAAAATTAAATGGTCTGCTAACTTAGAAGCTTTGTTTGGGTTAGCACCAGGAGAGTTTGATGGCAGGTATGAAACCTTTGTTTCTCGCCTACACCCAGATGATCGCGATCGCGTCATAGCAGCAATTAATACTGCTATCTCCACAGGTACAAACTACAACATTGAATTTCGCGTAGTTTATCCCAATGGCAATATTCGTTGGGCACTCAGCCAAGGTAAAGTTTTTTACGACGATAGCGGGCAAGCTGTACGCATGGCGGGCGTAGATTTAGATATTACAGAACGCAAACACTCAGAAGCCGAACTGCGAGAAAATGCCGCTTGGTTGAAATTGGCACAAAAGGCGACAAAATCCGGCTTATGGGATTTAGATCTGACTACAGGTAAAGCCAAGATATCAGAAGAATACTGTACCCTGTTGGGGCTTGACCCTGGTACTAGAGAAATTAGGAATGATGAGTGGTTGCAGTGGTTACATCCTGACGACCGCAGCCGCATCAGCGAGTATGTTGGTCAGATGATGCGTGAGCGACGGCAATATTATGATACAGAGTTCCGCATCTTGCATCCTGATGGCGAGCGCTGGTTGGCTGCAAGAGCGCAGGTTTTTTATGATGCATCTGGCAATGCTGTGCGAAAAACAGGTAATGTGCAAGATATCACAGCTCGCAAACGCGCTGAAGCCGAACTACGAGAAAGCGAACGCCGCAATGCAACTTTAGCAGAAGCAGTACCAGTAGCCATTTTTCGGTTTGATACCAATAATAACTGTATTTATGTCAACAATCACTGGTCAGAAATTACAGGTAGACCAATACATGCAGCATTAGGCTTGGGATGGATAGAAACCTTACACCCAGAAGACCGCGATCGCATTGTTAGGGAAGCACCACCAATATTAAAGCCGGGAGAATCATATCAGAATGAAGGCAGGTGTTTGCGCCCAGATGGCAGCGTTGTCTGGGTGTACGCCCAAATATTACCGGAAACTGACTCACATGGCAATGTAATTGGTAACATCGGCACCCTCACAGATATTACTGAGCGCAAGCAAGCAGAAGAGCAACTTAGACTACAAGTGCAAGTTCTCGCTCAAACTCATGATAGTGTAATTTCCACAAATCTCGATGGCTATATCACCAGTTGGAATCAAGGTGCAGAAAGAGTTTTTGGTTACTCTGCCGAAGAAGCATTAGGGCAACATCTTCAATTACTTTATCCACAGCCGCAAATGCGTCTTGTACTGGAAACCGAGGTGATTGCACCCCTAAAAGCTAAAGGTGAGCATGAAGTAGAAGTAACCGCACAGTGTAAATCTGGTGAAATCAAAGATGTGCTACTCTCACTCTCCTTACTTCGCGATCAAAATCAGCATCCTGTGGGCATGATTGGCTTATCAATGGATATCACTGCTCGCAAACTCGCTGAAGCCGCTTTGCGAGAAAATGAACAACTCCTACGGCTGGCATTGTCAGGCGCTCATGCTGGCTCATGGAATTGGGAAATTCAAGCAAATAAAATTAACTGGTCACCAGAAAATTATGATTTATATGGATTAGACCCTAGTAAAAATCCAATTCAGTATGAAGATTGGTACAATACCCTGCACCCAGACGACAAAGAAGCGGCTAATGCTGAAGTCATCCGAGTTGTGGAGCAAAGGCTTCCAGAATTTAACACCGAATTCCGTATCGTTCATCCACAACGGGGTATTTGCTGGTTGTTAGCTCTAGCTCGCGTTACTTTTGACAATCACGGTCAACCTGTCCGCTTGAGTGGAATTAATCTCGATATTAGCGATCGCAAACGAGCCGAGGAAGAACTGCGTCAAAGTGAAGAATTTAACCAACGGATGCTAGCCAGCAGTAACGACTGTATTAAAGTCTTAGATTTGGATGGTAGACTTTTATACATAAATCCTGGCGGCATCTGTCTGTTAGAAATCGACGATCTCACACCGCTACTCCACACAGAATGGCGCTGTTTCTGGCAAGGAGAAATGATACAAGCAGCAGATAATGCGATCGCATTAGCTAAAGCTGGGGAATTAGCCAGATTTCAAGGTTATTGCCCCACCGCCAAAGGTACGCCGAAATGGTGGGATGTAGTGCTGACACCAATCCGCAATCCTGCAGGGCAAGTGATACAACTGTTATGCATTTCTCGCGATATTACCGATTACAAACAAGCTGAAAAAACTATCCGCCAAAGCGAAGCCCGTTACCGCTATTTGGCAGAAGCTATTCCCCACCTCGTCTGGACTTGTGATGCTCAGGGTAATTGTGATTATGTCAACCAAAGACTATGTGAATATACGGGATTACAATTTGAGCAAGCATTAGAGTTTGGTTGGCTATCAGCCGTGCATCCAGAAGATATGCAACAGACTCAAGATTTATGGAAAAGTGCTGTAGCAAATAGTACTTTCTATAAACATGAATACCGCTTCCGAAGACACTCGGATGGTAGTTATCGGTGGCATTTAATTTTGGGCTTACCGCTAAAAGATGAACAAGAACAGGTAATGAAATGGTTTGGTACCTGTACAGATATTCACGATCAAAAAGAATTAGAAATAGAACGCGATCGCATTTTGCAATTAGAACAAGTCGCCCGTAATGAAGCCGAAAGAGCCAATCGCATTAAAGATGAGTTCTTAGCCATTCTTTCCCATGAGTTGCGTTCTCCCCTTAACCCCATCCTCGGCTGGACGAAATTACTACAAAGTCGCAGGCTAGATGAAAATAAAACAGCCGAAGCCTTAGCCACAATTGAACGTAACGCCAAATTGCAAACCCAACTAATTGATGACTTATTAGATATTGCTAGGATTCTGCGGGGTAAACTCAGCTTAAACGCCGACAACGTTAATTTAACATTTGTAATTGAAGCTGCAATTGATACCATCAGAACAGCCGCCGTCGCCAAATCAATTCTGATTCATCCCGAGTTACGCAATATCGGGCAGGTATCCGGTGATGCTGTAAGGTTGCAGCAAGTAGTATGGAATTTGCTTTCCAACGCCATCAAATTTACCCCCAACGGCGGAAGGGTAGACATTCGCTTAGAAAGGGTAGATCAGCAAGCCCAAATTATCGTTAGCGACACAGGTAAAGGTATCAACCCCGATTTTCTCCCCTACATATTTGAATCTTTCCGCCAAGAAGATGTCTCAATTACCCGCAAATATGGCGGATTGGGATTAGGGCTAGCAATTGTGCGCCACATCATCGAAGCTCACGGAGGGACAGTAGCCGTTAACAGCCTAGGTGAAGGACAAGGAGCCACATTTACCGTCAGTTTACCATTGCAGAACATTGAACCAGAGAGCGATCGCACCGAAGATTTATCGGCAGATGAACTCAATCTTGTAGGTATCAAGATTTTGACTATCGATGATGAACCAGACAGCCGTGATTTTCTCACCGTCTTGCTAGATTATTACGGCGCAGAAGTTGTCACAGTTACCACCAGCTACGAATTTTTAGCCGCCCTAGAATCATTCCAGCCAGATATCTTGGTAAGTGACATTGGTATGCCCAAAGTTGATGGTTACACCCTCATGAGACAAGTACGTTCTCTCCCACCAGAACGCGGCGGACAAACTCCTGCGATCGCCCTGACAGCTTATGCTGGGGAAATCAATCAACAACAAGCTTTAGCCGCCGGATTTCAAAAGCATTTATCTAAACCAATAGACCCAGATTTATTAGTACAAGCAGTTGCACAACTAGTACAAATTAGTAATTAAGGAATTAGAATTTCCTTGTAGCTTAATGGGCATTGGGCATTGAGCATTGGGCATGGGAAAGACAGATTTTCATGGCAAGGTTTGTGCCAAAATCTGGCATGAATGGCTGACTTAAAAGAGTCATTGGTTATTGGTCATTTGTTATTTCTCCCTGATCTCCAAATACAATTCAGTGAAGAAAATTAATTGATAACAAAACCAAAAAACTAGTTACTCAACAAAAAAACAGAACCATAATTTTGGAGGGGGTTTGGGGGACGCAACCGTCACCCAATCGGGGGTTTGGGGGAGAATCCCCCAATTGATATGACTTTTTTAATCAGTGACAAATCAACCACTAATGAGCTGAACTGTATTGCCTCATCCCCCTGAATTGCTTATTTAAAAAACCCACGTCCTTGCGTTTACCGGAATTGCTGCAAGTGCGTGGGCTGAAAATACAACTAGTAAATAATGTCAGTAGATGCTTGGATTTGAACCATTAGTCATAGGTTATTAAGCAATTGCCAGAAGAGCATTAACACATGACAAATGGCAGACAAATTCTTAGATATCTCCCCGAATTTCTTCTACAATGCCATCGCGAATAACGATTTCAACTTGGGTTTTGCTGATTAAGTTATCGCCTGGTTCGATGCGGAAAAAGCCTTCCATTTGGAATTGGTTGACTTCCTGATCTAATTCCAAATACTGCACTTGTTGGAGATTTTGCAGGAATTGGTTTTTCTGTTCTAACAGTTCGCTTTTCTTTTGATTGACTTGCAGTTGGATATTGTCAATCTGTTGCAGAGTTTGGGGGCCGGGTGGTTGCAAACTTTGCTTTTGAATGGCGGTAATCGCTCTTTGTCCTTCAATGTCTAGTTGTTGCAATTGCTGATCGGTTTGGTTAATCTGCCCTTGCAATTGCTGTTGTACTTCCTCTTTCCATAGAGGAGTGACAATGACTTTGACATTCACGATCCGTTTCAGAAGTAATTGTTGGGGTTTGGAAGCATCCATAAAGTTTCGCGTTCACTCTATATTTTGTAAGTGGAATTATCAAGCAAACATGGCGTTAACAATATCGCGATAGCGTTCTATGACGACATGTCGCCGGATTTTTAGTGTTTGTGTCATTAAACCATTTTCAATAGAAAACGGCTCTGGAATGAGCTTAAATGGGCCAATGCGGTCATCTGCTCTATAGCCTGGACGATTTTGCACTTCCCGATTCAATTCCTTCCGAAATAATTCCTGGATTATTTTACTCTCCAGGTCTATTTTTTGACTGGCTGAGGCGGTAACATCTTCATTTGGCGTACTCAAATTAATGTTTTGAGTTTCTGCCCATTTTACTAATGCTTCCAAATTGGGGACAATCAATGCACCCAGGCTACGCTGATCTTGACCAACTAGCATAATCTGATCAATGTAGGGCGATCGCAAACACGCATCTTCGATTGGTTGCGGCTCGATATTTTCCCCATTAGTTAAGACAATCGTATCTTTTGCCCTGCCAGTCAGCACTAAGTCATTTTGTGGTGTTAACCAACCCAAATCGCCGCTATCAAACCAACCGTCAGCGTCAATGGCTTTCGCTGTCGCTTCTGGATTTTGGTAATAGCCTTGCATAATTTGCGGCCCCTTCAATAACACCAAGCCTCGTTCACCGATTGCTAGTGGTTTGCGAGTCTCTGGATCTACAATTTTAGTTTCTGTAGCGGGTAATGTCTGACCGGATGAACCACGGACATTATGCCAAGGGCGACGCACATGAGTTACAGGAGATGTTTCGGTTAAGCCATAGCCTTGCAAAATTTCTACACCAATAATTTCAAAAAACATATCTATGTGCTTGGGAAGTGCGCCACCACCGCTAATGACTTGCTTGATTCGCCCTCCTGTTGCCTCCCGGACTTTAGCATAAACTAGCCGTTCTCCCAAGGCATGGAGCGGAAATAAAGCAGAAGCTTGGATTTTAGCGGTTAATCGCTCGATTGCTGAAGATTCGAGATGCTCTAAACTAACTCCCTCAGCAATACGCTTGGCTTTAATATAGCGATCGCTCTTTTCAAAGAAAAAGTTGATTAAGCGTTGCTTATTAGCTGGTTGTTCGCGAAACTGTTTTTGCGCTCCTTCATAAATAGATTCCCATAAGCGTGGTACAGCCACCATGAAATGAGGTTTCTTACCTTTTAAATCGTTTTTGACGGCACGCAAGTTGGTATAAATTTGAGTACAACCTTGAGAAAGTAAGAAATACTCTACGGTTCTTTCATAGCTATGCCAACTCGGAAGGATACTCAAAGCCACATCACCGACGTGGGGCTGTACTACTGTACCCATAGTTGTGATTTGATGGATTAAATTGCTATAAGCAAGCATCACACCCTTGGGTTTGCCTGTAGTCCCGGAAGTATAAATGAGTGTGGCTAAATTATCTTGATTGTACTCAACTGGTTGCAAGGCATTGCTAGTACCAATTTCCAGCAATTGCGAAAAATTGAGGATTTTAAGGCTATCTTCTGGTGGTGTTTCATCGGAAAGCAAAATCACAAATTGCACGGGTAAATCGTTGAGGCGATCGCGCAATTTTTGCAGTGTCTTTAAATCTTCTAGTACTAGCCCTGTACTGCCGCTATTAGCAATAATAAACAGTAATTCTTCCTTTTCGGCTTGAGAACTCCGCACCGCATCCACAGCGCCAGCCGTCATGATTCCTTGATCGGCGATAAACCACCTAGGACTATTATCGGCAATTAACGAAAGGCGATCGCCTGCTTTGACTCCTAAAATCTGCAACCCAGTCGCAAATTTTTGAATTAGTTCTGCTAACTGAGTATAAGTAATCACTACCTCTGGTTTCGCATGGGGATTTTGCAGCGCCACTGTATTCCCAAATACCTTGGCTGCTAAGGGCCAAATTTCTGGGATTGCATTGATATTGGTGTAATCTTGTAACCGCTTTAATGCTAAACGTTCTTGTTCACTAATCTTAGATAAATAAATTGCCGCAGATTGTTTTTTTGACATCACACATTACCTAAATACTAAATTTGCTGTTTTTCGAGATGATTTCGCTATTGTGTTGCAATAAATGTCTTTAATATACACAATGCTTTCCGCGTCCACATTTTCGGAAAGTTCTGGCTTCCATTTACAAATATTTATGGTAAAATTCACTTATATAGACTTAAAGCAATGGCTGTCATTACATTAATTGTCATGACATAAACATTTGCTGACAGTAGATCAAAGCGACCACCTATTTACACAGGGGGGTGATTACCTATAGTTGTACAGGATGCTGCATTGCTAACAATCATCAGTACTATTGCTTGCTTGGCATTTCCTAAGCTGCTATCCACTATTCTCTCACCTAAAGCCCAACCGACGGAACCAGCCAGTCCAAGTACACAAGCAACTAAAGTCCCAGTTACAACCTTTCCTTATTGTACGGTTCACACATTAACAGGTAGCCAATTCTGCAGATTTCGTCCTCGTTTTTGCGATCGATGTACGCCAAATTGATGATAATTTGAGATTCTCAAGTCGGGGCTGTTAATCAGAAGAAAAATCCGCAGGTGCATTCATACCATGTTGAGTTCAATTGCCATCCTATTTGAATTGTGAAATTGCTTGTAGCATCATTGGTAGTTTTTCACAAATGATTTGGGACTAATATATTTGGGAATTTTTTCAGCCTGAATTTGCTGAATACGTAATATTCAAAATTTCTTGAGATTGAGATACAAATTCTCGATCATTTGTGAGAAATATTTATGCCTATAGGGTGAGCAGTGTAGAATTATCGCACTGTTTCAGTCTTACCTATGGACTGCTACGAGTAACTTCACAAATCCAAATAGGATGTTTTCACACACCTTAAAACGTTGGCAATATGCTCATACCAACCTAGATTTTTTTCTATAGTTAGTAAAGAAAATAGATATATTTGAGTTGCTTATATAAAGTACAAGAAATTTCAAACGATAGATGTATTTGCAAATACATATTTTACTGCTAAGTTAAGAAATAGAATCAAAAATTGTTTATTAATGGGGGGATAATCTATGAGTTTGATAGATGGAATACTATTGACTCTGGTGAATACTGTTATCTGCTTGTCTTTCCCTAAGCTACTATCGATGATTTTGGCACCTAAAACCAAAGAGGCCAAACCATCTCCAGTTCCTATTACAGTGCAAGAGCCTAGCGCAGAAGTCCCCAGTTTTTCTTCCTGAAATCTGGTAGTATTCACCAAAATTGCCCTTAATCCAAGCTCATCATTTTGATTAAATGGCAATTTAATCAAAGCTAACAGGCAACAGGGACAATACCCTTTGTCATTACCTACATTTTCTTAGATTTTAAAGTATCGAACATTCCCGCCATTGCAATGGAAAATCTGACTGATATTAGTCTTGAAATTCATTCCTAAGCGAGTAGCCAGCGAAGCGAGAATTAAGCTAAGCCAGATATATTTTGCATATCTACAATGTCTAAGATGTTGTGGCTTGTGTATCCTGCGCGCCTAAATTATGCAATTTAAATTTGGAACAGCTTAAAATTTGTAGGTAATGACAAGCCTTTAATATTAAGATTTCCTAATATAAGACTCATATTTTATTTTTGAAGTTCATGTAGGATGCGTTAGCGATAGCATAACGCATCCGTACCAAAGCTTTTCGTGCGTTACCGCTTACTGAGATTTTTTCAGAAATCAAATCTGATTCCTATCGGATTCCTATACAATACGGTTCAGTGAAGGACAGGATTTACGCAAGCAAAATTTGTCATTGCGACCGGAACGTAGTGTAGGGAAGCAATCCCATAATTTTAGGCGATACGTCGCTACGCTTTTAATGACGGAATTCCGTGACTTTTGCGTAAGTCCTAAAGGCTAAATTGTAGGTTGGTTAGAACGGAGTGAAACCCATCAATACCAAGGTTTTGTCTACGCGTCTACGTTCTTCAATCCAACTAATACCTAAATTGATACAATTCTTGAACAATCAGAGTTTTAGATTTTTATCTAGCGCAAGTGCTTGATTTGGCTATGCTCAGGTAACTACAACTGCGTGATCATACTCAGTAGCTTAGTATGTAAAGATATTTGTTACGAGGCTAACACGACACAATAGCCAAGTTCCAGTTATACTACAATCGCACCCTGAGCAAAAAATAGGGTGTATTAATTATTTCTGTCAGCAATGCGGTATTTAGCTAGAGTAGCGAAGTAGCGCTATGTTTTCATATGCCTAAGTTTTCTCCGTACTGTCTCCACTCCTCTGGCCTTGCTGTTCAAGGCAAATTAATTAAATCACAAATTAAGTATTTTTTACTTGCGTAAAATTATTCTCTGTTTTGTCTAGTTATACAAAAGAATGAGCCACAAATTAAATATTTATATGTATGGATTATCTAATATCAGAATAAATTTAAGAATTAACGAACCACAGAGAACACAGAGTTCGCAGAGAAATAAAATTTGGATATTGGGTAGGTTTTGGCTGATATTTAGCTTTTTAATTATAGAGTTATTTACCTCTAAATCATTAGCGCAAACTTCTACTGAAGCACCTATACAAGATATTGATCGGCAATTAGAACAACCTACTCCGACAACGCCAACATTACCAAAGCTACCAAATTTTGAGGATTTATTACAGTCTCCACCTGCTACTATCACCACGCCGGAGACAATTCCTAAGGATTTAGCTGGGACAATTCAAGTAACTGGGTTTGATGTAGTTGGTAGTACTGTATTTACCCAGCAAGAATTAAATGCAGTTACTCAAGAATTTGTCAATAAACCTATCACCTTTGCTCAATTATTAGAGGTAGCTGATAAAGTTACGGGACTCTATACTAAAGGCTGTCAAGCTGAATATAAAAACACCGATTTACCTTGTTATGTTAACTCTGGTGCGTACATCCCCGCCGACCAAACTTTTAAAGCTGCGGGTGGGGTAGTCAAAATTCAAGTTGTAGAAGGTAGTTTAGAAAGTATTGATGTCCAGGGGACAAAGCGCCTGAATCCTAATTATGTGAGAAGTCGTTTAGCTTTAGCAACAAATAAGCCTTTGAATTTAAAGAAGTTGCTGCAAGCTTTGCAACTATTACAGTTAGATCCATTGATTAAAAATGTTTCTGCGGAACTGGGGAATGGGGTGAATCCAGGTGCTTCTGTGTTAGCTGTAAAAGTCGCGGAAGCAAAAACATTTAGCGCTCAAGTTAGTTTAAATAATAATCGCACTCCAGGTATCGGTAGTTTTCAGCGACAAATTCAACTTAATCAAGCAAATCTTTTGGGATTGGGAGATGGTTTAAGTATTGGATATGCCAATACTGATGGTAGTAATAGTGTAGATGTGAGTTATAAATTGCCGATTAATCCCCGCAATGGGATTTTGCAGTTTAATTATAGCTATGCATCTAGTAATGTCATTGAAAAACCTTTTGATTTTTTAGATATTCAAGGAACTTCCCAGGAGTATGGTATTAGTTTCCGCCAACCACTAATCCAAACTCCCACCACAGAATTTGCAGTAGGAATTAGTGCGACTCATCGAGATAGTGATGTTGGCTTTTTGGAATCGCAATTAGGAGAGAGGCTACCTTTTCCTTCATCGGGTGCTGATACCAATGGTCAGACAAAAGTCACTATATTAAGATTATTTCAAGATTGGACTCAGCGCAGTAGTGAACAAGTATTAGCGGCTCGTTCTCAATTTAGTTTTGGTATCGATGCTTTAGGTACGACAATTAATCAAGATGCGCCAGATGGTCGATTTTTTGCCTGGCGGGGACAGGCGCAGTGGGTGCGTTTGTTAGCACCAGAAACTCTATTTTTAATACGTACAGATTTGCAATTAGCTGATAGGCCATTGTTAGCTTCCGAACAAATTGGGTTGGGAGGAGTTGCGACTGTGCGCGGTTATCGTCAAGACCAAATATTAGCTGATAATGGCTTTGTTGCAACTGCGGAATTACGTTATCCGGTGTTGAGAGTTCCGGGGGTAAATGGATTATTACAAGTTACCCCATTTTTAGATTTTGGTACAGCTTGGAATATTTCCCAACCTGGGAGAACTACGCTTAATCCCGATACTATAGCATCAACTGGAATCGGGTTATTGTGGCAACAAAGTAATTTAACCGCGCGTTTAGATTGGGGTATTCCTCTGGGGATTAATATTCCTAATAAAAATACTTGGCAAGAAAACGGACTTTATTTTTCGATTATCTATACGCAACCATTTTAGAGCCTTATTATGTCTATATTTTTATTGTTAACTGCTTTATCTCTGGGCAAATCTCCTCATGTATTTCAGCAAATTACACCAATAGCCACAATTATTAATTCCCCAGTATCGGGTAATCAAACTTCAAATGCTAAATCACTATTAGAGAAAGGTTTAACTTTATATCAAAAAGAGCAATATTCGCCAGCATTGCAGATTTTCCAACAGGCGTATGAGGCTTTTCAAGCTCAGGGTGAAACACTGAATCAAGCGCTTGTATTGAATTATATTTCCTTGACTTATCAACAGTTGGGACAGTTAACTGATGCAGAGAAATCCAGCGAACAGAGTTTACAAATATTACAAAATAAAAGCGATAGTAAAGATTATTTATCTATCCTGGCTCAAGCGCTGAATACTCAAGGTCAACTACAATTAGCCAAAGGAGAAACTGAAAAAGCCTTGAGTAGTTGGCAAGCTGCAACAGCTACTTACAATAAAATTGGCGATGAGCCAGGGAAAATCGGGAGTAAGATTAATCAAGCCCAAGCATTGCAAACATTAGGGCTTTACCGTCGCGCTACAACTACTTTAGAAGAAATTAAGCTGAGTTTAGATCAACAACCAGATTCTTTGTTAAAGGTAACAGGCTTGCTGAGTCTGGGTAATACTTTGCGGGTAGTGGGGGATGTGACTCAATCTCGGCGGATATTAGAACAAAGCTGTCAGATTCAAGCCAAGCGATCGCACTCGGAAAATCTCTGTAATCCGCAAAATACTACGCCAGTACAGCCAACCCCCGAACAGGAAAAGCTAGCAGAAATCCTCCTCAGTTTGGGAAATACGGCGCAAGCACAACAAAATACTCAAGAAGCCATACAGTTTTATCAGCGCGCTGCTAGTCTTTCCCAGCAGCAAACAACCCAGTTACAAGCGCAATTAAATCAATTACACCTGTTAACTCAATCTTCAGCCACACCAGAACTGCAACAGCAAATTCTCGCTTTAGTCAACAGCTTACCTGCAAAGCTGGAGACTTTACCCCCTAGCCGTAGCAGTGTGTTTGCGCGGATTAACTTTGCTCAAACGCTGCTGAAACTATCCAAAAGCGGATTGTTAGCCAAAAGTGAAATTACTAGCCAAGATAACTGTACCTCTGCGGATTCCCTCTGTACTGCTGCCAAAATTGTCGCTACAGGTTACCAGCAAGCGCAAAATTTAGCAGATGTGCGATCGCAATCCTACGCTTTAGGTACTTTGGGTAGCTTGTACGAACACACCCAGCAATGGAACCAAGCGCAAAGCTTAACCCAGCAAGCGCTAAAATTGGCTTTAGGTATAAGAGCTAGAGATATTGCTTATCGTTGGCAATGGCAATTAGGAAGAATTCTCAGCGCTACTGGTAACCCTCAAAATAACGAACCAGGTGCGATCGCAGCTTACGATCAAGCCGTGAAGAACTTAAAATCTATCAGGCGCGATTTAGTCAGCGTCAACCGTGACGCGCAATTTTCCTTTAGGGATGAAGTAGAACCAGTTTACCGTGAGTATGTGAGTTTGCTCTTGCCCAAAACCGGGGAACCTAGCGCCGATAACCTTGATAAAGCCAGAAAAGTCATTGAATCCTTACAGTTAGCAGAACTAGATAACTTTTTCCGCCAAGCTTGTTTAGACAGCAAACCCGTGCAGATTGATGACATCGATCAACAACGACAAACCGCTGTCATCTATCCAGTAATTTTAAGCGATCGCGTCGCCACGATTGTCTCTCTACCAAATCAGCAAAAAAACAAATCTCTGAAATTGCATACAGTTGTCATCCCCAAAAATAAATTTGAAACCACAGTTAAAGAACTACATAAAAAAATCTTTCTTGTCAGCGCCCATGAATTTATCCGAACATCACAACAAGTATATGATTGGTTGATTAGACCTATCGAATCAGATTTACAAAATAGTGGTGTCAAAAATCTCGTATTTGTCTTAGATGGAACATTGCAAAGTATTCCCATCTCTGCACTTTACGATGGACAAAAAAAGCAATATTTGATTCAGAAACAATATAACATCGCCATTACACCAGGTTTAGAACTATTACCCCCACAACCTTTAGCAAAAAAACAATTACAAGCACTAGTTGGGGGACTAAGTGAAGCACGTGACGAATTTCCCGCATTACCTGGCGTGAAATATGAACTAGAGCAAATTAAAACTATATTTTCCACATCAGGAAACTTTCTCGATCAGAATTTTACGCCGCAAACAATTGAACAAGCAATTAAATCTTTTTCTGGCGGAATCTTACATTTAGCAACTCATGGTAAATTTAGTTCCAAAGCAGAAGATACGTTTATTTTGACTTGGAATACTAGACTCAATGTCAGAGATTTCAGTTCTGTCTTGAAATCTCATGAAACCAGCAACCAAGGAGTAATTGATTTACTCATCCTCAGCGCTTGTGAAACTGCTGCTGGCGATAACCGCGCCGCCTTAGGAATAGCTGGAATAGCAGTACAATCTGGCGCGCGCAGTACATTAGCAACCCTTTGGAGTGTAAATGATGAAGCGACAGCAGCTTTAATGATTCAATTTTATAAAGAGATAGCCCACAATCAAAAAAAAGCTGAAGCGTTGCGTAATGCTCAATTATATCTACTTTCAGGAGAATTAAATCCTCGTTTTAAACACCCCTATTTTTGGGCACCTTTTGTATTAGTAGGAAACTGGCAATAGTTGGTAATTGGTAAGTGAATGATAATTAAAATGTAGGGTATGTTGTCGCGTAGCGCAACGCACCTTCAACAGATTAATTTGCTTTACTGTCATGTATAAAAATACTGAAATTGTTTTAATAATATTTTGAAAAAAGAATGCGACAGATGAAGCACAGCATCCACAATATTTTGGTATATTCAATTATCTTACGTATTGCCCTTGCCCCTACCCATTTTTTGTATGATTTTAGGAAATTGGTAGAGCGCATAGTTATACCAATTTCTTAAAATCTGCCAACGATTCAAACCTTAATTTGAATTCGTAATTCGTAATTAACGAATTACGAACTTAAGAATTATGCCTAAACTGAGACAGCTTGGCGCACTTCTATTGGTTCGCCAGTCAAGCTAAAAGCGCGAACTTCGGTAATTTTGACTTTGACTAATTGTCCTTTGAGTTCTTTGATATCGCCAGTAAAGAAAGTCAGACGATTACCGCCTGTGCGTCCCATTACTTGAGTGGGATCTTTGGGGTTTTGGTCTTCTACTAAAACTTCCTCAATGCGTCCAAAGTAACGTTGCGATCTCTCTGCTGCTTTGATGCCCACTAGATGATTTAATCTTTGTAGGCGATCGCTTTTTACTTCTTCGCTCAGCTGATTTTCCCATAAAGCGGCAGGTGTGCCAGGGCGGGGAGAATAAGCGGCTGTATTCAACTGGTCAAAGCCAATATCTTCTACCAATTTCAAGGTATTCTCAAACTGTGCTTCTGTCTCTCCAGGAAAACCAACAATCGCATCTGCACTAATCGATGCATCTGGCATATATTGGCGAATTGTATCAATGATCCGGCGGTATTTCTCATGGGTATAACCGCGTGACATCGCTTTCAACAATTCGTTATCCCCCGATTGAAAGGGAATATGGAAGTGTTCGCACACCTTGGGTAATTCCGCACAAGCTTTAATTAAACGCTCAGTAAAATAACGAGGGTGACTAGTAGCAAAACGGATTCTTTCAACCCCAGGTACATCATGCACATAATAGAGTAAATCTGTGAATGTATGCAGATGTCGGCCTGTTGCGGTCACTCCTGGTAAATCACGACCATATGCGTCAATATTTTGACCAAGCAAAGTAATTTCTTTGTAACCTTGCTTTCCTAGCTCTACCATTTCAGCGCGAATAGCTTCCGGCGTGCGGGATTGTTCTACACCACGCACATTAGGAACTACGCAATAAGTGCAGCGTTCGTTACAGCCATAAATCACATTCACCCAAGCGGTAACTTTGCTATCCCGTCGCGGCTGGGTAATATCTTCCATAATATGAACTGGCTCGGTAGCCACAACTTGATTGCCTTCAAAGACTGATTCCAGCAAATCTTTGAGACGGTTAGCGTGTTGCGGCCCCATGACTAAGTCTAATTCGGGGACACGCCGCAATAAGCTCTCGCCTTCTTGTTGAGCAACACAACCAGCAACAACCAAAGTCAAATCAGGTTGCTCGTGTTTGCGCTTGGCTTGTCTACCCAAGTAAGAATATACTTTTTGCTCGGCATTATCCCGAATTGTGCAGGTATTGTAGAGAATCAAATCTGCATTATTCGGATCTTCAGCAAACTCAAAGCCCATGTCTTCTAAAATGCCAGCCATGCGCTCTGAGTCAGCTTTATTCATTTGGCAACCAAAAGTAGTAATGTGATAGCGGCGTTTAGAAGTTGTCATGGGAAATTATGCTTAGTCAGCGTAAATTATATAAGCTTTCTTTCTAATCTATCAAAAACAATACGGAAGCATGATTATAAAGTTTATAGCGGTTCTCAATTGCTGAGAATACAGATCATTCGTAGGGAACAATGCTGTGCCCTATGATGTAGTGTATAAACGAAAACAACTATATAACAATACAGTTCAGTTAAGAAAATTAATCGACAACAAACCTAAAAAACTAGTTACTCAACAAAAAACAGAAACCTAATTTTGGAGGGGGTTTGGGGGACGCAACCGTCACCCAATCGGGGGTTTGGGGGAGAATCCCCCAAGCCTTTGCCTTTCAACCAAGTAACAAATCAATCTCTAAATACCTGAACTCAAAGCTATGGAACATTCCACCTGAAACACAAAGCAAAAAAAAGTGGCTCTGAAAACCAGAACCACTAACCAAGTAAATATTGAAGCTTTCTACACCATCACAGAATGTAGTTTACTTTTTCTCATCAATGGGAACCCACTCAGTGTGGAAGCTTCCAGGCTTATCGGTACGTAAGTAGGTATGCGCGCCGAAGTAGTCGCGTTGTGCTTGAGTGAGGTTTTGAGGCAAGCGATCGCGGCGATAGCTGTCAAAATAATCTAAAGAAGCGCTAAATGCTGGGACTGGAATCCCCAATTTAGCTGCTGTCATGATTACTTCCCGCCAAGCTGCTTGTCTGTCGAGAATTGTTTGCTTAAATTCGGGAGCTAATAGCAAGTTGGGCAATGCTGGATTTTCGTTAAAAGCCTTCTTAATCTTATTCAAGAAGCCAGCGCGAATAATACAGCCACCTTTCCAAATCCGCGCCATTTCGCTCAGGTTCAGATCCCATTTATAAGTGTTGGAAGCTGTAGATAGCAACGCCATCCCTTGAGCGTAAGAACAGATTTTTGAGCAATACAGCGCATCACGGACTTTATTGATAAAGTCTTTGACTTGCCCATCATACTTACCGCTAGGCCCTGTCAAAATCTTCGATGCTGCTACCCGTTCTTCTTTAATAGAAGAGATAATCCGGGCATTAACTGCGGCGGTGATGGTAGGGATAGAAACGCCTAATTCCAATGCAGTCTGCACAGTCCAACGTCCAGTTCCCTTTTGACCTGCTGCGTCAACAATCAAATCTACTAGTGGTAGATTTGTTTCTGGGTCAATGTAGGGGAAGATATTCTTCGTAATCTCAATCAAAAATGAATCGAGTTCATCAGTGGTGTTCCATTGAGCGAAGACTTCATGCAGCTGATTATGGTCAAGTCCGGCGGCATTTTTCAGCAAATCGTAGGCTTCAGCAATTAGCTGCATATCGCCATACTCAATGCCGTTATGCACCATTTTGACGTAGTGACCAGAACCACCAGGCCCAATATAAGTTACACAAGGGCCATCATCGACTTGAGCCGCAATTTTGTTAAAAATTGGTGACAGATACTCATAAGAGCTTTTTGTGCCACCAGGCATTAGGGATGGGCCATTGAGTGCGCCTTCTTCGCCACCACTCACACCCATACCCAGATATCGCAAACCTGTAGGCTCTAATTCCTGAGTGCGTCGTTCTGTATCTTCAAACCAAGAGTTGCCACCGTCGATAATGATATCGCCTTCGTCCAGCAAAGGTCTGAGTTGAGAAATAACTGCGTCTACTGGCTTACCAGCTTGCACCATCACCAAGATTTTGCGGGGACGTTCTAGTGCAGCTACGAATTCTTCCAGGGTAAAGGCGGCTTTAACATTCCGTCCTGTCGCGCGTTGAGCCATGAAGGCATCGGTCTTTTCTCTGGAGCGGTTATAAACTGCAATTGGGAAGCCATTACGCTCGACGTTTAGAGCGATATTTTCGCCCATAACGGCTAAACCAATCACACCAAAGCTTTGTAGGGTCATAAACTATGTTTGGCTAACTCTTGCAGATCCTTTTATCTTTAAGGGTAGTCCGAGATTTTAGCTTCTCTCCTAAAGAAGATCTTAAGAAAGGATTAATCTAAGAGAGAAAAATCCGCAGCTAACATAGGTGATTAATTTTAATTTGTATCTAAATCAACAATTAGGTTGCAAAATTTGCAAAATTAAAATATCTGATCAAAGGGGCTAGTACCGCTACGCGGAAGTCAAAAGTCAAAAGTCAAAAGTCAAAAGACTTGCACTCTCAGCTTTTGCACCATTTTTAATGGGTACTTTATTTACACCGTGTTGTACTAGGGAATAGAGTGATTTTTCACCCCTCAGCCCTAAACCCTAACCCCTAACCCCTAGTAAAAGGAGAAACCAAATAA
The DNA here is from genome assembly GCF_014696615.1 of Nostoc linckia FACHB-104. Lineage (GTDB taxonomy): Bacteria > Cyanobacteriota > Cyanobacteriia > Cyanobacteriales > Nostocaceae > Aulosira > Aulosira linckia_A. Next base: position 20,681 of record NZ_JACJQJ010000033.1, on the reverse strand, counting down.
TGCTGGCATTTGTCCTAGCTTTGGCGGTGGGCCTTGGTAGCTTAGCCATTTATTTAGCAGCTTTCTTTTTTCCAGAAATCCATCGGAAGAATGACTTTATCTGGAGTGGCGTAGGGCTATTCTACGCCTTAATGTTATGGGTTTTTGCACCACGTATTAATGGCGGTCTTTTGCTGGGTCATGTAGCTAGTGTCGCGCTTTTAGGTTGGTTTGGTTGGCAAACTTTTTCATTACGCCGACAAGTCACACCAAAGGCACAACAAACACCTGTTCCCAGTTCCGACGCTGTTAAAACTTCTATTCAGCAACAGGTTACTAACTTGTCTCTCCCAGAACGCCTGGCGCAGTTGCAACAGGGTGTTGGTAACACCTTGAGCAGTGTTAAAAATAAATTCCAAAAAACTGATAAAAAAACCTCACCAGTTGCCAAAACTACAACAACTACCACTACACCCAAAGTTCCACCTACTGTAGAAATTATTGACAACACCGCTGCTAAACCAGAAGCATCACCAGAGGAGGCGATTGCAACTAGCGAAGCTCCTACTTTAATACTAGAAACACCAGTGAATGAGGTAGTCACCACTACCGAAACCACCACGACAAGCGAGACAATACCAGAAGTAATTCCTCCAAATCCCCCATCTCCCGAATTAGTGGAAGCTGCACAACCACATACTGAGGCTGAGAATAAGGAACCGATTCCCGTCGAAGAAATTGCGCCGGATGCTGTACTTGCTCCCCCAGCAGAAGCACCACCAGAACAAATACCACCCAATAATCCAGCTAGTTAAATCGAGTGAAACCCGATGTTCATCTAACATGATGTTGGGTTTCACTTAATTTATTTGCTGATTTGGCAACAAGTTTATAGGCTAATACGGTTCAGTAAAGCTCATTAGGGATTGATTTGTCACTTATTAAAAAAGCTAGCTCAATTGGGGGATTCTCCCCCAAACCCCCGATTGGGTGACGGTTGCGTCCCCCAAACCCCCTCCAAAATTATTGTTCTGTTTTTTTGTTGAGTAACTGGTTTTTTGGTTTTGTTATCAATTAATTTTCTTAACTGAACTGTATTTGTTTATAGGCATTTCAACTAAGAATAAAACAGATGGGTAGGGGCATAGCTGTGCTATAGCAATCCTATTTCAGTTATGAAAAATATCCGTTGTGGCAGTCAACAATCAACAATTCAGGGCTAAAATCCTGATTGGATAAATATTTTATTTTTTATGAAGAGTAGATTTAAAAAATATCTAGCAATTAGAGACAATCCGCTAAAGCTTCTAATAATAGTTTTATTAATCTTGGGTGTTTTTTTCAGATTCGTTAATCTTGATAAAAAAATATATTGGCATGACGAAACTTATACATCATTACGAATTGCTGGATACACAACTAAAGAGGTAGTCCGGGAAATTTTTACTGGGGAGGAAATCACTATTAATGATGTCCAAAAATATCAGGATATTAATAATGGCAGAAAATTAAGTGATACGATTAATTCTTTAGCTCAGGAAGATTCGCAACATCCACCCCTATACTATATTCTGATCAGATATTGGGTGAAATTATTCGGAAATTCTGTAACTGTTATCAGGAGTTTTTCTGCAATAGTTAGCTTATTAATGTTTCCGGCTATTTATTGGCTTTGTCTAGAACTGTTTAAATCCTCACTCACCGGATGGATGGCGATCGCACTCATGGCTGTCTCCCCATTTCAACTACTATATGCTCAAGAAGCTCGTGAATATTGTTTATGGGGAGTTGCCATTATATTATCAAGTGCTGCATTTCTCCGAGCAATACAAAGTGATAAAAACTATCAATTAAATTGGTTTGTTTATAGTTGCAGTATCGCAATTGGGCTTTATATTTATCCATTAACAGCATTAATTGCGATTGAGCATGGAATTTATTTGATTTTTATTGAGCAGCTACGATTGAGCAAAAGATTTATTGCTTATATTCTAGCATTTTGGGGAGGATGTTTAACATTTCTGCCTTGGATTATTGTCATGCGAAATAATCCTATCAAAGGGCTAGGGTGGACATCGGAAGCTGTTAGCAAATTCTCTTTAATTAAAACTTGGGCTGGTAATATTAGCAGAATATTTATAGATTTTAACTTAGATGCTCATGCCCCTCTAATTGTTGCTATTCCTATTGCTGCATTTACAGTAATTCTTGTAGGATATGCAATTTATTTTATTTATCACAATACATCTCGAGAAGTTTGGTTATTTATATTTATCTTCATTGGCGTAAATGCTCTGTTATTAATTTTGCCAGATTTAATTTTTGGTGGGCGGCGTTCTGGTGTAAATCGATATTTAATTCCCTGCTATTTATTTATTCAATTAGCTGTTGCTTACCTGTTTACAACTCAAATATTTACTATTAGTTTATTAAAACGTAAGTTCTGGCAGGTAACAATGCTCATTCTGCTTTTCTTGGGTATTGTTTCTTGCAACATGATTGCTACAGCAGAAACTTGGTGGACAAAAAAACCTAGCCATTACCATCCACAAATAGCCCAAATAATTAACAAAGCTAATAAGCCACTTTTGATTAGTGATAATTCAACTTTTAATATCGGTAATTTAATTTCTTTGACCTATTTGTTAGAACCAAAAGTTAAACTTCAGTTATTAACTAAGCAAAATATCCCCACAATTTCTGACAATAGTGAAGTATTTTTATTAAATCCTGCTCGTAATGTAAGTTCTGGTATAGAAAAAACATATAACTATAAAATGAAGCCAGTTTATCAACCTGGTATGCTCTGGCGTTTAGAGAAAAATGTTACAAGCCAAAAGTGACGGCAATTGTAGCCGAAATAGCGATCGCAGTTTGGATGCGATCGTTGAGCATGATTAAAGCAAATTCTCCAGTTGCTATTTGAGGATTTCGTCTAGCAAGTTTCTTGCAGGTTGTGCTTTCGCTAGCGCTGCTTGATGATCGCTGTAAACACGCACCAGCTTTAGCAGTCCATTTACCCCTGATTTGAGTTGCTCAAGTTCTTCACCTACAAGCAGTTCGCCATCTAGCATCCGCACTACCAAAGGTTTGATATCCCCAACTTCTTGGCGAACTTTTTGCAACTTTTCTACAGCACTCAGTAAAGCTTTGAGTGAATTCAAGATTTCGTCAATGTCTTGGCTATCCTCAGCAGCTTGAGGTGTATCTTCAACTGTTGTTATCTCTTCATGATCTGCAACAGCGGGCGATTCCTCTACAGATGTGTCACTTTTAGCTGCGTTTGTCTTTGCCATTAGTCATACCTCAAATGATTTTTCCCAGTTTATCGTTAAACTGTTTATCTAATTTGTCAACTACCTTAGAGCAATTTGAGGAAATCAAGGGTAAAGGGTAAAGGAGAAAGGGAAAGATAATAGCTTTCACCCTTCCCCCTTTTCCCCTTAACCAAAAAGTCTTGCGCCCATTGTCTAAACTGACAAATACTGTTCAATAGAAGGTTGTTGACGACGCAGGATATTGATTGCTTGCTGCTGAATTTGGCGGACTCGTTCTCGACTAACATTTAACTTTTGCCCAATCTGAGCCAAACTTAGTTGTTGATCATCTTCGAGTCCAAAGCGCAAAATCAGTACTTGACGCTGCATCGGTTTGAGAGAAGCTAACAAATTTTCCATATCTTGGCGCAACAGCTGTTGAGTTAGCTGTTCGCTGGGTGAAATACCTTCATCAGCTAGCAGTTCGTTAAGTTCCGTGTCTTGATTGTCTCCCACCTTTAAATCTAGAGAAAATGGCTGTTTTGAAGCACTGAGATATTCTCGGATTTGGTTGGGTTGGAGATTTAACGCTTCGGCAATTTCTGTAATAGTGGGGAAACGACCAAGTGCTTGAAACTGTTCTCGCTGTACTTTTTTGATTTGATTGAGTTTTTCGGTGATATGGATTGGTAGCCTAACAGTCCGAGATTTTTCTGCGATCGCTCTTGTAATTGCTTGGCTAATCCACCAATATGCATAAGTTGAGAACTTATAGCCGCGATTCGGGTCGAACTTCTCTGCACCTCGTTGCAAACCTATTGCACCTTCTTGAACTAAATCCAAGAATTCTAAATTGCGGCGCTGATATTTTTTGGCAATCGATACTACCAGCCGCAGGTTTGCTGTGACCATCTTTTGTTTTGCACGTTGACCTAGCTTGAGTATTTGTTTTAACTCAGCTTCACTTTTGTCAACCTCAGCAGCTAATTCACTCAAAGTAGGTTCGCGATTCAATTTTTGGCTGAGCGTATCTTTTTCTTGCTCGATGGCCATCATTTGCTGTACCTGCCTACCATAAGCAATTTCTTGGTCTGCTGTTAACAAAGGATACTGACCAATTTCTTGCAAATAAACGCGAACTGTGTCGGGACTGGGGCTGGACATACAACTTTCAAGCTTTTCGATAATCAGACGAATCTAAAAGTATAAATCAAATAAGGAGATCTATTTTCCTGATTTAAATAGGAAAAAAATATCTACTTAAGATTTCATCGCATTTCTGGATGATCAGTGATAATTCGGTGCATCTTTGCTGTAAGCAGAAAGAAAATACTCTCTTGTGCTTCTTCGCATCCGCTGCTCCCGTAATGGTTGGTCTTTAACTCCAGAGGATATTAATTCCTCTGAATCAAACGCTGTTGCAATCTTGTGTAGCGCTGTTTATCGTCACTAGAACGGACAGCTAGGGATATTGCTTTTTTAGACCCAATGACAATTGCCAATTGTTTAGCACGAGTTAGTCCAGTGTAGAACAGATTACGGGACAGCATCATATAGTGTTGCATATAGAGTGGCAAAATCACCACTGGATACTCACTACCTTGAGACTTATGGATTGTAGTGGCGAATGCAAGGGATATTTCATTCAAGTCAGCATAATCGTAAACTACTAAGCGATCGCCATACTGTACTACTACTTCTTGTTCTTCTGTATCAATACTACTGATAATTCCTAAATCACCATTAAATACTTCTCGATTGTAGTCGTTCATTTGCTGAATAATGCGATCGCCTACACGCAAAGTCATTCCACCCCTGGTAATCTCCACTTTGTCGGGGCTAGGCGGATTAATTAGCTGTTGTAATACTGTATTCAAGTTGCGAGTTCCTACAAGTCCCCGCGTCATCGGGCAAAGTACTTGCACATCGGTGGCTGGATTAAATCCTAAGTGAGGAATTAAATCTGTAATTAACTCACAAATCGCTTGTACACCATGTTCTGGCTCAAATCCTCCACCATGCCACAGACAATCAGACACCGGATGATCGGAAATTGCCTCGATTGTGGGCAATTGTCCGCGATTAATTTGATGTGCGATGGTGATAATTGCGCTTTGCTGGGCTTGCCTAAATACCTGTGTTAACCGCACTACTGGCACTTGTCGAGAATGAATCAAATCAGCAAGTACCTGTCCTGGCCCCACTGAAGGTAACTGATCGATATCTCCTACTAATAATAGTTGTGCGCCAGCTGCCACAGCATTGACTAAAGAGTATGCCAAGAATAAATCCAGCATTGATGCTTCATCGGCAATAATTGCGGTATGAGGCAAAGGATTATGATTGTCGCATTTAAAACTCATCGTCTTCGGCTCAAATTCCAGTAAGCGATGGATTGTTTTTGCTTCTAACCCAGTCATTTCACCCAGTCTTTGAGCTGCCCTTCCTGTAGGTGCAGCCACAGCAATTGATTTCCCCATCGCCTTCCATAAGCTGACTATGGTGTGGGTAGTGAAAGTTTTGCCTACACCAGGGCCACCTGTCAAAATCATTACAGGAGCATAAGCCGCCATTTCTACAGCTTGTTGCTGCTGTTCTGAAAGCTGAATCTTCTGGCTGCTGGTAAACCTCTCTAGCCAAGCCCGCACACGGGGGATATCTTGGGCTACCTGTTGACGCAAACGCTGAGATATTAGTTGTGCTAAATTGTCCTCAGTGTGGTAGTAAGTTGGCTTGTAACACAGCAGTGTTTTCTCTGGCGTTTTCTCTCTAATTAAGTCATCTTTGAGCGCCATGTCTTTGATAGTTTCAGTAATGGCAGATTCCGTTGGCTGATGTTCATCGGTAGTGAGTAGTTTGATGACACTCTCAATTAATTCTGGTTGGGGTAAGTAGCAATGCCCTGCTTCTGCGGCTTCGCTCAAAGCATGAATAATCCCTGAACAGTATCTAAACTCGCTATCTGGTGCAATACCAACATTGCGAGCAATTTTATCGGCAGTCAAAAATCCAATACCATAGATATCGGTTGCTAGCTGGTAGGGGTTTTCTGTAACTTTTGCGATCGCCTCATCCCCGTACTGCTTATAAATTTTTACAGCGTAGGTAGTAGAAACACCATGCCCTTGCAAAAATACCATTACTTCTTTAATGGCTTTTTGCGTTTCCCAGGCGTTTTTAATTAACTTGATGCGCTTTTTAGCTATACCTGGAACTTCAATCAATCGCTCAATTTGATGTTCGATGATGTCTAAGGTTTCCTGGCCAAAGTGTGCCACAATGCGTTTAGCTGTGACGGGGCCAACACCCTTAATTAGTCCACTACCTAGATATTTCTCAATTCCTGTGAGCGTTGCTGGTTTAGTTTCCCGATAATTGACGACTTGAAACTGGGGGCCATATTGGGGATGCTCGCGCCAAAATCCTGTAAGTTGCAGTGTCTGTCCAGGTTGAATGTTAGCGAAGCTACCAGTAATTGTGGTTAAGTCTTTAGCACTGGGACGCATTAGCCGCGCTACAGTATAGCCTGATTCTTCTGAGTAAAAAGTCAAGCGTTCCACTACTCCCGTAATGGTTTCGTGCTGAGGTGAAGCGTTGATTTGTTGCTGTTGATGGGTAGGGGAAGTGGACATTGCTGATTTAAAATATGCCGCACATCATTATAGGTTTGAAAGTTCGTTTATTATAGTACAGATATACTAAAGCTGGTAAAGAATAATTGAGTCAGCTGCACCTGTCAGGAGCAGGGGCAAGGGGCAAGGGGGCAGGGAGCAGGGAGTAGGGGAGAAATTTCTATGACAAATGACAAATGACAAATGACAAATTACCAATGCCCAATCACTTTACTTTTCTTCGCCGTCAGAGCGAATTAATTCTGCTAACTTCTTCTGAGCAAACTCCTTGACTTTGATATCTACATCATTACTGACTCTGTCGTGTAACAGTGGTAAAGTTTGAGAATGATCAGGATACTGCTTAATCAAAATATCCAGCGCTACTCGTCGCGGGTTGGTTTGCCAACTGTTTTGGCGTTGGAAGGGATCGTTAACAGCACAGTTGTAAAATATCTCAAACATCTCGGCTTCATCCTTGAAGTTGCGCGCTAACTCTTGCACTGCAGTTTGTCGTACTTGCCAACTTTCATCAGCAGTGGCAAGATATTTCAAGAAATTTATGCTGTCAGCATCATCTTTAAAATTGCGTGCTAACTCTTCTATGGCTGCACGTCGTACCTGCCAATGAGCATCGATAGTAGCACGGCATTTGAGGAAGCAGATAATATCAGCATGATCATGGCAGTTACGTGCTAAAGCTTGCACGGCTGCACGTCGTACATAATAATTTGCGTCAGTAGTCGCGCAGGTTTTGAGAAAGACAATCATCTCAATATCATCTAGGAACCGCGCTAATTTTGCCACAGCTACAAGGCGCACATTCCAACTAGAATCGGTAGTGGCGCGGTATTGGAGAAAGCTAATAGTTTCAATATCATCTGGGAAGTTGCGTGCTAATTCTTCCACAGCTACACGGCGCACATCTGCATCTTCATCAACTGTGCCACGGGTTTTGATGACATCTATAATATCTGCATCATTGGGAAAGTTACTGGCTAATGCTTGCAATACGGCTTGTCTCACATCAGCATCATCATCACTAGTCGCACGGGATTGGAGAAAAATAATAATGTCGCTTTTGGCTGAAAAATTGCAAGCTAATTCTGCTACAGCCACACGTCGCACCTGCCAATTTTCATCAGCAGTGGCTAGGGTTTTGAGGAAACTGATAACAATATCATCGGTAAAATTTCTGGCTAATCCTTGAATTGCGGTTTGGCGAACATCGCTATCATTATCAGCAATGATGCGGTATTTGAGAAAGCCAATGGTATCTGCATGATTTTGAAAATGACAAGCTAATGCTGCCACAGCTACACGGCGTACATCAGCATCATCATCGACATTAGCACGGTCTTTGAGGATGCTCAGGGTATCGCCATCATGGGGAAAGTTGCGTGCTAATTGTTCTACGGCCACACGGCGCACATCTGCATCTTCATCAACGGTAGCATGGTCTTGGAGAATACCCATAGTATCAGCATCATCAGGAAAGTGGCGTGCTAATGCCTCTACGGCGACACGGCGCACATCGGCATCCTCATCTGCGATCGCTCTATCTTGTAAAATGCTGAGAGTGTCAGTATCATCGGGGAAGTTACAGGCTAATTCTTCTAAAGCTACACGGCGAATATCGACATCATCATCTGCAATCGCACAGTCTTTGAGAAACTGTACAATACTGCTATCTTCTGGGAAGTTGCGCGCTAATTCTTCTAAAGCGACACGGCGCACATCTGCATCCTCATCTGCGTAGGCGTAGCCCGCCGTAGGCATCGCTCTATCTTTGAGAAACTGTATAGTACTGCTATCATCGGGGAAATTCCGCGCTAATTCTTGCACACCTGCGCGGCGCACATTCCAGCTTTCATCAATGATAGTGCGTTGTTTGAGGAAGTTAATTGTGTCGCTATCATCTACAAAGTTCCGTGCTAATTCTTGCACAGCCGCACATCGCACGTGCCAATCCTCATCTAAAGTTGCACGTTGTTTCAGCCAAGATTTGATTTTGAAATCATCTTTCCAAGTCGTCGCAATTGCTGTTACGGCTTGGGTACGAATTTCTACAACTATTTTTGTTTCCTTGTCGTCAAATAACTGGTCATAATAATACCAAAGGTCATACTTGGTTAAATCCTTGAGTCGTTCTAGTAATTTATTGGCAGTTAAGCCAATGACTGAACGCTTTCTCACTTCTGCCAAACATTTAGCCGCTAAAAATAGATTAGTAAATTTTTGCTCCTCACCCTTTTGCAACATTAAATATTCAATTATCGCACCTACAAATCTTGGCTCAATCATTCCTGCAATCAGCCGCAACACTTCATGCCAAGTTTCATCTTGCCAATGTTTACCAAATACTTGCTGCTTCAGTTCTGTTAGGGATAAAGTTTGCGTTTCTTTAAATTGCCACACAAATTCCCAAGCACAGAAATACTCTAAAAATGTGCGATGGACAAAGCCATAATAATCTGCACCGAGAAAACATAACATAAAGTTACGAGTCCGCAGTTGATTAATTAACCGCCTCGCTTTATCTCTGGGTTCACTAATTTCCAGATTTTTCAAATAATCAGTGAAAATTTTTTCTAAATTACTTGCACTAATCCAATTACCTGCTAAACCTTTTTTACTGGTTTGCATATAATAGGCAACTTGCCGCAACATTGCTTGCTTATCTTGATAATCAATAGTTATGGGTAAATGTTGTTCATGAGATAAAGCACGTTCGACATCCCATTTATACAGCAACAATTCTGAGGCTTTTTTATACAATTCGGCTCTATCTCGGGGCAGTTCTTGATTACGATTAATAATTGCCATCATCGTTAGCAGCAGAGGATTACCTGCTAATTCTGCAATTGCTTTTGAGGTATGAATGGCGCGTAATAATCTCTCCTTTTTCCTTTGCTTATCTACCTCATATTTAAAAGTTAAATCATGCCAGCGATTGATAAAATCTTGAATTTGCTGATTGTCTAAATCTTGCAGCATAAAATGCCGGAATTGAGCATCGCGTAAACGTTGGGGTTTATAGCCAATGACGCGAGACGTGACAATTACTTGTACTTGCGGATATTCATTGGTGAAGCGATGAATTGCGGTAATGATATCTTCACGCTTCCCAGAATCAAACACTTCATCTAAACCATCAAACATTACTAAAGCATTCCCAGTTTTTAACTGTGCTTGTAATTGATGCTGATTGAGATGAGAAATTGCGCCGGGACTTTGATGGAAAAATTCTAGAAAATTTTTGCAATTTCCATCATCATAATTTCGCATATAAGCGCGTAACTCAATCAACAAGGGAATTGGCGGTAGAGAAAAACCTCGCTTACCAATTTTATCGAGAGTTTTTTCTACCCAAGCTAATGCTAAGTATTGTAATAATGTAGACTTGCCAGAACCAGGATCACCCAGAATCACAATATATTTATAAGTTTGTGGCTGATTAACAATATCCAGCACTGAAGCTAGCGGCTGTTCAAAATACACCCGTTCGTATTGTTCTAATTCTTCTTGAGAAATTGCTTCAGCTACTATTTGATTGCTTTCACATATCCGCCGTAAATGTTCTTTAGGTAGTTCGTGAATTTGCGGTAATAATTGGTGAACTTCCCGCACATTAGGAGTAACAAATATACTCCATAACCTCAATTCGTTATAAGCATAACCGCTAGTGTCTAAACTATCTAATTTTAAATTTACGTAGCGTTCGCGAATTGCTTCTTGATATTGCTGCAAGTCAAAATTAGGAATAATTCCAGCTTCTTCTTGGGTATTTATTTGAATTGCTTGTAAGTTACGTGAATTGAGGATATCCCGTAAAGCTTGCGACTCTGTAAGCATTTGCTGACATTTTGCCACATAACTATCTGTTACCGCTTGCCAATGAAAATCAGCAGGTAATTCTGGTAGATTAAGAGTTTGCCAAATACTTTCTAAACTTTGATAATCTAAGCGCGTGCAGTTGCTATCAAAAGCTTTACCCAGTATTTCTTTAACAGACTGGTGGCTGATAAATCGCTTCAGAGGCTGATTAAATTTATTGATATCATTATCAGCAAGCTGGCAAAACTTTAACTCATCTTCTATGAGTTGTAGAAATTTATTGAGTGCTTCAGCGACAGCTTGCTGAATTGGTTTTTCTCTAAAGATTTTAGTTGCATTCTGCAACCCAGTTTTAAAAAAGTCCTTCGCATAATCCTTTGCTAAATCCTTAGCAAAATCTTCATTGAGAATAGACTTAACGAGAAATCCTACGGCATTACTTGCTACCCAGCTAACTAACCATTCCATCATAAAACTCGCGCTGTTAGAGCTACTGACTACGAGTATAGACACTAGCATTAATAAATTTATCAGCTTTAAGGGATATTAACTAAATATCACAATCCGAAAAATCTATTGCTTGCAAATACTCTTGCATACATTTCCCCAGATGTTCTATTTAGAATAGAAGTTCCTATTATTTAAAATATAAGTATGTCTATGATTATGGTTGCAAAACAAACCATTTTTTTGACCAAATAAACAATTTTGCTTTTGCTACTTAATCAAAGATAAGCTCTGCTTTACTCTGATTTGATGTTATTTGCTGTATTGGTTATTTATTCTGAGTTACTTGTGTAATGGTTTGATTTTTATTTGGGTATATTCAGTGTAAAAAAATATTTATTATCTTAGATATAGGCACAAATACACCCGAAAGAATTTAAGTTGACAAATATTACGTGAAAATATAATTTATAAACAAAAGTTGCAATTGCTGGCATTAAAAATTGCAGACTCGTAGGGTGTGTTAGGCGCTCATTTTTAATATGATTTGTCACGAGATAACTATCCTAGCGCCTAACGCACCATCCATGCAGCGGTGCGTTACGGCTAAATTTCATTGTCCCTGTGTCCCAAATCCTTTCATAGCCGTAACACACCCTACTTCAGATTTACTTTATTAAGTGCTCTTTAATGCGATCGCACTATCCCATTATCGCAATATCGCAAACTTGAGCCATTGCATCAGCTTGTTATATTAATGCATCGAATAGCAATTGAGTTGCATCGGGTAACATTGCCAATGTATGGGCTGACAATGCCAATGTATAGGCTGACATTGCTATTGTATTGACTGACATTGCTATTGTATCGGCTGACATTGCCAATGTATGGACTGACATTGCCAATGTCTACGCATCCAGAAACAATGATCCCATCGCCTGACAATACGATTGTAGGGGCAAGGCGTGCCTTGCCCTTACCCGCATACATAATTTACGCGAAATACGCTGTATGTGGCATCAAAACGCGAAAACTGCATAAGTCCTCGCTTCTCAGAAATAAATAAACCTTCATGAACAAACAAATTATCCAAATTTTGTTGCTAAAACTGAAACCAGCCTCAGCCAATATTCATGTAAGCTTTAAACTAAATACCATCTAGCTCAGTAGATATTCTGATAATAATTTTAGTTATCCCATTCATCGCAAATCTAGCAACAGATTGACACCCAAACCCCTGGGTAATTTTTTATGCCTTTTAATTACCAATTACCAATTATGTTGAAGTTTTATACTTTCACCTGCTTGCTGAGTCTAGCTTTATTATCCGAGTCAGTGGGAGCAAAAGCTACAGTTAAACAGACGCAAATTGCCCAGCAGCCAACCACAACACAAGATGCAACCCGCACCGCAGCACAAAAAGCCTTGAATGAAGGCGCACAACTTTATAAACAAGGTACAGCCGAATCACTGCGACAGGCAATAGAAAAATGGCAAGAAGCACTTGTGTTGTGGCGCAAAGTAGGGGATAAGCAATTTGAAGCTATTACACTCCTTGGTATTGGCAGAATTTATGATGATTTAGGGGAAAAACCCAAAGCATTGGAAAATTACAGCAATGCACTCCCACTACTACGTGTGACAGGTGATAAGGGTGGGGAAGCTACTACCCTCAATAATATTGGGCTAGTTTACTCCGATTTAGGAGAAAAGCGCAAAGCATTAGAATATTTCAACAATGCACTCCCACTAAGGCGTGCGGTGGGTGACAAGCTAGGAGAAGCTAGCACCCTCAATAATATCGGGGGAGTTTACTCTGCATTAGGGGAAAAGCGCAAAGCATTAGAATTTTACAACAATGCACTCCCACTACTACGTGCGATAGGTGACAAGGCTAGGGAAGCTACTGCACTCAATAATATCGGGTTGGTTTACTCTGTTTTGGGAGAAAAGCAGAAAGCATTGGAATTTTACAACAATGCACTCCCTTTAATGCGTGTGGTGGGCGAAAAGCGCGGGGAAGCTACTACTTTGAATAATATCGGATTACTTTATTCAGATTTAGGGGAAAAGCAGAAAGCACTGGAATATTTTAACAATGTACTTCCACTGCGGCGTACGGTGGGTGATAAAGCAGGGGAAGCTATAACTCTGAATAATATCGGGCGAGTTTACGATATTTTAGGAGAAAAGCAGAAGGCTTTGGAATATTACAATAATGCACTCCCACTGTATCGTGGGGTGGGTAACAGAACTGGTGAAGCTATTACCCTCAATAATATTGGTGCTGTTTACGATGCATTAGGGGAAAAGCAGAAAGCCTTGGAACTTTACAACAATGCACTTCCACTACTGCGTGCGGTAGGTGACAAAGCCAGGGAAGCTACTAGCTTAAATAATCTAGGGGGAATTTACGACGCATTAGGGGAGAAACAGAAAGCCCTAGAATATTACAACAATGCACTCTCGCTAGGCCGTGCGGTGGGTGATAAGACAGGCGTTGCTACTACCCTCAATAATATCGGTGTAGTTTACGACGCATTAGGGGAAAAACAGAAAGCCCTAGAATATTACAACAATGCACTCCTGCTGCGGCGTGAGGTGGGTGATAAGGTAGGAGAAGCTACTAGCCTTAATAATATCGGCACAGTTTACGATGCATTAGGGAACAAGCAAAAAGCCTTAGAATATTACAACAATGCACTTCCATTGCGGCGTGCGGTAGGCGACAAGACAGGAGAAGCTACTACCCTCAATAATATCGGGCTAGTTTACGATGGTTTAGGAGAAAAGCAGAAAGGCTGGGAATTTTACAACAATGCCTTATTGTTATATCGTGCGGTAAGCAATAGAGATGGGGAAGCTACTTCTCTTGGTAACATCGCTCTTTTAGAACAAAGTCGTGGTAACTTGCAAGCAGCCCGCACTAATATAGAAGCTGCGATTAAAATTATTGAAGAATTACGCACCAAAATTAACAGTAAAGAACTCCGCAGTTCCTACTTTGCTACTCAGCAGGGTGTTTATAAATTCTACATTGACCTGCTAATAGAACTGCACAAAAAAGACCCATCAAAAGGATATGATGCCTTAGCTTTGCACTATAGCGAACGCTCTCGTGCTAGAAGTCTCATTGAGTTGTTGAATGAAGCAAATGCCAAAATTTTTAAAGGCGCGAATCCTGAATTAATCCAACAAGAACGCGATTTAAGACAGAGAATTGATGCTAAAGATACACTGCGGCAAAATTTACAAACATCAGCTAATAAAAACGACCTTGTTACTAAAGCAGCTCTTCAAAGACTGAGCAAAGAAATCAGCAATCTCCTCACTCAATATCAAGAAGTCCAAGCAAAAATTCGTGCTACTAGCCCAGCATACGCCCAATTGAGCAACATAGACCCCGAAAAGAACATTCTGAAATTACCCCAAATCCAACAACAACTCGATAAAGATACTCTACTGTTGCAATATTCTTTGGGAGAAGAACGTAGTTATTTATGGGCTGTCACTCCGACATCAATGGAAGTTTACACCCTCCCCCCACGCCAAGAAATAGAAAAACTTACCGAACAATTAATTCAGGATTTAAAATCACCAATAGTGAGTGACGCTACTATTGCCAGATCAAAAAAACTCAGTCAAATTATCCTCGCACCTGTTGCTGATAAATTACCAGGAAAGCGTTTAGTAATTGTGGCAGATGGTGCATTGCAAACAATTCCTTTTGCAGCCTTAGCTGACTTCAGCGCCAATAAATATCAACCACTGATGGTAAACCATGAAATTGTCAATTTACCCTCAGCCTCAACCATTGCATTTCAACGCCAACAACTCGCTAACCGCAAACCTGCACCAAAAGCTTTAGCTATCATCGCAGATCCAGTATATAGTGCTACCGATGAACGAGTCACAGGTAAACCAGAAAACACCTCAGTCGGTTCTAACCTAGAACTCGAACGTTCAGCCCTAGAAAGTTCCGCCAGAAGCCTCAAACGCAGTGGTTGGGATAGGCTAATCAACACCGCAACCGAAGCCAAAGAGATTTTGAAATTAATACCAGCACAAAGCAGCTTAGAGGCTTTGAATTTTGATGCTAACTACAATCAAGCAACCAGCAAAGCTTTAAATCAATTCCGCATTTTGCATTTTGCCACCCACGGTTTTGTCAACCAAGAACAGCCACAGTTATCCGGTATTGTACTATCATTATTTGATAAAAAAGGCACTCCTATTAGCGGCTATTTGCGTTTGGCAGATTTATTTAACCAAGATTACCCCGCAGAGTTAATTGTCTTAAGTGCTTGCGAAACCGGATTAGGTAAAAACGTCAACGGTGAGGGTTTAATTGGCTTAACCCGCGGCTTGATGTATGCAGGTGCAGCACGGGTAGCAGTTTCCCTATGGCAAGTTAGCGATGAAGGGACATCAATATTAATGCAGGAATTTTACAAACAGATGTTACAGCAAAATAAAACCCCAGCGTCCGCCATGCGTGCAGCGCAAATTAAGTTATGGCAAGACGGGCGTAGTCCTTATGAATGGGCAGCTTTTACAGTGCAGGGGGAATGGAGGTGAGGGGGATGAGGGGGATGAGGGAGATGAGGGGGATGAGGGAGATGAGGGAGATAAGGGAGATAAGGGGGAGAAGCGACACATCAATATATTTTAGAGGTCAAGGCAGTGCCTTGCCCCTACAATCTGTCGCATTCTTTTTTCAAATCGGTATAAGGCGATGCGATCGCACTATCGCCCTATGGCAAACTTGAGCCATTGCATCGGCTTGTTATATTAATGCATCGAATAGCAATTGAGTTGCATAGGCTGACATTGCCAATGTATCGGGTAACAATGCCAATGTATCGGGTAACAATGCCAATGTATGGACTGACATTGCGATTGTATGGGCTGACATTGCTATTGTATCGACTGACATTGCCAATGTATCGGCTGACAATGCCAATGTCTACGCATCCATAAACAATGCATCCCATCGCCTGACAATAAGATTGTAGGGGCAAGGCACGCCTTGCCCTTACCCACATACATATATTTACGCGAAATACGCTGTATGTGGCATCAAAACGCGAAAACTGCATAAGTCCTCGCCCCTCTGAAATAAATATAAGGGAACCGAGGAAAAACCCCCATGAGCAGACAAATTATCAAAATTTTGTTGCCAAAACTGAAACCAGCCTCAGCCAATGTTCATGCAAGCTTTAAACTAAATCCCATCTAGCTCAGTATATATTCTGAGAATAATTTAATCATCCAATTATCTCCAATCTAGCAACAGATTGATACCCAAACGCCTGGGTAATTTGTCATGCCTTTTAATTACGAACTACAAATTATGTTTAAGCGTTACACTTTAACCTGCTTGCTGAGTGTTGTTTTATTATCCGAGTCAGTAGGAGCAAAAGCTACATTTCAACAGACGCAAATCGCCCAGCAGCCAACCACAACACAGCAAGATGCAAACCGCACCGCAGCACAAAAAGCCTTTGATGAAGGGATGGCACTTTACAAAAAAGGTACAGCCGAATCACTGCGACAGGCGATAGAAAAATGGCAAGAAGCGGTGGTTTTGTGGCAGAAAGCGAGAGATAAAGAATGGTTATCTGTGACTATAACTGCTATTGGGCGAGTTTACTCTGATTTAGGACAAAAGCAGAAGTCTTTAGAATATTACAACAATGCACTCCCACTGTTTCGTGCAGTGGGCAACAAAGTAGGGGAAGCTACTACCCTCAATAATATCGGGGGAGTTTACGACGATTTAGGGGAAAAGCACAAAGCATTAGAATATTACAACAATGCACTCACTTTGCGACGTGCGATAAGTCATAAGCGTGGGGAGGCTTCTACCCTAAATAACATCGGGCGAGTCTACGACGATTTAGGAGAAAAGCACAAAGCTTTGAAATATTTCAACATTGCACTTCCACTAGTGCGTGCGGTGGGTGACAGGGGTATTGAAGCTAGTACCCTGAATAATATCGGGCTAGTTTACTCTGATTTAGGAGAAAGGCAGAAAGCTTTAGAATACTACAATTATGCAATTCTACTAATGCGCGCGGTGGGGAATAAGCGTGAAGAAGCTATTATCCTTAGTAATGTTGCGGGAATTTACTATGCTTTAGGGGAAAAGCACAGGTCTTTAGAATATCTGAACTCTGCACTATCACTGCATCATGCAATGGGCGATAAAAGTGGAGAAGCTAGAACTCTGAATAATATCGGGCAATCATACTCCGATTTAAGACAAAAGCAGAAAGCTTTAGAGTATTTCAACAATGCACTTCCTCTGTTGCGTGCGGTGGGAGATAGGGGTGGGGAAGCTACTACCTTAAATAATATCGGCTCAGTTTACGACGATTTAGGGGAAAAACAGAAAGCATTAGAACTTTACAACAATGCACTCCCTCTGTATCGGGCAGTGGGAGACAGGGGTGGAGAAGCTACTACTTTGAACAATATCGGGGGAGTTTACGACGAATTAGAGCAAAAGCAGAAAGCATTGGAATTTTATAACAATGCACTCTCTCTGTTGCGAGCGGTGGGAGACAGGGGTGGGGAAGCTACTGCCTTGAATAATATCGCTTACTTAGAACGCAGTCGTGGAAATCTCCAAGCAGCCCGCACTAATGTAGAAGCAGCTATCAAAATTATCGAAGAATTACGTACCAAAATTGATAGCAAAGACCTTCGCAGTTCTTACTTCGCCACTCAGCAAGGTGTTTACAAATTCTACATCGACTTGCTGATGGAACTGCACAAAAAATCCCCATCCCAAGGATACGCTGCATTAGCCCTACACTACAGCGAACGCTCCCGCGCCCGCAGCCTCATCGAATTATTAAACGAAGCCAACGCCAAAATTCTTAAAGGCGCAAACCCGCAACTCATCGCCCAAGAACAGAATTTACGGCAGCAAATTGATGCCAAAGATACACTGCGGCGTAATTTAGAAACTTCAACCAATAAAAACGACTTAGTTACTAAAGCAGCTATTCAACGACTCAGTCAACAAATTAACAATCTCCTGAGCCAATACCAACAATTACAAGCCAAAATCCGTGCTAGTAACCCAGAATATGCAAAATTAACCAACCCAGATCCCGAAAAGGATATTCTCAAATTACCCCAAATCCAACAACAACTCGATCAAGATACTCTACTATTGCAATATTCCTTGGGAGAAGAACGCAGTTATTTATGGGCTGTCACTCCCACATCAATGCAAGTTTACACACTCCCCCCACGCAAAGAAATAGAAGCAGTCGCCACCAAATTCTATCAAAGCTTGCACCAAGGAACCGCCGCCGACATATCCATTCCCAACGCCCAACAACTGAGTAAACTCATCCTTGCACCTGTTGCCGATCAATTACCAAAAAAACGTTTAGTCATAGTGGCTGATGGTGTGTTGCAAACCATTCCCTTTGCAGCTTTAGCTGACATCAACACCCAAGCCAAAGGCGACGCAGAAAAACAGGTGCCATACCAACCACTGATGATAAACCATGAAATCGTCAACTTACCCTCAGCTTCTACCATCGCTTTTCAACGCCAACAACTCGCCAAGCGTCAACCCGCACCAAAAGTCTTAGCCATCCTTGCAGATCCAGTATATAGTCCTACCGATTCACGAGTCACAGGTAAACCTGAAAATACTCAACTCGGTTCAGAATTAGAACTCGAACGTTCAGCCCTTGAACGTGCCGCTAGAAGCCTCAAACGCAATGGTTGGGATAGGCTCAAATACACAGAAACAGAAGCCAAAGAAATTTTAAAATTCATATCAGCAGGAAACAGCCTACAAGCCTTAAGCTTTGATGCTAACTACAATTTGGCAACCAGCAGCGCTTTAAATCAATTCCGCATTCTCCATTTTGCCACCCACGGCTTTGTTAACGAAGAACAGCCACAGTTATCCGGTATTGTACTTTCATTATTTGATCAAAAAGGCAAGCCCATCAGCGGCTACTTACGCTTGGCAGATTTATTTAACCAAGATTACCCAGCCGAGTTAATTGTCTTAAGCGCTTGCGAAACCGGACTAGGTAAAAACATCAACGGTGAGGGATTAGTCGGCTTAACCCGCGGCTTAATGTATGCAGGTGCAGCGCGCGTTGCAGTTTCCCTATGGCAAGTTGGCGATGAAGGTACATCTATATTAATGCAGGAATTTTACAAACAGATGTTGCAGCAAAATAAAACCCCAGCGTCCGCCATGCGTGCAGCGCAGATGAAGTTATGGCAAGACGGGCATAGTCCTTATGAATGGGCAGGTTTCACCGTGCAGGGGGAATGGAGGTAGGGGGACTGGGGATTGGGGACTGGGGATTGGTTTTTGACAAGGTTGACATCAATAACAAACTACACCAATAACTATGAAAAGCACAATCATTAGCAAAAAAGCGATCGCATTATTTGTTGCAGCTTCTCTCGGCGGAATTACCTTAAATACTTGGTGGAATGCCAACGCGCAAACTTCTACATCAACAGAAAAATCACCAAAATATACATCGTTGCCAGATGCTAAAGGTTTTCAAATTAAAGGCAAAGGTAACGCTTTTCAACCTAGCAACTTACAACAAACCGATAAACCCGATCAAGCTGATGATAAACAATTTCGCCGTCGAGCAGTAATTGGTTGGGATGACAGAATTCCCCTATTAAGTCGGAAATATCCTTGGTCTGCTATTGGTAGAGTCCAAGGATTGACTACAGAAGGTAAAGGTTATCATTGCACAGGGACATTAATTAGTGAAGATGTAGTATTAACTAATGCCCACTGCGTCATCGATCCAGAAACTCGCCAATTAAGTGCAAAAGTTGCATTTTTACCCAATGTAATTAATGGCAAATTAGGCGATGAAGAAGATATTGCCCTAGTAGAAAATGTGGTTTACGGCACTGATTTCTCAGGAACTCGATTAGAAAATCAAATCAACGATTGGGCGCTGTTAAAACTGAATAAACCCATCGGATTAAAATACGGTTATTTAGGTTGGAAATCTTTACCTACAGAAACTCTCACGAGAAACAGCAAAAAATATATTTTTGTTGGTTACTCTGGCGATTTCCCCAACAATAATAAAGCACAATATCAATTTTTCACCGCAGGTAGAGGCTGGACAGCCAGCGTAGAAAAAGGTTGCAGCATTGTCAGTGAAGAAAACAATTTTTTATTACATGATTGTGATACTAGTGGTGGTTCTTCCGGTGGGCCGATTATCGGTGTAATTAATAATCGTCCTTACATTGTTGCTCTGAATAATGCAGAACTCAAATCTCGTGATGGACGGGGAATAATAAACCTGGGGGTGAAGATTGATTTCTTAAATAGATTTGAGGGGAATTGATAATTTGTAATTCGCGATGAATCAAGCGACACATCAATAATATTCTAGAGGTCACGGCGAGTGTTGTACAAATACCCTCGCCCTCATCCCCTAACCCCTTCTCCCGCAGGAGAAGGGGAATTAAATCTCTTGCTCCCCTCTCCTGGTGGGAGAGGGGCTGGGGGTGAGGGCGAAACCTT
>NZ_JACJQJ010000032.1 GCF_014696615.1 Nostoc linckia FACHB-104 | reverse complement strand
ATTCAATCATTTAATTGCGGCAATGAATCAATTTAAACCCTGTTATGCTTCTGGATGATTTAGCTTTTTTACTATTTGCTTACTCCGGAGAGTGACAGAAGAGGGTTATAGCGTTTCTCAGTCTGGTGAAGTACAGTAACAAGAATGGGTAAACCAATTATAAATATCATTTAACGAAACTTGATTAAAAGCACTTTCAATTGCTTTTGCTAAGTCTGGATAATTTCTAGCTCCAATAGAACGTAGTAAAGTTTTAATTTTTGACCAACAGTTTTCAATTGGTGAAAAATCCGGGGAATATGGTGGTAAATAAATCAATTTAGCTCCAGCATCTTCGATTAATTTCTCAATATCTCCACCTTTATGAATTGAACAATTATCCATGATTACACAAGCGCCTTCCCACAGCTTTGGAACTAATTTTTGAGAAATGTAAGCCTCAAATGTCAGCCCGTCAGATGCTCCCAAAATACTATATTGACTCATCACACCTTTGAGAGCAATCGCTCCAATTATGGAGACATTTTTACAGCGTTTTTTGTGTCGCACTTTTTCCATTACATATCTCATACAGTGCCATTAAACGCTCACGAGTCCTAGCATGTTCTGCTTTTAAGGCTTTTTCTCTCAAGATTGAGGCACTCTCATTCCAGCGATCGCATTCTACTTTGAGCATTCCTGTTTATTTTCTACCACACCCACTTATCTACAGTAATATGTTTTCTGCAAAAACTCCAGTTTTCAAGATGGATGAGGTTTATGTCTTCTATTGTAAAATTATTTATTAGGGTGGTTTGAAAGGAGCACTTCAATGGCATATTGCCAAAACCTGTGCAGTTGATCCCATAGATCTCTAGATACATTTAGAGTCAATGTATCTTGCGAGAAACTTAACTTAATTTTGGACAATAATTATTTAAAACTGGTTTCAACTCTGGACAATAATTATTTAAAACTGGTTTGAGTGCTGAAAATTAAGAAAATAGGTTATTTATGTCCCTTAACTACGTCAAAATGGACAATAATTCTTTAAAACTGACAATAATAATTTAATGTCTAAATGGAGCTAAGCGGAGTCGAACCGCTGACCCCTTCAATGCCATTGAAGTGCTCTACCAACTGAGCTATAACCCCAGAATACGCGTTACCAATTATCGCTGAATCATACTATCTTTGTCAAGATGTGTAAATGAGAATCTCTACACTCGGCACTCAACTAGGATACTTGCAGCAAATAGCTGATGCAGTGTCCCATTAAAAAGTAAACTACTAACATAGCTGCAGCCGCTAGGGCCACTAAGGTTCCAGCCAACATCAAAGAGAATTCTTTGTGTTCAAAGGCTTTTTCCATTAGGTGCAGCGACCAAGCCACGAGCGCCACATCAAATAACAAAATAGGAATCAACATATTTATTAATATTTATTCATAGTAGTTAATTTATATTAACACTGTTTCAAGAATGCGTCTCTGACCTGGGATAAATGTCGCTATAAGGATAAGTTTTTGCTTAGTTAAGCATTCTTACTGGGACAGAGCGATCGCGCAAATAATTCTTGATTTGAGCTACACTTAACTGCCCATAATGTAAAAGCGATGCTAATAACGCTGCTTCTGCTCTCCCTTCAGTCAGTGCAGCGTGAATATGTTCGCAATTTCCTGCTCCACCCGAAGCAATTACAGGAATTTGTACAGCGTTAGCGATAGATTTTGTCAATTCCAAGTCATAACCAGCTTGAGTTCCATCAGCATCCATACTTGTGACCAATAGTTCTCCAGCACCACGCTTTTCTACTTCTTGTGCCCAGAGTAAAGCATCTTTGCCTGTATTTTCTCTGCCACCTCGCACATACACATCCCAACCTGGATTTTCTGGGTCAACTCTGCGTCTAGCATCAATAGCAACAACTATGCACTGATTACCAAAGCGATCGCTTGCCCGATTAATCAAGTCTGGTTCACGTACTGCCGCAGAATTAATACTAACCTTGTCTGCCCCGGCTCGTAACAAACCTTTAACATTTTCTAAGGATTGAATCCCACCGCCCACGGTTAAGGGGATAAAGACCTGCTCTGCCGTGCGGTACACCACATCAATAATTGTATCTCGATCTTCATGAGTGGCGGTAATATCTAGAAACACTAACTCATCAGCACCGGCTTCGTTGTAAACCTTTGCCAGTTCTACCGGATCACCTGCATCTTGCAGGTTAACAAAGTTAACACCTTTGACAACTCGTCCCGCCTTCACATCTAAGCAAGGTAAGATTCTTTTAGATAACATATTAATTTTTGTACTCCTGGGTAATTGTCCGGAATTTAAATTTTAAATTGGCGTGCGTGTTCTCAAGCGAAAATCTTTGTATACCTTGTTTATGCGTTGTTTTGTAGCCAACATCCTGCTTATACAGTCCTTCCGTCAAGTTGATAGCTGAAATTATGGCGATTATTTCCTCGAAAAAACAGCCTCAAGAACCTAATGGACAACCACCGCAGCGTCAAGAGTCAGCAAAAGCTTCTTCTCACCAAGAACTTTTGCAAGCCGAAGCTGCGATAGATGAACAAGGTAAGCAAGAAGAAAGTATTCGCCCGCAGCGATTTGCCGATTACATTGGGCAAAAAGACTTAAAAGATGTGCTAGATATTGCCATCAAAGCTGCCAAATCAAGAGGTGAAGTGCTGGATCATTTGCTACTATACGGGCCGCCGGGATTGGGTAAAACCACAATGGCAATGATTTTAGCATCGGAAATGGGGGTAAACTACAAAATTACAAGTGCGCCAGCACTAGAACGCCCACGGGATATTGTAGGGCTACTAGTGAACTTAAAGCCAGGAGATATTCTCTTTGTTGATGAAATTCATCGGCTTTCGCGCATGACCGAAGAAATTCTCTATCCCGCAATGGAAGATTATCGCCTCGATATTACCATTGGTAAAGGCTCCAGTGCGCGCATCCGGAGCATACCTCTGTCAAAATTTACTCTAGTGGGAGCCACAACCCGTGTAGGTGCTTTAACTTCTCCACTACGCGATCGCTTTGGTTTAGTCCAAAAGCTGCGATTTTATGAAGTCGAGGAACTGAGCAAGATTGTACTGCGAACTGCCCAACTACTTCAAACCCCAATTACAGAAGATGGGGCTACAGAAATTGCGAAGCGATCGCGGGGCACGCCACGAATAGCAAATAGGCTACTGAAAAGAGTCCGTGATTATGCGGAAGTTAAACAATCTGGGGAAATTAACCAAAGTATTGCAGGTGAAGCACTGCAACTATTCCAGGTAGATCCATGCGGTTTAGATTGGACAGACCGCAAGATGTTAAGTGTGATTATTGAACAATTTAATGGCGGGCCAGTGGGCTTAGAAACAATAGCCGCAGCCACAGGTGAAGATACCCAAACCATTGAAGAAGTTTACGAACCCTACTTGATGCAAATTGGCTATTTAAGCCGCACTCCCCGTGGTAGAACCGCCACAACCGCAGCATACAAGCATTTAGGTTTTAAGCCACCTAATGAACAGTTGTCTTTGCTGTAATGATTTTAGATAGGGCATAGGGAATTGGGCATGGGGCATTGGGTTTGGTATTTTCCCATTCCCCATTCCCCATTCCCCATTCCCCTTTGCCCATTCCCCATTACAGATAGACACAGATAAAGCCAGATGATTCAATTAATTAGTATTTTTCTCAGTCTTTTACTTGTGTTTGGCTGGGGTACACCAGTTATGGCACTCTCCCAAACTTCTAGTGTCACTCAAGAACAGTTAGAACAAGGGGATGAGTTGGCTAATAAAGCTTTTGCGGCTACTAATAAAGGCGATTTTGCGACGGCTGAAACCTACTGGACACAGATTATTGAGCAATTTCCTACTAATGCGGGTGCATGGAGTAATCGCGGCAATTCTCGGGTGAGTCAGAATAAATTAGAAGCGGCGCTGACAGATTATAACAAGGCTATAGAACTGGCTCCACAAGTTACCGATCCTTATTTAAATCGCGGTACAGCTTTGGAAGGATTGGGAAAATGGCAAGATGCGATCGCAGATTATAATCATGTCCTAGAATTAGATCCCAAAGACGCAATGGCATATAACAATCGCGGTAATGCTAAAGCCGGATTGGGAAAATGGTCAGATGCGATCGCAGACTATCAAAAATCATTTGAAATTGCTCCTAGTTTCGCTTTTGCCCGTGCTAATTATGCTCTCGCACTATATGAAACTGGGCAAATCGAGCCAGCTATTCGCGAAATGCGGAATATAGTCCGTAAATATCCCAAATTTGCTGATATGCGCGCAGCGCTAACAGCAGCCTATTGGGTGACTGGACAAAAAGGTGAAGCCGAAAGTAACTGGGTTGCAGCCGTAGGACTTGATACCCGCTACAAAGATATCAACTGGGTAACAACTATTCGCCGTTGGCCTCCCAGCATGATATCTGCTTTGGATAAGTTTTTGAAACTCCAGTAGCCAAAATATAGATGGCAGAGGGGCAGGGAGCAGGGAGCATAGGGAGAATTATCTGTAGGTAGAACTCATGATGATGCTGGCTTTTCAACACGCAAACCAAAGTAGGTAAGTATCAGTTCATCTTTACCTGTGTTCACAACTTCGTGAACTTCACCCGGTTCTATAGCAATACAGTTACCAGGAAGTAGGGGGTATTCCACACCATCAACATGAATTACCCCCTCACCAGCTTCTACAAAAAACACCTCGGACATATCTTGATGGGCGTGGGCTGGTGCGCTTTGTCCTGGTGCAAAACGGGCTTGCGAAAAGTTCGTCAGGTGAGGTAAATCCCCCAGACGCAGCATCACTTTTTTCTTGATTTCAGGGTTGTGAGAAACGGATTCTTCGGGTAAATCGTTTAAAGACGTGGTAATCATTCAGGTCTCAAATCATTGGATAATTCCACAATACCCCTAGAGCCATCTATGCGGACTCGCTGCCCATCTTGCAGCAGCCATGTAGCACCTCGCACATCCATAATAGCAGGAATACGGTATTCCCTAGCGACGATCGCACCGTGGGAAAGCCTTCCTCCTGCTTCGGCAATTAATCCTCCAGCCCTGACTAGAAAAGGTGCCCAGGCGGAATCTGTGTAAGGTACGACGAGAATTGTATCTTTATCAATTTCGGGAATGGTTTGTAAATTCCGTAACACCTTAACTTTCCCTTCGGCCTGTCCGTGGCTGGCGGGAATACCATGTAAAACTTGGTCAGAATATAGCGGCGATGGGGGTAGAGGATGGGGCGGTGTATGACCGTAAACTAGTAGGGGAATTTGTGTGATTTCGCTGTCTTGAACAAATTGCGATCGCCTTTTTTGCACTAACTTATGCAACTGAGTACTAATTTCTAAATCGGGATTGGCAATTAAACTGCCGATTTCCTCAAATTCCAAAAAGAAGATATCGCCAGCTTGACTTAGCCAACCGGATTTTAACCACATCTGTTCTAAAGCAACAAAACTCCAACGTAATTCGGCTAATAGTCGGGAATAAACTTCAGTTACTCGACCTTTGAGATCTACTCTTCTTTGCACGCTTCCCCGCTTCCGTTTCCCAGAAAATACCTGATTTATCGGATCTACACCACCAGGCTGGGGTTCATTTCCCTGCATTAATTGCACAAATAACTGTTGCACATACTGCGGGTTTTCTTTCCACGTAACCACAGAAATATCTGTGCCAACTTCACTTAAATAGCCGTAATCTTGCAGCAGTTCGTTGAAATCATACAAAAGATTCTTACCTTCGGGACTTTCATCCAACTGCTCAAATACTTTCTCAGGCTCAAATTCTGGTAATATCTGTTTGGCAGTTTGCGCTAAAGTACTCAATGCTCGCAGTACTGCTACCTCTGGCGCAACGCTATGATCGATTTGCCCTTCTTTAACGCGAAATATCTTTTGTCTGACGGCAGCACTGATCGGAGCGAAAATACTGTAGTAAGTTCCCAGGCGCAGCACATCTATAATTAATTCAATTCTTCTCCAGATCAGCGATGGTTCTAAATCAGTGATTGATTCATGAGCTAACTGCGATAATACAGGCACAAATTTTTCCCGATAATCTCGCTTAAAGTCTTGCTCTAAATCCATTTCTCGCTGCACTAATCGCAACAATCCGGGAATACTCCGTAAAGTCGCCAGTAACGGCGGTTTACTTAATTTATCGCCTCTGGTTAAAAATTCTAAACTTTCGGGTGGTAAGCCCATTCTCAGAAAAATCTCTCCTAAGAGGGATGCATTAAAATAAGCTCTAGAATAATGAAGCGTAGCGGTTTCGGCAAAGTCTAATCCTAAAACGCGATCGCCTAAACCTATAGTAAAAATTTCTCCCCAAACACCGCAAGTTAAGGGACGATTCACCGACCAAGTTAAGGGGTGAATGACACCAGGAATTACTTCCGCAGCAATTTTCCTTGTCCAAATAGGTAATAAGGTAGTGATGGGTCTAGCTTGTAATACCCACAGCGTTTGCCCGTCATAACTCCACTCAATATCTTGGGGAACGCCGTAGTAACGCTTTTCCAGGCGACGGGCTAAAAATGCCACTTGTTTAATGATGGCTTGTGGAACTTTTCCTGTACCTTCCAATTGCACAGAGGAGAAATTCTCAGTTTCCACCACAAAAGCCCGATATTGTTCGGGGGTGATTCTGCCGGAAACAACTTGACTGGCGCTGCCTGGTAAAGCTTCAATCACAATGGCATCACCTTGCTGAGTGATGGGATCGCGACTGAAAGCCACGCCTGAATAGACACTCTGGACTTGTTGCTGAACCAAAACGGACATCGATTGGTCTGGTAAACCGCGATCGCGCCGATATTGTACAGCCGCGGGATGATCGTAAGAAGCTCTAACTTGAGCGATCGCTTCTTTTAACCCCTGTTCGTTAGTAACGTTCAATACTGTTAAGTACTGTCCAGCCGCAGAGGCGGATTCTGAATCTTCCCCAATTGCCGAGGAACGCACTACTAAAGGCGATAATTCTGAAGGTTGGAAAAAATCGATGACCGCATCTACATCATCGTTGGGTATAAGTATCCATCCCTTGGGAACGGGATAACCCCAGCGTTTAATTTGAGATAATGCTGCTGCTTTGTGCCCAACTATCGATTCATCTAAGTCTTCATTAAGAGAGAAAAGCTTGATATCACCGCCCAAAAATTCCAACATGGGCTTTGATTCGCTTTTTGCCCCTTGGACGGGTAGCTTCAAGTCATCAGGAATTTTGGTATAAATCCAGCCTAACAAGCCAGCTAAAGCAA
Source organism: Nostoc linckia FACHB-104 (assembly GCF_014696615.1). GTDB lineage: Bacteria > Cyanobacteriota > Cyanobacteriia > Cyanobacteriales > Nostocaceae > Aulosira > Aulosira linckia_A. The sequence continues at coordinate 74,613 of NZ_JACJQJ010000032.1, read as the reverse complement.
GAGCTGCAATCACTCTGGGGAAATCTTCCGCGTGTAGCACGATTTCAAATATAGGTAACAGCAATAAAACTCCAAATTTCACTAGCTTTTTCGATTGGAAAACTGTAAAGCCGATCGCTGCTAATAAACCTATAAACCCCGCTACAAGTGGATCATGTACCAAAAATCCCCAGACGACGTTGGTTGTACCAGCCCCTTTTCCTAGCGAGTATCTACCTAACACCAGGGCAATCATGGCAATTAGTTCCCATGTTGACCCCTCACCAAAAAAAGCGCGGGCAATGAAAACTGCGGCAATACCCTTAAAAGCTTCAGATAATACTGCTAGAATCCCTACCAGCTTGCCACCATGATAAAAAGCGGCTGACACACTGATATTTCCTGTCCCCAGTTTTGCCAGGTTTTTACCAGTGATGGCATAGGTAATCCAGGCAATTAGCGGTATAGCACCCAATAGGGGGCAGACAATTAAAATAGTTAAGGCACCCCAAAGTTCAAACATCTTGGATTTTGGATTTTAGATTTATCTTGCATTTTGCACGTTGCATCTCAAATCTCAAATCTAAAATCGGTGGGAAATTTTATTGATGCTTCTAAGGGCACTTTTATCAGGTTGAGCAGTGGACACTTGGCTCCGGCAGAAGCTTTTACCAGTGTCCTGCTAAGCTACCAAATACTAAGCTGCTAATTACTTAGTTTAGCGCATAGGCCGCTTGTAGGGCCCAAATGATTAGGGCAGCAATTGACCCCAAAAGCAGCACGGTAGAGATAGTGACCACTTTTGGAGAGTCAGCGCCCTCAAATTTCATAATTCCACGATTTAAGTCGGACATAGCGGTGTATGCCTCCTTGGTTACGGTGCTAATTTGTCCGTTTTGATTGTAGTCCTTCTGTTTAACGATAGTGCTAAATCATCATTATTATTTTGTTTAAGCTTTGCAACAATCGCTAAGCTAACTCTCTCTCCTTCTACAGAATTAGAACTATTTTATACAGCATAGAGACTGGGGATGAGGGAAGAGAATGAGAAAAATTTTGTGCCGATTTTTATGGCTTTTCGGTGTCAGGAATGGTCTGGAACATTTGCGCTCGCGAATCAGGTTTGAGCCAGAAAAAGCTTGAAATTCATAATCTCTGAATCTTTGTTTTTACATTAAAAATTTAATATTTTTAGCAATAATACTTAACAACATCTTCAGCAAGCTAAAAATAAATCAGTCCAAAGACAGAGAATATTAAAGTATAATTTATTACCAAGGTAACTATTAATTTATTTTCTGTCATAGAGGTTACAAGCTAATGTAAATCTAAACTCTAGACTCTGGATACTTGACAAGTTGAAACAAAAAAATGTGCTATTTTATTCCCGCATAAGATGAATTAGGAGACTTTTTGCTAGTGAAGTTAGCAGTGATAGTAATTTTGGCAATGGTGATTGGATTATTCCTCATAACCGAGATGGGATTGCGATCGCTGTTTGGTTTTGGTAACCCGCTAATTTATATTGGGGATCGAGAAATCGGTTATTTGTTAGCGCCTAACCAACGCACCCGTCGCTTTGGAAACCGCATTGAGATTAACGAGTATTCCATGCGTAGCAATGCGATTACACCAACGCCTGCGCCTGCAACTTTACGAGTGCTGCTTCTGGGAGACTCAATTGCTAATGGCGGCTGGTGGACGGATCAAAGGAATACCATCTCTGAATTGATGATGCGTTCTTTAAGTACCGCACACACTGAGAAGTATCAACAGGTTGAAGTATTAAATGCATCAGCTAATTCTTGGGGGCCCAGAAATGAATTAGCTTATCTTAAAAGATTTGGGAATTTTCAAGCCCAGGCAATAGTATTATTAATTAATACAGATGACTTATTTGCTACTGCTCCCACATCTTTACCAGTGGGACGCGATCGCAGCTATCCAGATCGTAAACCACCCTTGGCTTTAGTAGAAGTTTGGCAACGCTATTTAAGTAAGCAAAAGCCTATTCCTGAAATTACAGCCTTGCAAAATGAACCAGGCGATCGCGTTGGGGTTAATTTAGATGCGATCACGAAAATTCAAGCGCTAACCCACGAAAGTGGTAGCCAATTTTTGCTAGTGATGACTCCGTTATTACGAGAAATTGGCGATCCTGGCCCCCGCGATTACGAAATAGAAGCACGTCAGCGGTTAACTGACTTTACGCAAGCACAGCAGATTAAATATATAGACGTATTACCGATATTCAATTCAACAGCCAACGTCAAAGCCTTATACCAAGACCATATTCACCTTAATTTACAAGGTAATCAGTTAGTCAGCAAGCTTATAGAGCGATCGCTGATGGAACTGATACAAGAGAAGCTTCTTACTTTCCTTGATTAGTGTCTAACCAGCTCAACAAATCTTCAATAGCTGTAAAATCTAGCAAAGCCTCACCAAGTTCTTCTAACTGATTGAGAGAAAGAGTTTGGATGCGTAAGCGAAGTGATTCGGGTAAATTTCCAAACCGTTTTTGTAGTAGTCGGAGAACCAGAATTTGTTCACCTTCTTGCTTACCTTCTTGTCTACCTTCTTGCTTACCTTCTTCTCTTCCTCGCTCGTAGCCAATGCGCTCACCTGTGGTAATGTAGCTCATAGTTCGCTCCTGTTCAAATTGTTTAAACTCTTCCCAAAACTCCACTTCTAATGCTTTTGGTAGAATCATAACCCAGTCAATGAAGCGATAAAGGTTACGAATATCTTTTTCTTGCCAACCTTGTTCATACAATCGTCGAATTAAACTAAATTTCCAACTTTTGCGTTCTTGGGGTTTTTTAGTTGTTTGTTGTGTTTTTAAATGTGCCATTACTACCGTTGCAAACGGATTATTACTAGCTTCTAATTCCGTCCAACAAGTTTGGTAATCCCAAAGCTTAACTGTTCCAAATTCAAAGTTCAGCCTAGTATCAGGGTAATTATAACTATATTGGTTTGGTCGCCATGTCGAGTCCGAATCACACAAAATAGCCAGACTAATTGCTGGTTTGCCGAATCTGTCAAAAATTCGCAGATTGTATGAAAACATTCTTTCGGCAAAGTTTGATTCTGGTTTTGCCTGAATTTCTATATGTATCAATAGCCAAATTTCTTCGCCTTGAATGTGCCAAGCTTTGACTAATTTATCTGCATATCTTCTTCCTTGTTCGGCATCCCGGGCTATTTGTTGAAATTCTTTATCTAAAAATTCGTGGGGACGTTCCCAGTTAATTAATGCTGCTGTTTGCGGAAAGAAAAATTGCATTGCTTGCGGAAAGTAAGCTTCTAAAATTTCCTTCCAAGGGCTATCTTGATCAGCTCTTTCGCGTTCCTCTGTCATGAGTTGATTGGTAGTATATCAATTTGATTATCGATGTATTACCAATTTCAACTTGACCAAATTCACCTTAATTTACAAGGTAAATATAAACTTTCTACTTTCTTGTGTTTGTTGGCTGGTGATTACCAGCCAACTGTTTACTAGAAGTTCTCGAAGTTAGCGATCGCAGTTTTTAATTTATCCAAAACCTCATCCACTGCAATCACACCCAATTCCCCAGAAGCACGAGTACGAATACTCAAGCTGTTGGTTTCTACTTCCTTTGCTCCCACAACTGCCATTACGGGTATTTTTTGTTTCTCCGCATTGCGGATCAATTTACCCAAGCGATCGCCACTCAAATCAACTTCGGCACGGATACCCAAAGCTTGCATCTTCGCGACGACTTCTTTTGTAAAATCAATTTGTGCTTCACCTACTGGTAGCAATCTCACTTGTACTGGTGCTAACCACAAGGGGAAATCACCCGCATATTCTTCAATCAAAATCCCTATTAGCCGTTCCAGTGAACCAAAAGGCGCACGGTGAATCATTACTGGACGTTTGCGGGAACCATCTTCAGCAACGTACTCTAACTCGAAACGTTCTGGTAAGTTGTAATCTACTTGTACAGTTCCTAATTGCCATTCTCTCTCTAGGGCATCACTAAAGATAAAGTCGAGTTTAGGGCCATAGAAAGCTGCTTCCCCAATTCCCTCAAAATGTTCCATTCCTAGCTGTTCTACAGCACGGCGAATTGCACCTTGGGCTTTTTCCCAAGCTTCATCGGAACCAATATATTTATCGCTAGCTGGATCACGGAAACTGAGTCTAGCTTTAAAGTTCTTGAGTTGCAGTTTATTGAACACCGACAAAATCAAATCCACCACGCTGAGGAATTCGTTGTCTAGCTGTTCGGGGGTGACGAAGAGGTGAGAATCATCCACGGTAAAGCCGCGTACTCTCGTTAAACCGCCTAATTCCCCTGATTGTTCGTAGCGGTAAACAGTACCAAATTCTGCCAAACGCATTGGTAGTTCCCGATAGGAACGCAATTCACTCTTATATATTTGGATATGGAAAGGACAATTCATTGGCTTCATTACAAAGCCATTTTCTAACGCCGCAGCTGCTTCATCCTCCGCCATCAAGGGGAACATATCTTCTTTATACTTCTGCCAATGTCCAGAGATTTTAAATAAATCTACTTTGGCGATATGGGGGGTGACTACAGGTAAATAGCCGCGTTTTAGCTGTTCCTTTTGCAAAAAGTCTTCTAACAGATTCCGCAGCAAAGTTCCTTTGGGAGTCCACAAAGGTAAACCCGGCCCCACAAGGTCAGAAAATATAAATAAACCCAGTTCTTTACCTAATTTACGGTGATCTCTTCGTAGTGCTTCTTCTTTGCGCCGCTTATATTCAGCTAATTGTTCGGGAGTTTCCCAAGCAGTAGCGTAAATTCGTTGTAGTTGGGCTTTGGTTTCATCACCCCGCCAATAAGCACCCGCAACGCTTTCTAATTCAATCGCTTTCGGGTTAATTTCGCTGGTATTTTCTAAATGCGGCCCCGCACACAAATCCCACCATTCATTACCCAAGTGGTAAATCGTGATCGGTTCTTCTTTGATATCTGCCAGAATTTCTAACTTGTATGGTTCTTTAATTTCCTGAATCCGACGTTCAGCTTCTTCCCGGCTGACTTCTTCCCGAACTACTGGTAATTTGCGATTGATAATTTTTACCATCTCTTTGGTGATGGCTTTTAAATCCTTATCGCTAAATGGTTCTGGATTGTCAAAATCATAATAAAAGCCATTGTCAATCCAGGGGCCAATTGTTACTTGCGCCTTGGGAAACAGCTTTTGTACAGCCATAGCCATCACATGGGAAGCAGTGTGGCGGATTTTTTTTAAGTTTTCCGATTCGCTGCTACGAGGTAAATACATTTTTGCAGGTTGTTCTGATTGGTTAGGAACTTGATTAGGCGACATCGGCTGCTAAACCATTGGCGAAGTGATTGCTAAAGTGATTTATCAGTAAGTGTTCTGAAAAATCTACCCAAAATATAACATGGGCAAATATGCCATCTTAACAGGCTTTTCCCTATGCTAGATCAACTCTTACAGCTTCAGCTGAAGTTGATACAAATGAGTAAATGGGGAATGGGGAAGGGGTAAGGGAGATGAGGACGATGAGGGGGATGAGGACGATGAGGGGGATGAGGAAGATAAATACTTTTGACTTTTGAGTAGAGACGCGATTAATCGCGTCTGTGTAACTGATTCAGAACTCAGCACTCCGTAACCCTCGCATGGCTAAAAGCGCTGTCCCATAGGCTGCTTCTGTATTTTTGGATGACACTACAGGGACTTTTAAATATCTTTCACGAATCGCAGTCCAGGTATGATTCGCTGCACCGCCACCAGCAGTATAAACCTGTGTTAACTGGTCTGCGCCCATTTGCTGTAATAATTCATACCCACGCATTTCTATGCGGGCAATACTTTCTAATAATCCATGCAAAAATTCCACCGGATTATCTGGGCGTGGTTCTAAGCGTGGGGGTAAATTGGGATCGTTAATCGGAAAGCGATCGCCTGGCTTCAATAAAGGATAATAATCTAACTGGCTGGCTGTACTAGCATCAATCTGACTACTCAAATTTTTTAACTCAGCATCAGTAAAAAATTGCCGCAGCACTGCACCCCCAGTATTAGAAGCGCCACCAGTCAGCCACAAATCACCCAGGCGATGGCTGTAAATTCCATATCGCGCATCTTCAATACGAGTTCGACTCAAGAGTTTGAGTACTAATGTTGAACCTAAGGAAGTCACCGCTTCCCCTGGGGATTTGGCACCACTAGCAAGAAAAGCCGCAATACTATCTGTAGTCCCAGCACAAACCAAGCAATCATGGCGTAAACCAAACTTAGCTGCAATTTCTGGGGTTAATTCGCCAATAGGTGTACCAGGGGGCAAAACTTGAGGTAGCTGAAGGGGAATTTGCAAATTTTCTAGCCATTGCGGGTATTTCAACTCTTCAACGTCGTAACCCAGTTTTAAAGCATTGTGGTAGTCGCTAATACCCAAGCGTCCATGCAACAGAAATGCTAGCCAATCTGCTTGATGCAGGAAATATCTTGCTTGGTTAAAGTTTGGTAACTGCACCATCCACAGCAACTTCGCTAGGCTAGAAGTAGCACTGACTACAGTATGATTTTCTGGGGCGATGCTTTTCAACTGTTCCAGCATCACCGATCCCCGCGCATCGTTATAAAGTAGAGGCACGTCTACAGGCTTCCCAGCCGCGTCTACCAGCAATACAGTTGAAGAAGTCCCATTAATGGCGATCGCTTGAATTTCTTGCCGTAAAGCCTCTGGAATCGATGCTAGAAGCGTAAATAAAGCCTGCTGCCAAACATCTACCCAATCAGTCGCAATTTCCCAAGGATACTTGATCTCTGCCTGGATGGTAGCTTCAGCATCAATCACTATCGCCCTTGCACCAGACGTACCAAAGTCTATCCCCAGAAATAAATTCATAGATTTATATATTTTGTTTAAAAAGAATAAATAATAGATACTGATGGAAGACTGCTTTTGTTGCATCTTGTTACAAGATATTCCACAATTCTTGCAAAACAAGGAAAAGTAGTAAACGAACTATTCAAATAATTCATTGAGTTTAGGAGGTTTCCTATGTTCCTAGCAGTAACATCTCTCTCAGATACTCAAGTTTACATCGCTTTAGTTGTAGCCCTGCTTCCAGGGCTTCTAGCTTGGCGTTTAGCTACAGAGCTTTACAAATAAAGCCAATCTGTGACACAGTTATTAGACTAAAATTCCTGGCATTAGTAAGTAAACTTGATCGACATTGATAGCTTGAGGCAATCAACAGTTTGAGCAAGCATACGTACGTATGCCAGGTTTATTTTTTGGCATTGAATACACGTGTAGCATTTAGCAAAAAATGAAGTAATATGGCAGCTAACTCTGGCTGTAATCATTGGAAGTCAGCTTTTTAGGCTGTTCCCTGTCAATTTACAAGGTCTCTTTTTTCATCATGAACGCGATTCAACATTCTAGCCCCCCGCTACAACCGATACAAAAACGTCAAGTAGTATCTCGACCGAAACGGCATCTTCGTCAAAGGTCTCATCAAGTTATGGCTATGGAAGTGACAGCCAAGATTGCAGTTAATATTGCGATCGCCACAGCAGCCGTTTCTGCCCTTGTTCAGCTTTTGCCTTATCACTGGTTACAGCAAGAGAAATTAAGAGAAATGCGGACTGAAGTCAATCAGATGGAAAAACGTGTAGGTATTTTGCAGGCTGAGTTTAGCCGTAACTTTGATCCGCATCAAGCCAAAAGCATTATGCAACAAAAATCATACCGATTTGACCCCAACCAACGGCAAATCGTCCTGATGAATCAAGATGAAACACCAGCATCCGGTCAAGCGGCTGGGAACTAGAGATTAGAGGCTAGGGGCTAGGGACTAGAGACTATTGTTTTACTCAGCACTCAGCACTCAGCACTCTTTCAAAGATATTGCCTGTTTATAGTTATTGCCGCTACGCTGCATTATCAATTATCTATTAGTTATTTAGTTATACAGGGTGACTATCTCCAATAAAAATTTGAGATTTTTCCAGTCTTCAAAAGGACGAATTTAAGCATTAGGATGCTCAGGAGATAGCAGTTCGTTTAACCAATTTTCTAGTTGTATACGCAAGCGCCAACCAATAACATTTTTTCTGCTATTGGGTAGTTGAGTCAGGGCACGACGGTAGTCAGCGATCGCACAATTCCAATCTCCCCACAAATGATATGTTCTGCCTCTCTCTGCCCAGATATGACCTTCTAATTGCCCGAACAGCAGTGCGACATCAAAATTCTCAATTGCCTCCTCGTATTGCCCTAATTCGCGCCAAGTAATGCCACGATTAATTCTTGCTCGCACATGGCTAGGATTCAAATCAATTGCGCGATCATAGTCCGCGATCGCGGCGGCTAATTTTCCACAGGCGGCGTAATAATTGGCACGGTTATTATAAGCGCTAGCTAAACTCGGATTGATTTGTATTGCTGTGTTATAGTCACAAAACGCTTTTTGCGCCTCTCCACTTTGAAAATAAACCAGCCCCCGGTTGTTGTAATCAACGGCATTTTGGGGATGACGGCGAATTAGGTGGCTGAGTAATGCGATCGCTTTTGTGTAATCTCCTTGTTGAGCTGACTTTAAAGCACAAGAGCGTACATAACTATCTTCTATGACTAAATCTTGAGAATTAATTGTATTATTAGGTACTAAATTATATAAGTTATTTTCCTTATCCCCAAAAGCTAAGTAGGAGTTATTAGTCATATTTTCCTGCCGCCTATACTCTTTTCGTGAATTAAAATATACTTTCTATGTTGCTGCTGGTTTATCTGATATGTCAGTTATTAAGGTGTCTATAACTACTCGACTATCCAAACCTTAGCCAGTCGAAGACTTTACTTCACACAATGATCTAATCTGATCATGGATACCTCATCCTCAAGTTAAATTCCAGAAAAAGCAAATATCAATCTCAAAGACTAGTCAATCTATTTTGGATTTTGGATTTTGCGTTCTCCTGCGGAGAAGCAAGCTACGCGTAGCTTGTCGACGACAAAAGTTGCGTGCGGTGAGTCCAGTCCTGTTCGCGTAGCGTCTCCTCCAGAAGAAGGCGGGTTTCCCACCGTAGGGAACTGGCGAACCCGAAGGGGGGTTCCCCTGTTGAGCAAACTTTTCAAGACGGATTTCGGATAGACCCTGGCTACGCTTGCTACTTAGACTCAAGAATTTTAGATTTTGCTACCATTGCGTTGTGGAAATTTTTCTCATTTTCACAAGTGGTGTGATTTTAGATTTGTTCTACCCTGACCCAATAAAGCATTCAGCCTGCTTCTCTGTAGGATTACCAAAAAAATCTCAAATCAGCAATCTAAAATCTAAAATCTAAAATTGGTACGCTCAAATAGTGAGAGCAACAACTTGGTAGAATGCGAACAAGCCGTTCAAAATAGGGACGACGCAGAGAACACAGGAAAGTGGCGATGCAAAGAAGGCAAAAGCAACTTTTTAGCTTTGCCTTATACTACTCTGAAATTGCCCAACACGGATGAACTGTGCAAGGCATTAATCGTTGCAGTGATCTCTTAGTGTGTATACCTCTAGGCTCGCATCTTACGCTTCCTAGGTTCCAGTTTCTTAATCAGACTTTTAAGTTTTGAGAAAATTTTCTTATGACAATTGCAATTTCTTATCCCGCAGCCCCAGATCTCACGGCTGATGATTACATTGTTATCGGCTTGGCGACCTGCTTTGTCAAGGAAGATGGAGAAATTCATCAAATTGAAGTGATTGAACCTATTCCCTCTGCGGCTTTGGAAGCAGTGATGAAAGGTATTCCCACATCATACAAGTTTGCTTATGCGACAACTTTAGGTTCTATATTCAACGGGGATCAACTTTTATTACCTACAGGCTTCCCCGAATCAGCTCAATTTGGGGATGAATTTGTACCTCGTTTATTCGCTGCATCTCGGACTTACAAGCGTCGTGAAAGTGCCAAGTCTCTGATTCCTTTAGGGACAACCTACACAGATTTGAAATATTCCACCGAACGCAAACGGGTACTAAATGCTGCCAGAGTAATTACTAAAGAAGATAACGTTAAACAGCATTCCCATACACACAAGGTTTTGTAAGAAGAGGTCAAGGGTTAAGGGTCAAGGGTCAAGGGTCAATTTTTCTGTTGTTTACCTTGTCCCTAATCCCCAGTCCCCAGTCCCCAGTCCCCAGTCCCTAGCGCTATTCATCGGTAGTTTGTAAATTGCAAAGCTACAGGCAAGTCTTCTTGCTTCAAGCGTTGAATGACAGCTTGTAAATCATCTTTAGATTTTGCAGTTACGCGTACTGCATCACCTTGAATCGAGGCTTGGATCTTTTTAAATTCATCTCGAATCAGTTTAGAAATTTGTTTGGCAATGTCTTGGCTAATGCCTTTTTTGAGTTTGATTTCTTGGCGTACACGATTACCACTAGCTGATTCAACTGTGCCAAAATCAAAGATTTTTTGAGAGAGATTACGTTTAGCAGCTTTTTCCCGCAGAATATTTTGCACTGCGTCTAAAGTAAACTCACTATCAGTATTCACATCAATACTTTGCTCACCTAACTCAACAGTAGTGGCAGTATCTTTGAGGTCGTAACGGCCTTTAATTTCTCGTACAACTTGATCGACAGCATTGACCAATTCTTGGCGGTCAAAGTCACTCACAATGTCAAAAGAAAAAGTAGAAGCCATAAAAAATGTTGGGTTTTAGATGTTGAATTTGGGATAGATATTCGGGATGAGTTAATGGGGAATTGCTACCCCTCTCTTTCCCGCTCCTCTGCGATCGCAACCTAAACGACAGCAGAAATAGGCGGTTGTCATAGTGTCATCAACCCAATCAATAAGTAGCACTAATTTAAGGTTATGGGCAATAGAACCTATTACCCATTAACCATGAGTAGTTTCTTTTATTAATAATTACACCCACTGAAACTCTGCCTCACATTAGTCAAAGTAGAAAAGTGTTACCACTTTTCTCTGTTCTTCTGCATCTTTACAAGTTTGTAGCAGAGTGCGACTGTCGTGAAATGCAAAGCAAATGAGTTGCTGACAGCGGGAAATGATCTCCTTATTGCAAATGTAACTCGCTTCGGCAAGAGACAGATTATCGTTACTGGGATTTTCTACCAGGTGCATTACCTGTTCTAATTGCTGGCGCGATTCGTTGGGCTGGCGATCCAAGCTTTGAGGTAGAATCACCGTTAACAAATTGGGGTCAGCCCGCATTGCGCCTTTAATGGCAGCGGAATTGGTACCTGTAGCCCCAGAAGTGATGACTCGATTGCCTGATAAGACCAAGGCGTAAGTCATCATTTCAATTAGAGTTTGATGCGTAATGGGCACATGACGGGAACCCAGCAAAGCAATTCGTTTAGAACCTGTTTGCTGGATTGTCGCCAGTTCTTGCGCTAATGTATCGAGGTTGATGAGGTCTATTGACTGGCTCAAAGATGGACTAAATGAGATTAAACGACCCAGCTATTTTACCAAACAGAGGGTAAGTGCGAAGCCAACTTAAGTTAGATTTTGCTACAATTTCTGGATAATTTAAGGTCATTTGGTAATGGGTAATGGGTAATGGGTAATGGGTAATGGGTAATGGGTAATGGGTAATGGGTAATGGGTAATCAGTACTTCTCCCTCATCTCCCCAGTCCCCAGTCCCCAACCCCTAAGGTAAAGCGGCTGCTGGGCTTAACCCAAGTTTGGATAATAAGCGTTCTAAGTCAAAATGCTCGCTCATCAGTTGGCGAATGCAGTGAACTTTGAGTGGTTCGTGAACGCGTACTTGTCCAAAAGTGCGGTCAACGATTTCTACAGTGGTGAGTGTATCTAAATCAACAGATAAAATGGGGATCTCTAGTTCTTCAGCACGACTGAGAATGAACGGGGGAGGAGGTAGTTGTCCAGTCAGGATGAGGCATTGAGTAGAAGTTTCCAATGCTGCTTGCTGAATTTCCACACGATCGCCACCTGTAACTACTGCCATATTTCGACGTTTGCGGAAATATTTCACAGCAGCATTCACATTCATCGCGCCAATTGCTAAGCTTTCCACCATTAAGTCGAGGCGATCGCTACCACAGAGAATGTCGGCTTTTAACTGCTTGACCAGTTCGCCAACGCTCACACTGCGTAGCACATCATGTTTTGGTAGCATAGCCAATACAGGAATTCCCTGCTGTTCTAAAAACGGTCGCGCCAGAGTAGTGACCGATTCTATTTGGTCGCTAGGGATATCATTGAGTACAACGCCAATTAAGCGATCGCCTATTCGCTGTTTTGCAGATAAAAGTGGCTCAACTGAAAGCAGCGATTTGTAGCGTGCTACCAATAACACACCAGCATCTAAAACTTCCGCTACTTGCAGCAAAGATAAGTCAAATAACTTTCCTTCTTCCAAATCACCAGGCCCCTCTAGCAACACCAAATCTCCTTTGGACATTTGCAAATATTGCTGTAATAGAGACTGCTGATAATTGGTTTTGTCTTCGCCACCTAAGCGTCTTTGCACGCTGGCTTCATCTAAAGCCAGTATTGGTGGTGCAATACGATTTTCTGCCAAGTTAAGGCTATGAGCAATGAACTGGACATCTTCCTCAAATACATTACCAACAGATACATTCCAACAAGTACCTAATGGTTTGCCGTAGGAAATATCCAGTCCTGCTTGCTGTAGCTGATAAGACAAACCCAGAACTGTAGCAGATTTACCACTATAAGTCTCAGTTGATCCAATCAGCAAATATTTCGCGGATTTTGGCACACATGCACTCCTATTTTCAAAAGGAAGTAGAACCCAGCTTGGTGTTTCCTAATTTTAGGTCGAACTTAGCCATCGCTGTTGTTACAAACCTTAGTTACAGAAGTGAATGTCTACATATTAAAAGCAATGAATGATTCACAGAAAATCTTTTCCCAGTGATATTACTAGCAATATCTATTTATTAGATAATTTTTAGGTTACTCCTGATTTATTCATCGATACGCAGCAGCTTGCGATAAAATGCTTGCGAAAAATCGGTGCTGCGATTGCGTTTATAGTTATCCATCAGTTCGATTAAATAAGTTATAAACTCAGAATTCACCATCATTACTTCATAACTCAGATCGGCATCACCTTGAAACTGCATTCGGCAACGCGTTAAGTCTGAAGGTAGGGTAACAACATTCCAGGTAGCAACAAAAGGAATCGCTTCACTAGCCTCTATTCTCCGGTGTCCTTCCAAAACGCCTTTTTGATAAAGACTGATGGCATAGGGTAAGAAATTGCGTTTGTTACCTTGAATGTATGGCAGATAAACACTTGCTTGTTGCTGGCTGGCTGGCTGGAGTTGCTCAATAGACATCGTTAAATGCTCCTCAAGTTATGTACAAGTAACTAGGGATAAGAAATTGGGAAAAGAAGCTGAGTACCCAGATTCCTGCACCCCAGTCCCTAGTTATAGAGTGTCTGATAGGGCGGGAAACTCCGACCTTGGTGGATTTGCTAACGTTACAACTGTTGTTAGCTAAGGATATCAGTTGGTTTCAATACTCAGTATTCCCAAAAAATTTTCGCGATCACCGAACCTCTATTTGCTGTGTACACAGCATTGGGGTCTTTTTGTTTTAAATATGCTGGATGTTGACCTTACCAGCCTCTATATAGAAATGTTGGACTAGGTGAATAGTAGAGATGGCATTATATAAATTTATAAATACTTAAAAAACTTAATAAGTACCTTGCAGGCTGTTAATAGTTCCCTGTCCTTCAGTCGTCACTGGAATCTTGCCTAAATACTTAATTAGGCGCAAAGTTACTGTTAAGAAATGTATGAATGTCAGGTACAATAGGGCTGCATTGGCTTTTATAGAAGCTGAGAGCAATAACAGCCAAAAATCTCCTCTATCTAAGGGTAGATGCTGTGATTGCGATTGATCTCAACCACTAGCTGTTGCTACTTGGCGATCGCTGTGACTAAACCAGATTTGCCATCCTCAGGCAATTCTCCTGGCTCAATTTTGAGTGGGAAAAGGCGGAAAACACTGCCAATCTCAGGCTAGCTCAACGTTGCTCAAGGTTGTACAGTTTGGTGTTACCTGATTCTCAGCTTCTTTATTGGCTTAGACAAATAGTGGTTTTGGAATCAAGTAACCTATGCCAGCGAATTTCTGGCCCGAAGACGATTCTAGCAACGAGCTGGCTCCGCTCAACTCTCTGTTGTCTGACCTCTCAGCAACCGAGGAGTCAATTGTAGAGACAGACCCTTTGTTTCTACCATTCCGGTTTCAAGGACGCAGACGCAAAGCAGCTCTAGTTTTGACTATAGTTTGGAGTAGCACGATCGCGCTGCATTTAGTTTCCTGGGGTTCTTTGTTCGTACTGGGACTGACCACTATTCTAGGTATTCACGCTCTGGAGGTGGTATTTACCAGACCCCGCCGTCACCCGAAAAAAATAGAGGGAGAATTACCTTCTGTATCTGTAATGGTGGCAGCAAAAAATGAGGAAGCAGTAATTAGCAGATTAGTCAAGAGTCTTTGCAGTCTGGACTATCCAGATGGCAAGTACGAACTATGGGTCATTGATGATAACAGCAGTGACCGCACGCCCCAGTTATTAACAGAACTGGCAAAAGAATATAAACAACTGAAAACTTTCAGACGTTCAGCACAAGCAACTGGTGGTAAGTCCGGGGCATTAAATCAAGTGCTACCACTAACTAAAGGCGAAATTATCGCCGTGTTTGATGCTGATGCCCAAGTTTCACCAGAGTTGTTGCACCAAGTACTACCTTTATTTCAAAGAGAACAGGTAGGGGCGGTACAGGTGCGAAAAGCGATCGCCAATGCCAAAGAGAATTTTTGGACTAAAGGTCAAATGGCAGAAATGGCCGTTGATACCTATTTTCAGCAACAGCGGACGGCGTTGGGTGGGATTGGCGAACTGCGCGGGAATGGTCAATTTGTCCGGCGTGCAGCCTTAGAAAGTTGTGGTGGTTGGAATGAAGAAACCATCACCGATGATTTGGACTTGACGCTGCGCCTACATTTGGACAATTGGGATATTGATTGTGTCTTCTCGCCAGCCGTAGAAGAAGAAGGTGTGACCAGTGCGATCGCACTTTGGCATCAGCGCAACCGTTGGGCAGAAGGTGGATATCAGCGCTATTTAGATTACTGGGATTTGCTGCTCAAAAATCGCCTAGGAACCCGCAAAACCTGGGATTTATTGAGCTTCATGCTCATTATGTATATTTTACCGACAGCAGCGATACCAGATTTATTCATGGCGATCGCCCGTCATCGTCCCCCCATCTTCGGCCCGATTACTGGTTTGTCTGTAACTCTCTCAGTCATCGGCATGTTCACTGGTTTGAAGCGTATACATCAAGGGCAAAAATTCCAGCTTTCTACATATCTAGTGTTACTGCTGCAAACCCTACGTGGCACCTTATATATGTTCCACTGGTTTGTTGTCATGAGCAGTACCACCGCCCGGATGTCATTCCGTCCCAAACGCCTGAAATGGGTGAAAACTGTGCATACAGGGGTGGAATAAGAAAATGGGGCATGGAGCATGGGGCATTGGTTATGTGTAATTTCTCTCCTCTCCCTCTGCTCCCTCTGCTTCCTCTGCGCTCTTTCTTCCTCAATCATCAAGATCCGCTTCATCCATTAAGCCAGAATCAGCCATAGCACCGCCAAAATCTAAAGCATCGTCTGACAAGCGAATAATTTGTCCTTGAAAGAATTCTGCTAATCGCTGAGCTGCGATCGCCACTTCATCCGTTTCCCATTCGCTAGGGGGTGGTGCAGGTGTAGGGGTTGGTGGGGGCAAAGTTTGGACACCACCTCTAGCTGTTGTAGCTGGCTCGTTTCTTGCTGGTGTTGGTATTGGTGGTGATGCTGGCACTGGTGGCGCTTTCGGGGTTTCTGGTTGCGGTATCGGCGCTACTGGTGTGTTTTGATTACTGTATCTGGGCGCAGGTGGCTGCTGAACACGAGTAGAATCTTTGGGTGAAGCTATACTACCCCCATTCATCGCCCCATTCTTAGATTGGTTGGAAACCCAAGTAACTTTTACCTTCTGTTGGTAAACTCGCTCAAATGCCGCTTCAACTTCCACCGTTTTTGGTTGAGCAAACTTTACTAGCGCTGGTGGCATTCCTACTTGAGCTAAACCATCATTGATACTTAACAATTGCCCATGTTGCTTGAATAAAGCCTGACTACCAGGATTTAATAAACAACCAAGTACTTGCTGCCAAATTTGAGTTAAGTCAGACTGTGTTGTTTCTATCACTTCTGCAACATCTGCACCGGAAGATGCTGGTTGTACAGGTACGCTTAATGGCGGTTCCTGAATATTCGGTTGAGGAACAGAAATATTTGCTGTTGGTGGTGATGATACCTGACTAGATTGTTGAGGAACAGGAATATTTTCTCGTTGAGGTAATGAAACTGCTTGAGCAGCAGAGGTGTTATTTGCTGGCTGTGGTGTTGGGGAAATGGGGGGAGATGAAGGTGGGGGATATGTGGGAGAATAACTGGGTAGTGCTGTGCTGACTCTACTGGGTGCTACGCTAGCAACTTGCACTGGAATGTTGGCACTAGGTAACAATCCCAGCAATGTCACCTCTAACCACAAACGCGGTTGGGTAGTGTTTTTGATTTGTACTTCTGCTTCGCGTAAATTTTTCTGTCCCGCCAAAATTGTACTGGTGTTTAGCTCCTGAGCCAATGCAATTAATGCTTGCCAGGTTTGCTGAGTACAAGCAACTAAATCTTGACGCTTGGGTGCAGTTTTGGCAATGAGTAAATCACGGTAAGAAGCCGCGAGATTTTGCAGAATAGTTAATGGTTCTCGACCACGATCCAAAATTTTACGAGTGCAATCTAAAACTGCTTCGGCATTATCCTGAGCGATCGCACTTAATAATATTACTAAGTCCCGTTCGCTGACTGAACCAACTAAATCCCACACTCTATCCGGCGTAACTTCACCTGATAAGAGCGCTAATTGGTCGAGGAGGCTTTCGGCATCTCGCAATCCCCCCTGAGCAATTTGGGCAACTAAAGTTACAGCATCTAGAGAAATATTAATATTTTCTTTCTGGGCGATCGCACTTAAATGCTTGACCATCGCCTCTAAGTTAATACGTCTAAAATCAAACCTTTGACAGCGAGAGATAATTGTCGGCAATACTCGCTGGGGGTCGGTTGTTGCCAAGACGAATACCACGTGTTTAGGTGGCTCTTCGAGAGTCTTTAATAACGCATTGAATGCCTGGGTACTGAGCATATGGCAATTATGCACTAAAAGCCCATTAGCCACAAAGTTGTGATTATCTTCGACTTCAATGTCATAAACTGGCTCAACCCCAGCGAGGTGGACAGATTCTACCGTTGCCAAACTTGTATTCCATTGTCGGGATGGAATACTGCTGGATAGCGGCCAGCCATTTTCTACTGGTGTCGGCACCCATCCAGATGTAGTGATATTGTTTACCTGTACTACTTCTGGTGTAAAACTTTGTTGCTGCTGGGTATCCCATTGCTGTAAGCCAACTGGCAATGATTTGATTTTCTTGGGCGGAAAATCCTTCTGTATGTAACTGGATTTGTGGGCTTCCTTGAGGGCTAAGGCTGAGTGAGCCATCATCCATGTACCACCAAGCAAGTCCTTCTGGAGAAATTCTATTAAGCCACGACATAGAGACGATTTTTTCATCTCCATTTGGTTTAACGATCTCAAAAATTTCTTGGAGTTGGGGATGGCAAGCTGTATTGCAGGTAATTGAGCTGCTTCCGTATCCTTTGTTCGATGTAAGTCTCTGCTTTGGACGCAGTTCTGGAAGGCGAGACGCTTTGTAATTAGACCATTCTTGTTGATTTTCCGCGTGTGTCCAAGCCAATCGCGGGAATCTACTATATTTGTTGGGATAAGTGATGGAACAATCCCCAAGTAATGTTCCGTAGATAAGTCCAAGTTTTTCTGTTGGCAGAACTTCTGCACTGGAAACGAAATTTTCTGTGCGCTTTTCCCAAATTCCGTGTCCTTTTTTAAATGGATGTCTTTCCCAGTTAGATTGTATGCTCTTAATTCCTCTACCTTTTGTTTGTAAAAAGTTGGGGACATCGAGTTTTTCTCCACAACCGCACCGACAGAAGGGACGGAGTAACTTAGCTTGTTCCAGAATAGATTGCAAGTTATAGGATTTTTGCCCGTAGGTATTACCTTTAAATTGGTGTCCTGAGGCAAATCGACGGATGCGTCCATCCGTGCCAAATTTGTAAATGAGGCTACCACATCCACATTCACAGGCGATAGTATCTTCACTCCTTCTTTTACGTCCCTTGCTGGTATCCATCCTCGATCTGTCCTAATCAAATGATTGCCAGTACATCTAATTTCTCCATGAGTTGTCTTAATAACCAAAGTTTGACGTTTTCCTTGGTCTAACCACCGTACAACAGGCTTAAATTCCCAATTACCTGATAATTCGTTGTAACTTAAAACTTTTTTGCCTTGAATAGTAGGGTCGTCAATTCTGAAGAGTCCTTCATCAGTTAAGACTAAAGAATCCCCAGTTAGACATTCGTCGATGACGTACACCTTGTAGCGACATTGCACAGGAGCAAACTGCGCTTTTTCAATAATTTCTCGGATATTATCGACACCAGTATTGCTGGCTGCGTCGATTTCAATCACATCCAAAGAGTAGCCTTGAGTAATTCCCTGACAGACATCACACTTACCGCAAGGTTGAGCGGTAGGCTTACCACTTGCTAGACAATTGAGGGATTTGGCAAGAATGCGCGCGCTGGAAGTTTTGCCTGTACCTCTAGGGCCAGTGAACAAATAGGCGGGGGCGATTTTAGCTGAGTTGATCGCATTTGTGAGGGTAGTAGCGATCGCCTCTTGTCCGACTAATTCCGCAAAACTCTTTGGGCGATACTTATGGTGCAGGGGTTCGTAAGACATAAGATGATAGCACCCAGTAGAGTTGAAGATTTTACTATTGTAGACTACCAGAACCGAACCATAGTTTGCTCTGGGATGGAACTTTGGCGTTTCACGATGAGTTATAGAAAGTTTTGCAGATTAACGCTATAGTACAGTGCGATCAACTAAACGCTAAAGAAATCTGAACAAAATATTAATTTAGTCGATAGATACCCAGGTTTAGCCTAAATAGGGCTACTTTAAAAAAGTCATCACACCTAAAAGTACTTTATAGCTTTTAGCTCTGTGCGTTAGTAGGTGTTTGAAATGATGACGGATTCAGGCCAGGTAAGCCTAGTCCGCCATCAGTACTGCAAATTAATTTACAAAGTGGATGGTTATAGTTATTTCCCATAGCTCCATTTTGCCCAGTCAATCAGTTACTAAATAAACACCGATCGCTACAATTCTTAGGGTAATCAAACTCAAAAAAGTCCAGAATCAAGAGGCGATTAATTCCGTCATCTAGGACTTTGCGGCACCAAGGGGAGGAGATACAATCATGCAGCAAATGCTCAGGAGGTTAATTCAATGGCTGAAAAACTTGTTTCAAGGCTTGTTTGGGCGTAAAAAAACTCGCTTTCAAGTGAGTGCAGATGTACCCAAACAACCACCACCAACACTCAGCGATACCGATTTAGAATTTCTGTTCAACGAATTGTTGGAAGGAGTACACCAAGCACGTGGTCAAGCATGGGCACAAAAGTGGCTACATAATATTGAAAATCGCATCCCTACTGAACGTTGGGTAGAGTGGTTGCGACGCTTGGGGGAAAGATTACTAGCAGCACCTACACCCAATAATGAATTAGCAGCGCGGTTAGTGCAGTTGGGTGATTTAGGCGTTGGTGAAGTAGGAGAAGTTGCCTATGATATCGGAATGCAATTGTTGACACGCAATCAAGGTGAACCAATTTGGGAATATGATGGGCCAGATGCTACCAACCCCTCACCACCCCCAGAAATCGACTCTGTAGCAACTGCAACAGCCACAGCCGAAAATAATTCAACAGAAGCCTACGAAACTGTTACTTTAGAACAGTTGTTTGTAATGATGCAGCAAGATGAAAATTTATGCCAGCAAGTTGCCCAACAACTGGGGCTGGAGACGACCGATCCACAAGTCATCATTCAAGAATTAATTAATCAATACCATGCTGCTAATCAAGCAGCTACAGAACAAGGGGCTACAGAACCAACAGAATCATGAATACTCAGATGAAAATATTGTTACCGCCGAGGATCATAAAGTTTTTGTAATTGTACTCATGAGTTTTTACGTAATTCATGATCTTTTTAACACAACGATGGCTACAATCTAGGTTAAACAAAAATCCAAGAGTGTGACAGATGCTCAGGCGTCTAATTGAATGGCTAAAAAACTTGTTCCAGCTTCCTTTTAGTAATCAAAAAGCTGGTTCTCGAAATACCGCAAGGGGATACGGGGTGACAAAGTCACCGCCGGAACTTACCAATGCGGATCTAGAACTGTTATTTACCCAGCTGCTGGAAGGTGTGCATCAAGCCAGAGGCCGTCAGTGGGCGCTGAAGTACCTGCAACGGATGGAACATCGGATTTCTGATGAACGCTGGATAGATTGGTTGCTGAATTTTGGTGAAAGATTGTTAAATTCCCCGGCACCAAACCAGCAAATAGCAGGGCGAATGATCCAACTGGGTGAACTTGGTGTTGGCAGAATCGGAGAACTTGCTTATGACATTGGTTTGACTTTGTTAAAGCGTAACTCCGCGAGTAGTTATGAAGCAATTGATGATTTTGATCATCATCTGGGCATGGAAAGCACTACCCCTGAAGATAATTTTCACAATACTCCAGGACAGGAATTGATCCGCAACTTGGGCGAACGATTATGGGATTATGAGGAGGAAGATACCGAATCCACAATTCCCATACCAGAGATGATGTCTGTGGAAGAAGCATGGACAGGCAATATTGGCGAAGTTTTATGGGAATATGACGGCGAAGATGCTGCTACAAAAGCCGCTATCCTCAATCCTTCAGAAGATGACGCGATCGCCAATTTATTCGATCTGTTCTTAGAACCGCCTGATGATGAAGAACCGGAAATCTTAACGCCAGTTACTGACTTAAATCCGCTTCCGGAAGAACCTCCACAGATTGCAACCCCAGAACCAGAAGCAACTACCCCCACGCCACCACAGGAAGATACTAGCCTTGTTCCCCCAGATGAGGAGCAACCCGCCCAAATCTCCGAAGCACCAACATGGGATAAATCCCTAGCAAACTTAGAGCCTAACGTCGCTCAAGCTTTGGATGAGTTGTTAGTCAGATTGGATCAAAGTACTTCTTTAGTCCAAGAACTGGCTTCGGAACTAGCCATTCAACGCCAAAGTTCGCAAATTGTACCCCAGCCCCAAATTGATCGGGCGCAAGCATGGTTTTATCAAGGGTTGCAACAAGCGAGAACGGGCGATTTATTAGGTGCGATCGCTTCTTATGATGCAGCCATAGAACTGAAACCCCATGTGGATGAATACTGGTTCAACCGGGGTTTGACATTGTTTCATTTAGAACATTTTAATGAAGCGATCGCATCCTACGATAGAGCCATAGAACTACGTCCCGATTACTACAAAGCTTGGTATAACCGGGGGGGAATTCTCGGAGAATTAGGGCAATTTGATGATGCGATTATCTCCTTTGAGCGAGTAATTGCCATTAAGCCCGATTTCTCGGAAGCTTGGGCTAGTCGGGGTTTAGCGTTGATGAAGTTAGGGCTGTTATGGGAAGCTATAGAAAGTTACGATCAAGCCTTAGCTTTGGAACCACAAGACCCAGAAAACTGGTATTACCGAGGCATAGCACTAGGTATCAACGAGCAACATGAAGAAGCGATCGCTTCTTACGATAAAGCTTTAGAAATTGACCCCGATTATTATGAAGTCTGGATTGATCGTGGCGTAGTCCTGTTTAATTTAAGGCAATGGTCAGAAGCGATCGCCTCTTGGGATAAAGCCCTCTCCATTCACAACGACTTCTACTTAGCTTGGTATAACCGAGGTGTCGCTTTAGATAATTTGGGTAGAAGCGAAGAAGCTATCGACTCCTACAATAAAGCGATCGCCATCAACCCCGAATTCCATTTAGCCTGGTATAACCAAGCAGTCGCCTTGTTTTATTTAGGACGCTATGCCGATGCGATCGCGTCCTATGATAATGCTTTACAAATTAAACAAGATTACTGGGAAGCTTGGATTGGGAGGGGAACAGCTGCTGGTAATTTAGTGGATGTTGATGCACTTTCCGGTTTATTCACGAAAATTACAGATACCAATTCCGCCTTGAAGCAAACTGGCTATGAGGGTAAAGTAGCTAGCTACGAAGCCGGCTTAAAATATGTCCGCCCAGACACTCACCCCGAAGGTTGGGGTAGATTGCATTTAGCGATCGCCAATACTCATTACGATTACGGTAAGAAAAATTCAGCTAGCCGCACTCCTTGGCAAAAAGCTGTAGCGGAGTATAATCAAGCACTATTAACTCTGACTAGCGAAGATTTTCCGCAGTTGCATTTGGAAGTGTTGCAATCCCTCATCAAAACCCTTGTCGGTTTGGGACAAACAGCACAAGCTCAAGACTTACTGCAATACAGTACCGATTTATTAAAAGAATTACTCACTGATTCCACCCGTACCGATGACAGTAAAAAGCAGCTAGCTTTAAGATTTGCTGGCTTGCGGCAATTAATTGTTGATTTAGCAGTAGAGTATGGTGATTTAGTAGAAGCTTGGGAAATTGCCGAACAAGCTAAAAATGCTTGTTTAACTTGGCAGCTTGATGGTTGGCAAGAAGAAATTGCATCAATCAGTTATTCGGAAGTTCAACTGCTATTAAATCCTCAAACAGCAATTATTTACTGGCATATTAGCCCAGCTTCTCTGCACACCTTTGTGCTTAAGGATCAAGCTCCTTCACCCATCCTCATATTTACACCTATGCAAGATACGGGTGTATTTAACTTAGGAAAAACACCATCACGTTTACAAGAATTACCTCTACCGGAAGGAGTTAGACGTTTAATTGCCTTTGAAGATTGGCTAGAAGATTGGAATCAACAATATCAAGAATATAGTAGCCTTTCGGATGATAAACAAAATCAAATCAACCATTCCTGGCGAATGGATATGGAACAAAGGCTATCAGAGCTAAAAGATATCCTGAATATTTCTAGTATTATCCAGGAACTAGAAGGAATTACT
The DNA here is from genome assembly GCF_014696615.1 of Nostoc linckia FACHB-104. Lineage (GTDB taxonomy): Bacteria > Cyanobacteriota > Cyanobacteriia > Cyanobacteriales > Nostocaceae > Aulosira > Aulosira linckia_A. Next base: position 51,411 of record NZ_JACJQJ010000032.1, on the reverse strand, counting down.
CATCTAATTTTAATTCCCCACCGTGATTTACAAAGATTGCCTCTTCATGCACTATTTTCTATCCCTACTCAATCAGAGTATTTATCAAATTTAGAGTCAAATTTCACAATTAGCTACTTGCCTAGTGTCCAAATCGGAGTATCCATAAAACCAGAAACAATTGGTAATAAACACAATCAAGTACTGCTCAGCGTTGAACATCCTCAAAGTACAGATTATCCCCCTTTAAAATTTGCCAAACTGCAATCAGAAGTTGTTAACCACCTGTTCCCCAATTCCTACCGCATCCAAGGCATACAAGCTGACAAACACATCGTCAAAAATGCGCTAATTGATAATTATCATATTTTTCACTTTACAGGTCATATCATTAACAACTTAAGTGAACCGCAAAAATCAGAATTAGTTCTAGCAGGTGAAGATAAGCTCACTTTAGCAGAAATTAGTCAGCCATCTTTAGTGAGCTACAACCTAGTTAACTTATCAGCTTGCGAAATTACAACTAATAACAGTCATCCTATTACTAGCGAATATGTCAGTTTAATCAATGCTTTTCTAAATGTAGGCGTATCGCAAGTTGTCAGTACTTTATGGACTGTAGAATCAGTTGCTAATGACCTAGTAGTTTTAGAATTTTACCGACGACTACAACCAGATAAATCAGCAATCAATACATTAGCTGAAGTTACAGCTTGGCTGAGGGAACTAACTGCCAGAGACCTGACAAAATGGTATGAGGATTTACTAAATAATCTCCATCCTGAAGATTTAAGAATCCGGACTCATGTAGCTACACAAATGTACAGAAGCAGTAAACTTTCCCCAGAACAAAAATTGTACAATCATCCCTATTATTGGGCAGCGTTTACAATCACATATCGGGGGATTGGGGATTAGGGATTGGGGATTGGGAGATGAGGAAGATGAGGGAGGAGAAATCGCAATTACCAATTACCAATTTACCGATTACCAAATGACAAATGACAAACGACAAATGAAAAATGACAAATTATGGAAACTCAAGCAGAAAACTCTACCAGACTAACTTGTGAAGTAGAACTTACATTAGAGGTGATTGGTGGACGTTGGAAAGTTTTAATTATTAGAGAACTAATGTCAGGCGTAAAACGCTTTGGTGAATTACAAAGAGCATTACATGGTATTACACAAAAAATGCTTACCCAACAGCTGAGGGAAATGGAAGAGGATGGTATTATCCATCGTGAAGTTTATCCCCAAATTCCCCCGAAAGTAGAATATTCATTAACAGCCTTAGGCGAAAGCTTGCAACCAATTCTTAACGCTATGCATGAATGGGCTGTTAAACATTCTTCTCAAATACGCCGCCAGCGAATCTGATTGAGGACTTAGGGACTTCCAACTAAAAAAATATTCCATCCCTGCGGGACGCTACGCGAACGCATTGTCAGCAGAGGAAGCAGAGGAGAAAGAATCTGCCGAGTCAAAGACACGCGATTAATAGCGTCTGTACTCAAAAGTCAAAATTTACTCTTCCTCATCCCCCTCATCCCCAGTCCCCAGTCCCCAGTCCCCAGTCCCCAGTCCCCAACCCCATGTATAAACCTTTCATCACCTTTCCGAAAAATTGGGTATGTTTGGGGATTCTTATTTGTCTATAAATAGTACAATTGTTCTAGTAAGAAACTTTAATTCCCAACTTCAGCAACTTGAGTGCTAGCTGCACAGCAGCTTGACGTTAGACATCGCCTTCTAGGAATCACCCAAGGCGGTTGATTTGTTGTGCATATTGGGGAGTTTTTAGGAGGTCAGCATTATGATCACACAAGTACAGACTGTAATTCCAGCCCCAGTTGACTCTAAAGTAGTTAAAAAATCTGAGTTTGAGCAATATGCTGAGGAAAAAGCCAATGCATTGAAAAGCGTTGGTGGAGAAAGATTTTCGCTGCTTACACTAGCTGATGTTACTAAAGCAATTTTACATCATGCCTTTTGGTTAGCTGAACAAAAACAGAAGCTTTCATTGAGACAGTACAAACAGTTATTGGTTGAACAAGGCTGGAAGGGTGAAGAAAAGAAATATCTCAAGATTGCAGATGTATTTGGTGAATTTTCGCCCCAGGATTTGGCACAAGTTGAACCCTTGACTGTATATCAGCTAGCAAATAACAGTAATAAGTATAAGCCAGTAATAGATGCACTTTTAGACTTGAGGGCAATTACTCAAGAAGCTGTGCGTTCTTTAGTTAAAGAAAAACGTACCCCCAAAGAACCAAAACCAGAAAAACCCAGTATTTGGCGGCGAACAAAGAATGGTAGCAGATATTGCCAAATCCCAGCCATTCATGAAGATGATGAGCATACAGGGGTGACTCTGCAAAACATGATTGACGCTGAAGGTTTGAGCGCTCAACAAATAGTAGCAGAAGCGATCGCACTGCGACAGGCATATAAGGAAGGAAGGTTAGTTGTGGTGGAGGAAGATAACAATTAAACCTGGCATAGATTTGAGCAAAATCATCATTATTTAGGGGGTGAAGAGGCTAATGAATATAGCCCTTTCACCCCCTAGCTAAATATCAAAAAATCAAAACTTAAAAACAGCCAGCAATCATTCCACCCAATAAGATAAAACCAATCCAGACATTTTGACGGAACATCTGTCCATAAATAGGGTTGGGTAAATTTGGTTTACTTAGCTTGATTGATTGCCAAACCCAGCCAATTGTGGCAATCACTAAGCTAATCCAAAAAGCTAGATGAAGGTGAATCACAATTCCTAAGTCAGCCAGTAACGCGATTGTTCCAGCAAAGAAAATAGCAATGGCTAAAGGTGCATAATTACCAAAAAATAGAGCGCTAGAATTAACACCAATCCGGCGATCGTCTTCCTTGTCGCTCATCGCATATACAGTATCAAATCCCAATGTCCATAGTACTGTTGCGCCCCAAAGTAACCAAGTCGGTTGGGAAATGTTTTGTGTAACTGCACTCCAGCTAATTAAGACAGCAAAACCCCAAGCAATTGACAGTACTAATTGCGGTACGGGAAAAATTCGCTTTGCGCCTGGATACAGCAAAATTACGGGAACTGCTGCTGCTGATAACCAAAAAGTTAGAGGATTAAGATAAAACGCCAAAACTGCGGCACAAGCCAGCGCTACTAAGCCGACAACAATCCCGACTTTAATTGAAAGTGTACGGGCAGCTAGGGGGCGATCGCGAGTTCTTTCTACTTCCGGATCGATATCCCGATCCCACAAATCATTCACAACACACCCAGCCGCACTGGTAGCAAGAGTACCTAAAATAATCACGCCTACTAAAGGCAAAGGTGGTTTACCTGCGGCTGCTAAAAACACAGCCCAAAGGGCAGGAATCATTAAGATTAATCGCCCTTCTGGTTTATGCCAACGCAAAAGCCGAATAATTATCAGCCACATCGGTTCTTGGTTGCTTTCTGGCGTTCTTAACATAGAAGTAAACAAAAAATCAAGTAATTACTTTAGCTAGATGAATTAACACATCTTTACATCTATAGAATATCTTTATTTGCTATTTGTAAAAACACAACCTAAACTTGCATCCTTAGATACATCTAAACGGTCAATTTAGTTGTGAGCAGCAGAGTGAATATTCTTGATCAAGGTTGAGTTAGTCTTCACTTAACCTTTATGACCCCGACACACCAGTTTTTACTATCCTTACTAACAGAGAGAAAACTAGATGCTAAGTTTAGTTTCGACTAACCACGTGAGCATTCCCACTCCGACCTTTAAGCAAAATCGGATTATTGCTGCCATTGACCTAGGTACCAATTCTCTGCATATGGTAGTGGTAAAAATTGACGCTACCCTGCCAGCTTTTAGTATTATTGCCAGAGAAAAAGAAACTGTGAGGCTAGGCGATCGCGATCTGGCTACAGGTAATCTTAAACCAGAAGTGATGGACAGGGCGATCGCAGCTTTAGGACGCTTTCAAAAAGTTGCCGAAACTTTCAACGCGGAAACTATTGTGGCTGTCGCAACTAGTGCGGTGCGCGAAGCACCCAATGGTAAAGATTTTTTACACAGAGTTTTAGTTGATTTAGGTTTAAGCGTTGACTTAATTTCTGGACAAGAGGAAGCGCGGCGTATCTACCTAGGTGTGCTTTCGGGGATGGAATTCAATAACCAACCGCACATGATTATTGATATTGGCGGTGGTTCTACAGAATTAATTTTGGGGGATAGTAACGAACCGCGCACGCTCACAAGTACCAAAATTGGTGCAGTCCGACTGACTGGTGAGTTAATCACCACAGATCCTATCAGCAACGCCGAGTTTCAATATCTCCAAGCCTATGCACGGGGGATGTTAGAACGTTCTGTAGAAGAGGTTTTAGCAAACCTCAAATTTGGAGAATCGCCACGTTTAGTAGGCACGGCTGGCACTATTGAAACCTTAGCACTAATCAATGCTAGGGAAAAATTGGGTTATGAACCTTCTACACTCAATGGCTATCAATTAAGCCTGAAAGATTTAAGAGATTGGGTAAATCGCCTGCGGAAACTGAGTAACGTTGAACGCACTGCGATACCCGGTATGCCAGATAAGCGGTCTGAAGTTATACTGGCAGGCGCAGTAATATTACAGGAAGCTATGACCCTTTTGGGCGTTGAATCAATAACAACTTGTGAGCGTTCTTTGCGCGAAGGCGTAATCGTGGACTGGATGCTAGCCCACGGTTTAATTGAAGATAAACTGCGTTTCCAAAGCTCAATTCGGCAGCGTAGCGTACTCAAACAAGCTAATAAATACCAAATTAACTTAGAGCATAGCGATCGCGTCGCCGGATTTGCCCTCAGTATATTTGACCAAACTCAAAACAAATTACACTTTTGGGGTGAGGAAGAACGACAACTACTATGGGCGGCTGCAATATTACATAATTGCGGCCATCATATTAGCCATTCCTCTCATCACAAACATTCTTACTATCTGATTCGCAATAGTGAATTACTCGGTTACACCGAAAGCGAAATAGAAATTATTGCAAATATAGCGCGCTATCATCGCAAATCTGCTCCTAAGAAAAAGCACGAAAATTTCCGCAATCTGCTAACTAAACAACATCGTCAAATAGTCAGCCAATTAAGTACGCTGTTAAGATTGGCAGTGGCTTTAGATAGGCGACAACTTGGTGCTATTGAAAGAGTACAGTGTGAATATCATCCACACACCATAAAATTGTATCTGCGAATTTTCCCCTCCCATCCTGATGACGACTGTACCTTAGAACTATGGAGTTTAGATTACAAAAAATCAGTATTTGAGGCTGAGTTTAACGTCCAATTAATTACAACTTTAGAACCTTATACGATGTCTATTAGTTCATAGTTTACGCCGTTGAGATTGGCAGGAAAATCTGAGAATATTGTCACAGCCTGCTAGCCATTCCTAATAACAATTAAAAGTATACAGCCAGTCTGGTGCGTGATTGCTTTAAGCATCACGCACTATCAATGACATCACAAACGGCGCGTTAAGAAAAAGTCAAGCTATAAACTTTAAGGAAAATTGATCGCGTCATTGCTTTGATTGCTGTAGCACATAACGTAATCAGAATTAATCCACCCTTCTTTATTTGCTAATTTAGGGTTCGATTCTGGTATAACGCGTACTTTAATCCAGGGTGTTGTAGTAGCACTCAAGGTTGATATATCACGCATTAATAATGTGACGTTGTTACCATTATCTAAACCAGCTTCGACTTTTCCACCTGGTGTACGTCGTAAACTTAACTGTCCTTTCACAAGTCCAGTTACTTCGCACATTGCTGGTTTGACTTCAGATATTTTAGCGTTACATTTAAGGGCTGCTGAACTTACCCAACCTTCCAAAAATTTATCTTTCGGAGATTCAGAATCAATCACTTTTACATATAGCCAATTTTCAATACCTTTTGCCAGTACTTCCAATCTTGCATCTTCGTATAAATTGATGACTCCTGCACTCTCAAATTCTTGTTGTGGTTTTGCTAGGTAAAAAAATAAAGCTTCTTCATATCCCAGTTTCTTTGATTGACAAATCACTTTTTTTACTTGTGCTTTGTTTGCTGTTGCTGCATTCGCAATCAGGCTAGGAGTAACATTAACTAACCCTAAACTCAAGAATGCAAAAGCTATTTTTGCTAATAATTTATACTTTTTCACAGGTGAGTTAAAAGCCAATAAATTGCGTTTAGACTTATCTGATAAAATATATAAAGCTTTACTGTTAGTCATACTTGCTAGATAAAGTATTCAAAAGCACTAATATCTAACTTAGCTTTTTTACTTTTGAAACGCCTACCCAATGTCACTTAAATAAATTCTTGCAGGAAAAAGCAGTATATTTACATATCTTGGCAAAATTTTAGTTGAGAAATTAAGCTTGTCAAGCCATCACACTGATAAAATGCTGGAATCTAATTCTATTTCCACCCTTTTTCAATGGGGTAGTAGGGATTAATAAGTGTCTCAAATCACAGCCAAATACTGTTAAAACAACCTCTTAGGCTTCTGGAATTGATTAGTGCTAGACTGTATTCAATATCAACCCTCTACAAATCGCTAGCGAGATAGCCAAAATGAAGTAGTAACAGCCTCTTGTTGCCAGCCCGCAACAAATGTCAAAACATAATCACCACAAGCAGTTTGACAGGTTACTTCAGAATAATCATGTTCTAAAAATACTTTGATTTATCGTCTATATATTCAGCCGTGAGATTGCTACGGCTAGATTTGTTTTGCCAATCATCTACCCAGAATTGTTGTTAATCAACGGGTGGAACTTTGGGAATTGAGGTTTGAGAAGAATGCAGAAAAAATCAATATTATTAGCTGAGAATTTAGCTTATCAACTTGGCTCAAGCAGAACTTTATTCAATAAAGTTCAAGTGAGTATTGCTGCAGGCGATCGCATTGCTTTAGTTGGCAGTAATGGTGTGGGAAAATCCACTCTGTTGAAAATACTTGCAGGACAAATTATGCCTAGCGCTGGTTCTGTATGGTGTAAGAGTAATGTCTACTATTTGCCCCAAATTAGCACCATCAGGCAAGAGATTACCGCAGATACAGTACTCGATTTCTTAAGTTCCAAATCTGATGAATGGTGGCAGATTGAGGAAATCTTGCAAACGCAATTCCACACCACCATAGACTTATCTTTATCAATGAATAACTTGAGTGGTGGGGAACTCACAAAACTATTTCTAGCAATTGGTTTATTTCAACAACCAAACATACTATTGCTAGACGAACCAACGAATCACATGGATCTACTCGCACTAGAAAATTTAAGGCAGTTTTTAGTAAATTTCTCTGGCGCATATATTATTGTTTCCCACAAGCCTTTATTTTTGGATCAGGTGACAGAAATTACTTGGGAACTAACGCCTGAAGGGGTAAAAGTATATGGAGGTAATTTTTCTGAATACCGCCAACAAAAAGAAATTGAGTTAGCAGCCGCAGTGCGATCGCATGAAGTCGCCAGAAAAGAACTCAAACGCGTGCAAACTACAGCAATGCAAGAACAGCAACGCGCCGCGCAATCTCAGCGTCAAGGACGTGCTAAGTTTCTCAATGGCAGTGTTGATCGCGCCTCAGCCGGATTGATTAAAACCAAAGCCGAGGCTGCTTCTGGGAATGCCAAAAAGAAGCATGAAATTACCGTATCAAAAGCTACGCAAAACGTGGCAGATACTAAAATAAAAACCACAAAAGCAACCAGTATTCAATTAGCTGAAAAAGCTCAAAAACGACGCAACCTGATTGATATTCAAGATGCCAATCTTTGGGTATCAGAGCGCTTACTGATACAAAACATCCAACTGCATATTACCACAGGCGATCGCCTGGCAATTGTCGGCGCGAATGGTTCCGGTAAATCGACTCTCGCCAAAGCAATTCTGGGAATGGAACAGCCAAAAGCAGTTTTAGGTGAGGGTGAAATTTTACTTGCACCAGCCATGAAAGCCGTATATCTCGACCAAACCTATGAACTGGTAAACCGTCAGCAGACAATTTTAGAAAATATGCAAGCTGCGAACCCCAGCCTCAGCTATCAATTGCTGCGTCAACAACTAGGACACTTTTTATTTAAATACGATGACGTTCATAAGAGCGCATCAGTATTGAGTGGGGGAGAGTTAGCCAGATTAGCGATCGCAATTATTAGTATCTCGGAAATTGACCTGTTGATTCTCGATGAGCCGACTAATAACTTAGATATTGAAACCGTTGAGCAAATGATAGTAGGTATCAATGAGTATCAAGGCGCGCTGTGGGTAATTTCCCACGATTTAGATTTCCTCAACCGCATTAACATTACTCAAAGTTACAAGTTAAGTAACCAAACCTGGCAAATGACAAGCTATTTACCCAGTACACCAGAGGAATATTATCGAGAATTACTGCAAACTTAAAACTAGGACTTACGCAAGTGCCATATTTTTCTTGCAGTGGTTGTCAAGTGTCAAAAGTCCAAAGTCCAATTTTTGACTGCCACACCCCGAAAATATTTGTGCCAGTTGCGTAAGTCTTGATTAATTCCGAATTGCTACTACTGGTTGCCATTCCGATAGCGGATGAACCGACTCATCTCTAATATTTCGCAGATGAGTCAACATTAACTCATCCCTTCGATGCCAAATCGCAAATATTTTTTGCCTACCATCATCAAGGGTTTCTGAGTCAATTTGATAACCTGCATCCACTCGTTTTAATTTTAACCCCAACAAATTTAACAACCGACTGAGTATTTTAATTCCCGAAATATGTTCGGGAATGCTTCCTAAATTAATACCCAGTACTCTCTTAATATGTTTACTATTCTGTACGGCTAAATTTTTCAACAGAATTAAATCTGGCTCATCTTCTGTAAATTCTCTACCTACTGCCAGGAAATCTACCATTCCTAAGGCTCTCATCGCCTCAACTTTTAGCGTATAAGTCTTTAAATCTGGTAGAAAAACTTGCCCATCACCCCATGATAATTGTTGGTGCCATTCCTGGCGATCGCGAATGTGAAAATATTCGCTTTCGTGGGTTAAATAATAGTGAGTTAACAGTTGTCCGTAATAGCCTCTATCATCTTGTAACTTCAAATTTGGCGTAACTTCTATACCATACCTCTGCCTGAGAACATACTTCTCAACGGCATTGCGTTCATCTTGAGTTAGGGAATGCTTAGCTAATAAATTCTCATACTCAACATAATCAATATCCCTAGCATTAGCCACAGATGTGGCTGCTAACAATTGATTTTGCTGCTTAATATCGCGAATTTTACGTTTAATCTCTTTAGATTTTTGCCGTTTTTCTGTCCATTCTTTTTGAACTTTGACAATCTCTAAAATCAACCGCTTGCGATTGGTTAAATCTTGTGGATCTGTTGCTAAAAATGCTAAGCGTAAATCGCGAATAATATTATTGTGTACGGCATTACTTCTTGCCCAAATTTGGTGTCCATCTGTAATTAACCCTTCTTGTAAAGATTGGCGATAAAGACGAATGGAAGCATTTACCCTAGCAGATAATTTCGCCCATGTTCGTAAATGAATGGGGTCATAAACTAAGGGTAAATCAACATCAATTTTATGTAGAGGACTGAGCAAAGCTAAATTATCTTTTTGGTTCTCTTGATACCAATAGGAAAGCAAACGATAATTTGTACTACCGCTACCAATTAAACCAATCCCCCGCTTGGCACACCAAACCACACGCGGCACATTATCTCTAACTCTAGCTAAGGCTTGTCGAGCCTCTGAATCAGGAATTACGCCTTGAAAGATACCATATACTCTATCAAAATGTTGCACATCAATACTAATTCCTGTGCCAATACTAGGGGTAACAAATACCGTCTCATATTCAGAAATTTTTTCATTAATCGCTGCTACAAAATCAACTGCCGCATGGCCTGGTGTATTTGTAGTTTGGCTGCTAACGACTAAAGTTTTAGGAAATTGACGGCGTAATTTTTCTAAGCGTTCTTTTAAATACCGTTCAATTGTTTCACAACTGTAACGCCCAGTTCTACTATCGGTAGTTACATAACATTTCCGTCCAGCAATTAAATCTAATTCCAATTGATGAATTAACGGCGTTGGGTTAGGAGAATCATAAAAAGTGACATCCCACCCGCGTTCGGGTTGCCATTGATTTAAAACTATCCAAGGCGTTAATTTAGTTCCTGCTAATCCCTGTAAATATTCTAGAGAAACATCAGATAAATCTGCATCTTGGGCAATAACTAACCCACCAGTGCTTAAAACCGTAGCGATTAATTGTTGGAATATCTTTAATATTTTGACGCGTTTTTGTTTACAAGTATTACTATTGAGTAGATGCCATAAAGACTGCTCTACTTCATCTAAAATTACTATTGCTCCTTGCCAATCTTCTGGGTTCAGCTTCCAAATAGAATCAACGCACAATCCAAAGGATTTTGGCATGGGGCATGGGGGATTGGGGAGGCAGTGCGTTGGACGGGTTTCCCGGCTTGAAGCAACTGCCGTCATTGGGCATTGATGGAATTGTTCTTTATATTCTCCGTAATTAATGCCCCAGTTAATGCCGATTTTTTCACATAAAAATTTTCCCAGTTGGATTCGATGGGTAATTAATAAAATAGGTTGATTTCTATTTTTTGCTTGATGAACAACAGCTTTTAAGCCTGTGGTTTTACCCGTTCCCTTAGCTGATTTCACCCCTACTAAACCAGAGGTAGGAAAAGGAATTTCACCTAAATAAGGGGAATTCACAGTAATTGCAGCCGGAATAGTTAACTCGGTATGGGGTTTAGTTAAAGCTAGATAAACTTCTAAATCAACACTTTGGCGATAAACCTTATCAAAGCTACTTGCACCTTTAGCAACAATAAACTCATCAACGCCTTTTTCTACTCCTGGTAGTTCAATAACTTTTACAGGGCAGTTTTTTTCTTGAAATAAAAAACCTAGTTGAGAAATGGCGTTATTAACTGCGGCGATAGTTTTGGGTTTAGTTTCAAAATCAAAGCAAATATAAAAGGTACGTTTTTTGAGAGTAAAAATTCCTAAGTCAGGAATTAGCTGACGACGAGTAACTTTACCAAAGTCATCTTTGACTACCCGATAGCCGCTAGTAATTCCCGGAATTGCGATCGCAGCGTATCCTTGGCTTAAGAGTGTGGCTGCTTTCTTCGCCCCTTCGCAAATAATCAGGGGAATGTTCTGTTCCATCACCCATTGCCAAAAGCCCACAGCTTCACCACTGGCAGCAATACTAATATTGTTGGGTAGAGAGATATTGTAACGCTGGGCGACTTGCTGCCAAACATCAAGTGTCACGCGCAGACAAAACACCCGCGTTGGCGTACTGGGGGGATGTTCATACTTGATAGCCTTACCATTTTGATTTATCCGAGGTTGGTTTGGCTTAAAGCATCCCCATTCCATCATTTGCCAATTATTCACCGGATCGAGTCCCGAACACCACCAACCGCCTTCGGTGATATGGGCGTAACGTTGCAACCAGGCGTTTTTCACCATCCCGGTGTTGGTGCGGGGAAGTAACTCAGAAATCAACAGGTACTCATAGGCGTTGATCCCTTGAAGAGACAAAAAATTCAGCTTCGCAATGTGTAAATTTATGCCACTGCTCTTGACTAATTCCTCAAGGTGTTGGGGGTGTAAATAGTGCAGATGCATAGTGCGAGGCTCTAAGCGAGGACGATGGATTTAAAACTTATCATGCATCTGCCGATTTTTTATCATAGTTTTCATGAGGGTTTAATGATATTTTTTTTACTCAGTGGCGGGAGATACATCGGTAAAAGATAAAGTGAACGATTTTGTCTCTGATCTTGGTTCGGTAATAAGTTTGTATTGTGATAATTGTTCGCGATTAATTTTTAATTATCAGTAGAATCCTACATTAAGGAATGCGATCGCACTAACGGCATCTTTCCATATAAGTCTGCAAAGCAGTTCAAATGTATTGCCTTGTGCCTGCCTGATAAGCTCAAGTTATAGAAACTATTTATTATTTATTGTCAAGTTTTATTGACCAATCGTAATAATTTAGTTAAATTAATTTACATAAAGTAACAAAGCAGAGAAAAAACTATGTATACTACCATTAACGAAAGCGGCATTCTTAACAATTACGCAACAGAACCCGAACTTTATTACGCTGAATATCCTAACCAAGAGTTGCAAAATCGTTACAAGTTTCAAGCAGCAATTGGTACCTTATTAGTTACAACTTTATTTTTAGTTGCCTTGGGCGTTAGCTAAGATTTTTTACCTCGGTACAGTTATTTCTCATCGGAAGGGGCTTCTCCTAATTACCTCAGCTACCAAGCTGAGGCTTTTTATTTTTAAGATGATTTTATTACTGAAGCTAATGCACATCTAATTCACGAAATTGTTGATACAAATTACTTCTTCTGCTTCCTCTGCTATTTTTTTAGTTGAAAGTCCCTAAGCCGTAACGCACACACCCTCATTTAGTGACTTTCATCACGTTTGCATTAATCAAATTGGTAAATTCTGAACTATATACTTACTCAACTTAAGTATTAAATAAAATGACTACCAATAAACTAGGAAAAGCAAAACGTGAACCGTTTCCAAAAGCTATCCTCAATGGTTGTCCTACTATTAGCCTTCATCTATCCGCCTACTTTGGCTGAAGCTAAGGATACTACCCTCAATCATGTGTTGAATGAACAGAGTATTGACACACAAACAACATTATTAGGAGAGCAAAGTGAAGAGCTTTTGTTAGCTCACCGACGCACTCAAAGACGTTACCATAGACAGCGAAATAGTGGAAAATATTATCAACGCCGGCGGCATCGAAAACATCATTATAGACGAGGTTATCGTTCTATACGTTATCGCGGACAAGCATATCGTTATGGACAATGGGAACTTGTGCGCGATCGTCATGGCAGACTAATGTATGATTGGCGGCGTTAATCATAAACTTTGCCCATAATTCCTCAAATATTTTTGATGCGTAAGTCCTCATATATTTAGACTGATGATAGATAAGTATAAATTTAGAATATCTTCTCACATTCATTAAATTAACCGTAAGCCCCATTAGGGAGAAATCCTAAAAGTTGTTTTAATCTTTCGTCTGTCCCTTCATAGCAGTGGCTAGGCATTTGATAATTCATAAATGGTGCATATTTATGACCAACTAGCCTTTTAGCGTAGGTAATCTGCGTAATATAGCGAGTGATATCAGAAGAGTTTTTAGAGCCTCTGTGCCATACTTGATTGTTAAAGCAAACGGCAGAACCCATTGCACCCAAGCAGCTATAAATTTGGTCTTCATATCCTGAAATATCACCATTGCAGAACTTACCAAATAGATGAGAGCCGGGAATCACCTGAGTAGGCCCATTTTCTTCAGATAGTACATCTGTGAGGTAATAATTCACAGTAAATGCTAGAACATTTAAACGAACATTAGTTAAAGGTTGACCATCAAGGGAAAGTATGTGTGGAGTATCGTCTTGATGCCAAGCATTTTTCGCTAAACCGTCAGTTTGTGAAGGAATTTTAAATGAGTTGTTGTGAATTACATGAATGACATTTGCATTGGGAATCCCATCATTGATTGCATAGCCTATTCCATTTGCTTCACCAATTAAATGTTCTGCAAATGTCACAATTGGTTCCAAAGCAAAAAGGTTCAGATTATGCTGAGAATGCTCAAACATTCGCTTCATAATCTTTTTGGATTTATGATAATTGTTACCTTCAGTCTGCTTGAGTGCTGTGTCTAAATCATTTCTAAGAAGTTCACATTTTTCAGGCGTTAACACATTCTCAATTACCAGAAAGCCATTAGTATGAAAATACTCAATCCATTTATTAAGTTGCTCTCTAGTTGGCTTATTTCCAGCTAAATATTCAGACATTTTTCCTTGAGCTTTATATTTAGTATGTAATACAGGCTTTATTGTTGAGCCAGTTAATTCTAGTCTAAGAGATGATTCGTAAATAAAAGCTTAAAATTCATCATCTTGACTCAAACGCCGAAATCGATGGAGCCAGCCGAATGTCGGTTATATAATCCATTGAGTAGGCGATCGCTCCACTATTCACCGTTACAAACAAAGCTAAACTTGGACAGGTACGTGCTGGTGAGCATAATGAAGACTTACGACTGGATTGTTGTTGGTGCGGGAATTACAGGTGCGACGCTTTCCTACGAATTAGCAAAGGTTGGTTTTTCAGTTCTCTTGTTAGAACAATTTCAAACACCAGACAACGCAACCCGCTATAGTTATGGTGGATTAGCTTATTGGTCAGGAACTACACCGCTAACTCGTCAACTCTGTGAAGAAGCGATCGCGCGTTATCAAATCCTGTCTCAAGAATTAGATGCTGATATTGAATTTCGCGAACTAGATTTATTACTAACTATTCCAACCGATATTAATCCACAAATCACAGCTACATCCTACAATAATGTTCGTGTTCCGCCCCAACTACTTACCGTTACCGAAGCTTGTCAACTAGAACCACTGTTAAATAAAGATGCAATCTCAGGTGCTTTAACAGTAAAACATGGTCATATTCATGCAGAAAAAACTACAGAAGCTTACATCCAAGCATTTCTCCGACTTGGCGGTGAAATCAAAATAGAGCAAGTATTACAGATATTACCTAACGGCGTAAAAACCAATACTACAAATTTCAGCAGTGCTAATGTTGCGATTTGCGCTGGTGGACTCAGCCGCCAGTTACTCAAATCTGCTGGAATTCCCATCAAAGTATATTTTACCCACGCAGAAGTGATTAAAACTCCACCTGTTGAACTGCGGTTAAATACTTTAGTAATGCCAGCAAATATGCAAAGATTTCAACTAGAAGCCACATCTACCCAAGTTGATGAATTATGGAATCAACCTGATAACGAACCACTTCCACCAATCTTAGATGCAGGTGCAATTCAGTTTCAAGATGGTAGTTTGCGCTTAGGACAAATTAGCCGCGTTCTCACAAACCCTCATGCTGAGGTAAACTTCCAAGAAAGTGAAAATTGGCTGCGAAAAAGTATTGGCAAAGTTTTACCACTGTTAGAAAATTTACCTGGTACGTTGCACAAATGTTTAGTTGCTTTTAGTAGCAATAGCTTACCTATAATTGGTGCTGTTCCAGAATGTGAAAGTATACATATTTTTTCTGGCTTTAGTAATCCTTTAGTCTTAGTACCACCTTTAGCACAGCACTTTGCTAACTTTGCTAGCAGCAAACAAGATGATATTATTCCCCAACTCTTATTAAAGTAAAAATTTTAACTCTTTACTTTTGTACAGACGCGATTAATCGCGTCTTTGCAACTAATTAAATTCAGCCTCCACGGGTAATACAACACATCCGTTAATTTTCCATGTAATATCAGGCTGCTTTTCCATTAAATATAATGCTTTAACAGGCACTCCATCCGGGCCAAGTAACAGTACAGGTTGAGTTATTTTTCCGTGGATAGTTATTATATTTTGAAATAATACAGAGCGAGGACGATAAACAGCCGGATAACTCACCCGCACCATTTCTATAAAGTTTTCAGCAGTGCGAAATTGGGTTTTAATTCCCGGACTAGCAAAGGCAAAAGCGCCTACAGTATCATCCTTTTGAAAAGCTTCTAATTGACGTTCAATAACATAACGTATGGCGATAGTATCGCTATTAGTGATTTCCATAATCTAAATTGCGTAGGCATAGCCCGTCGTAGACATCGCTTAATTATCGCGCTGACTGAGCCTTAATTCTATCTGGTCTAATGCTGCTTGCCAAACTTCATACCCATCAGGCGAAAGATGTAAGCCATCAGTAGTCAACTCTAGACGCAAATTACCTTCAAAGTCTGTAAACCACCTATACATATTCACATAACTAACTTTTTCTTGTTTGGCCATCAGTGCCAGTTGATTATTGAGATTACGAATACGTTGGTTAGAAATTGTTGGTAGGCGAGTAGGTAAAATCGATTGAATAATAATTTGAGCTTTTGGGTGATTCTGTCGTAAGCGGCGCATAATCTGGCGATGATTACGCAAAATTACTTCATCACTTACACCTTTGCGTAAATCGTTAATCCCAGCCATGACATATATCACATCTGGTCGTGTTTGAGAAAATGCTCCCAATCTTTTTAACACACCACCAGAGGTATCTCCAGATATTCCTTGATTAAGCCACAATTTAGTAGATGGCAGTTTTTCCTCTGGAAACCACATACTTAAAGAATCGCCTACCATAATCCCTAGACGATTTCCCCCTTGACCTTGGGCGATCGCTTTAGCTTCCAAAGCTAATAAACGTTTCCAATCTTCATAGGTTAATTGTGGTTTCTTTGCTGACTCCGAGAGCGATCGCAAACTATCATCATCTACGCCTTTAGAAACTTGGCCTGTTTTTAGGGCTGCCAGTCTTTGATAATAAAGTTGGCTACCTGATGCCAGTGTGCGGTGAGTGCCAACTGAAGTAGGATTAAGTGATGATTGTACTGGCGTTGCTAAACCCTGGTTGGTCAAATCTGGTAAGGAAAAATTACCATTGGGGATGGTTTTCTTTGCTAATGCTGGCTGCGTATTTAAAAATTGCAAAGCCTGACTAGTAAAGTCCGATAGGGAGATGTCAAAACTAGGGATGGCTTTTTCAGCCACTGTTAGCTGCGAATTTTGATTTAATTCCCACTGTAATTGAGAATTTTCCGGCAGGATAATCGACATCTGGGGAAGAGCCGATGCTGGTATTGCCAATCCTGTTAACAAGCTTGCTGCCAACAGATAAGAATCCCTCATCGCTTTATCTCTCCTATACTCATTACTTAGTTTGATAACGGTATTACCTGAATGCAGTCAGGCAAATTTTACTTCGGTTAAGTCTTATTGTGATTGACTCCGTCTCGGTCTGTAAAGCAGGTTCACGGACTCCAGTTAGACAATTTACAATCTCTTTAAAGCAGATTTTTGATCAAATTAGACAACTTTGCCCTATAGTAAGACTTTGAATACCAAACTGATTTTACTATCCCTCAGACTTGCATCTCGTAGATTTAAGTGTTTTACGCTACTCTTGGCTTTCTCTAAAGAAGAGACTTAGATATTTTACGTAGCTTATAAAACTAGACTATTAAGTAAATACACAGGCGGAAGATGGTGAATGCTTTTTGATGTTTTCATCAACACCTGATATAAGTGGAACACAACTCATACCGTGGATGGCAATTTCATGCAGTACAGATTACACAAGTGTTCACGGCTTTAGGTCTGGTAAATAGAACCTACCCCAATACTTTTCGGTTAAGGAGAAAAAGGGGAAGGGGAAAGGGGGAATGGGAAAAGGGAAAGAAAAAACCTTTAACCTTTACCCTTTCACCTTTTCCCCAAACCAAATTCCGAGTTGAAAATCCTTAACCGAGCAGTATTGGGACAAATGACAGCCCTGACTAGTTATCTTTAAATGCACCGCCCTACTTAATATCCCCACCTTAAAAACGTTCAAACCTCAAAACTGTGAGAGTTTTGAGGTTTAGAATTCAGAGTTTAAAATTAATTCTCTGACTAAAAGCTTATAATTCTGGCTTTGGTGGTTGACCTAAAGAACAACGGTCAAACCACTCTTGGTATTTTTGACGGTATTGCTCATCTTCCACAACAATAGACACTCGTACCTGCTTACAACCTTGTTGCTTTTCAAGTGCGATCGCATTCAACAGTAGGCTAGCAATTTTAGGAGAGGTAAACAAGCCATTAACAGTTAAACCATCTTCCAAACTGGCAACTTCTGGTATCTCTGTGGTATTCCACCCCATCCCAGAAACTTCCTCTTGTCCTAAATCAATTTCTGCCAATTGTTTATGTTCTGGGCTAACCTGTTCCACAATTAGCTTTTCACGCCGGATCGGAACTTGCACCATCCGAGTTTCAATTTCTTTGCGAACAATGATATCTCCTAGTTTACGCTTGTCACTATTAATTACCAAGCGTTCTTCTAATAATTTAATTGTCTTCTCTTCAGTGACAGCGGAATAATTTTCGCTATCTATGGTGCCATTTCTAGTTTGACTATTACTTATTTCCCCAGTTGAGCCATTAGATGTTATTTGATCTGCTGGTTGCTGTATCCCTAAATTATCTGACATATTTTCTATTTCTGATTTTTCTAAATCTATAAGAATTGATTTAGTAGGATTATCAATTTTCTTGATTCTCTGGCTCCGTAAGAGAAATGAATTTGGCTGATCAGCAACTTGCTGGGAACCAGATTCTTCACTATTTTGGTTTAGATGTTTAGATATTACTAAGTTTAGTCTATTTTGAGCATCTAACACTAAATCTTTGACTACACCCAGAAATTGTCCTTGCCTATCTATGACAGTAAAATTCCTCACTTTGCTTCCCAAATTATCCAGCAAGTTGCTAATGCGTTTATTAATGGGTGGACTTGCTTGTGTGCTATTTTGTAACAAAGTTTGGCTATTCATAAGGCAAATTTTATTTAACTGCTATTGGAGAAGCTAACTGATATTTTGAGCTAAATAATGGAGTACAAGTACAGGTAAAGCTATCAGTTAACTCTACCTGCACTTTGTTTAATTAGTTATTAGTGATGAGCTAATAACTAAATCGATTAGCGTTCTTCAATCGGTAAACCACCGGTGGTGTCTACATCTAATTCTTCACGACGTACTGTTGCTTGCGCTTCTGATGTTTCTTGCTCAACAACTTTTGTCACTCTGACTTCTTCACGTACAAATGCTTCTTTGCGAATGTCAGGAGTTTCTTCATAAATTTCTACGCGAGCAACTTCACCTTCACGGAAGTTAGCTTCACCTGGATTAACAGTAGCCCCAGCATCTGTTGGTGTAACACGCTCAATTACCACCCGTTCTCTTTCTACAGGAACTGCTATTCTTGCAGTGTCAGTTTCCACGTGCTTACCAATCGCTACTTCTCCAGTTTTCTGGCGTTTCTTATTAGCAATTAGGCGTTCTTCATATAATCTCAGAGTTTGATTATCCGCCTCGTTAATTCCGAACAAAGAAGGCTCGTGTTCGTAACGATAAGTATCGCGGTTGTAAGTTGGGGTTGGTGTAACTGCTGGTTGATAATTTCTATCTACAGGTGCAGAAGCTTCTAGAGGTGTTGCTGATTCTAAAGTAGACGTGCTTTCTACAGATCGGTTTGATGCTAGGTCACCAGGACGACGATATACACCACGTACTCGCTCTTCATAGTCGTAATCAACCCCTGAGCGTTCATTAAACTCAGGTAAGTCTTCTGCTTGCTTTCTGGTCATCCCGATAGCATAGACGCGATCAATATTATAGTCGATGCGCGCACGTCCAATGGGTAACAATACTTTTTTACCAAAAATCCAGAAACCCAAATCAACAACTAAATAACGGAAATGCCCTTCATCGTCTACTAAAACATCGCTGACACTACCAATCTTGTCATCGCTACCTTCTGCATAGACACCAAGTCCTTTAATCTCATCACCTTGAAAGGTATCTCTGTAGTTGGGATCGAAATCTTCTAGTTTATATAGAGCCATTCTATGTTTACCTCAAATTTTTTCTTTCATCCGTTAATAACTAAGGTATAAATTTATATTTCTTTTGCCATCTGACTAACGACTGAAGTAAATCGAAAATTCTCTTATCTGAAGTGGTATATATTTGGTTTTTATGTAATTAACTTTTCTTAATTTCACCCAATATCAATTAAATTTATGAAATTCTTAAATTAAAATTTTTAATATATTAATTTTAATTACATATTTTAATTCTAAATAGACTAATTTATGGTTTTTATAAAATTAATTTTTAATTCCATATAGCGGTACTATTCATCTGCCCAGTCCACAATAGTTATATGATTAATTTTTATCTATCACATATCTATAATCAAATACAGTTCAGGTAATAAAATTAATTGATAACAAAATCAAAAAACTAGTTACTCAACAAAAAAACAGAATAATAATTTTGGAGGGGGTTTGGGGGACGCAACCGTCACCCAATCGGGGGTTTGGGGGATTCTCCCCCAATTGAGCTGGCTTCTTTATATAAGTGACAAATCAATCGCTAATGAGCTTAACCCAAGCGTATTGATCTATAATCTGCTGTAAAAGCTTTATCCCCATATAAAATCACAAAAGAAAATAGATGGGTTTATCATACACATCTACATTTTCTAGTGGTATTTGTGAGTTTTTAACGTCAGTTTGCTCTCATTGGAAAACTCAATTTACCTGAGCATATTGCTTTCTTGTAAATTGAGCCCCGTAGCTCTCCTGGAATCTTGACTATGATTAAATTAACTGATCTCTAGTAGGAGCAGTTTCATTCACATTCAAATTACCGGAAGTATCAATATCTAACTCTTCACGACGAATTGTGCCTTCTGCTTCAACGGTATCGTTATCAACTACTTTTTTCACCCTAACTTCTTCGCGTACAAAAGTTTCTTTACGAATATCAGGGGTTTCTTCGTAAACTTCTATGCGTGCTACTTCTCCTTCTTGGAACTGTGATTCTCTTGCATCCACTACAGCGTCTGCTGCTGTGGGAGTCACTCTTTCAATGACAACACGCTCTTTTTGAATAGGTACAGAAACTTGTGCAGTTTCTGTTTCAATGCGCTTTCCAACTGTTACTTCTCCAGCTTTAACCCGATTTTTGTTAGCAATCAATCTTTCTTCATACAGTTTGAAAGTTTGATGATCTCGCTCATTCAAATCGTATAAATCAGGTTCTTGGTAATTATAGCTGTCTCGGTCGTAAGTGAATTGGCTATTGGATGAGCGATAAGCACTGCGAACATTCTCTTCATAGTCGGGATCTACGACTAAGCTATCTTTATATTCAGGTAATCTTGCTACTTGTTCTTTACTCAATCCATCAACATAAACACGTTTTTGATCGTAATTAATCCGAGACAGCCCTATTGGTAGTAATATCTTTTTATCAACAGAATCTAAACGTGTATTAATCACTAAATAGCGGAAACGACCATCTTGGTCAACTAAAGCATCATCAACTGAACCAACTCTTACTCCGCTTTCAGTGTATAGATCCAAGACTTTAACGTCTTCACCACCAAAAATTTCTTTATAATCGGGTTCAAAATCTTCAAGTCTGTAGAGAGGCATAGGTTATTCCAAAGTAGCTGCAAATATCTATGCTTTAGCCTAAAAATTATAAAATTATTTTTCCTCCTGCTGGCGACTGAATTCACAAAAAATCTTCATGCTTAATAGATGAAAAATCAGAAGTCTCAACTAATTAAATTGCCAATTGGCATATGACTTAAGATATAGTAATCCGGTGTGATTGCTGAAATCAGTTGTGGAGGAAGGGAAGAGAAAGGAATCAAGGTATACTGAATTTTTGCAAAAATCAAATAAGAGCCATATATAAAACAAGATTATTAGCTGAAGGATGTATTTGTAATCTAGGACACAAATTTTCCCAAGATGTATTGTTAAGGTTTCTGTGGATTTTGGTCAATTGAGGTCAAGTGCGCTCGCAATATTAAATTATGACTACCTACTCTCAAGCCAAAGCTACTTGCTTTAGGTTTAGTTGATAGAACTACAGCAAACTTGTGTTGATTTATTTCTACTGAGTGATTTAATTGGCAGTTGGTTTAGAGTGAAGTTATTATTCCTGCCGACTTACTTAGAACAACAATTAGTTATCAACGCTGTCCATCTACAAGCTGCTAATCCTACTGTAAATAGGTCAGCAAAAATAGAAATATATTAAGAAGTATATATTAAGATTTATAAAGAGTACGCTTCACAAAAGCGATCGCTTTTTCCTTAGTCCATAAAATGATCGTTCCTAAGCTGGAGCTTAGAAACGATCATTAAAACTTAAGGAAACACTAATATATTGGAACTCTAGGACTTTAACTAATCCCTGCCGGCGATCGCAATTTTGCTGTCAAGACAACTTGAGCTATAGCTTCGATAAAGAAGCCTCAACTAATTTTTTAAATTTCAAGTATGCTTCTGGTGCGGTCAGACCTATTGAAGTGTCTTCATCAGGGATATAGAATACTGGGCTATCGGCGTAGTGACGAACAACAAAAGAAGGAATCAGCTTCAAATTAACTGCTTTTCTCCCCCATGATTCTGCTTGTTCTGCTAAGGTAGCTTCGTCGTGAAATGTGTAGTGGTTCATAACAATAATAGAGGCTTGAGTTTCTTTATTAGAAATTACGTAGCACTTTGCGCTTACTGTGCGCCATTAGGCTTTCCTGTAAGGCAGGGTATTATGAATTAAGATTGATTCAATTCGCAGCAGTTCGATAGAGAACACTTCAGCCGTGTTATATTCCGAATTGTCTAAGACCATTACCATTGTCTGATTTTCAAGAGAGTGAGAAATGTTGCATCAGACTTGGGCATTGGTTTGATGACAAGTTAGCATTATCTGGAATGATGAATATCAGTAGTTACCAGAGTTTTTAACTTCTGATTCTCATCTTAATGACTTGTTATAAACATAAAATTTGAGGAACTTGTGAGGATTACTTATAAGGTCAGAAATTTTTAGATATCCAATTAATTACCATCAAAAACTCTATGGTTCTAACCTATTAAGGCCAATTTTATCTATCAATTAAAGTCACTTCACGAAGATTGGCAAAAGATACAAACTTAGAGTAATAATTCACTATTTCGTAAACTTTAGTAAAGCGCCAGATAAAATACATCTAATTTACATAAGTAGCCATCATGAACTGCGTACACCAGAACACATGAAAAATTCATTAATCCCCCTTGCTCCCTGCTCCCCTACTTTTTCAAGCTAGGTGTGCGTATCTTGTAACCTACGGCTGTAATTTATATGTTTTATTGATAAAAAATTCCCGTTGTCAACTTAGCAACAACGGGATTCTATGGAATTTTATATAAATTAGACTATCGATAAGCAACCTGTGGGCCTGCCCAAACTTCTGTTAGCTTTTGACCAAAAGTAATAGGCTCATCTGTATCTGTATTTGTAGTTACAGTTTTACCATCACTTGCCACTTTTACTAAAGGCCAGTCTTCTTCACCTAGTTCACCAGCTCTAAATAGCACGTGATCGGGTTGGCTCTTACTCCAACCTAATAACACTGCTATCTTTTCATGTTCATCTTCTGCTTGTGTAGGAGAAACAGTGTTAGCAAGATTATTTTGCCGATCCCAAATCACTGCACGATCTGTAGAGTCTGCTGTATTGAATATACCTTCAAACCGACGAGCTAAGAAGCGATCGCCTTTTTCTGACCAACTCACAGGAACTAATACACCAATTGTTCCGTTTGGCTGGGTTGCTTCTCCTGACTGCGCTTTTGTTTGTAACAGTGGATCGCTAAGTACAGAAGTTGAAGCAATTACCCGTAACTTTTTGGTTTGGACATCTTCAACAAACAGAACGCTAGTAACACGGCTATTGTACATTTGGGGTTGTACTTCTAGGCGCACTCTACTATAAACGACATACTTACCATCAGGAGACACTACAGGCACACTGCGGTAGTAACGGACTCCCGAACGGCCTTGAGAACCAAGAGCTTCTTGAGTAGCTGTGATCCATTTCCAAGGAATGGGGTGAGGACTACCTATAGGATCAGCTGGTGCTGTTTGTTCTGGCCCTGGTTGTTCAGAAACCGGAACTTCCGTTGCAAAGTTTGGTTGTGAGTCTCTGGGAATTGGTTGAGTTGCTGTCAATGATTGAGCAATATTTAACTCTTTTACCTGAGAATTACCTGCTACCAAAGATTGGATTTTCGAGTCTTTTAATTTTTTTAATAAATTTAATTGACTAGAAGTCAGCTTTGTCGATGGTGCAAGTTCCACTACTGATAATGGATCGCTTACAGGTACATTGCTGCTAGGTAGAGAATGAGAATTTGTTGCTACTGCCGAAGGATCAATTGCTTCTGGTGGTAATAATTGTGGTTCCCCAACAGTAGCCATTACTTGTGGCTGAGAGTCAGATTCTCCTGCCAAGGAGTCACTTGCAGCTGCTTTTAATAATTCAGTTACATTAGGTTCATTACCAGTAGCCATTTCTACTGGTAATGAACTTGATTTTTCTAGATCAGGAGTGCTATTTGCTACTTCTGATTGCTTAGCTGAGGTGGAGTGACCTGATGCTGCCACGAGAGGTGCGATCAGTATCGCAACGACAGCATATTTAACAAATGGTTGCACGCGGAACCATCCTGACAGCAAAAGAGGTTTAAGCATGGGTTGACTCTCTAGGGGGTGGCAGTTGCTGTGTGGGGAGCAAGCCTCTGCAGCAATGAAGTAGGCTATGAATATAGGTATAACAAGAAACTAAATACTTTAACGAGATAATTTGTTCAAATTTATGACTGCTTTACAAAAATTAAGTATCATATTTAACTCCTTGCTTTCCTAGTATAGTGTTATCTGCGATCACAGCAATAATGCAGATTAACCAAGCAATATAAGACACACAATAAACTATTCAGTATTCAGCATTTAAAACCATACTGTACCTAGGGGTATCAGCATACAGGTAATAAACGCCAATTCAGGCAGATAACAAATACAGCCAAGATTCAAATAACTGGGCTGTGAGGACTTTTTTTTAAGGATAGCTAACCGATAGGCTGCTTCCTTATATAACCTGCGACAACAGCGCAGAAGCCGAATCTGAGGGAATTTGAGGCGTTAGTTGAAAAGCTAGCAAAGCTGACGCGCAACATATTGACTACTCAAAAACCACTACTAGTATCTACTCAAGATCATAGTTTTGTCATCTGCTCTACATTAATTGTGAGAAGACAGTGACATTTTAGCGATGTAAATACACCTACACCTAACTTAAAGGAAACACAAAGAAACGAAACTGATCTTGTAGATGCACAGTGGTGTGGCAGACCTGCAGCGAATCAACCTCCGTGATTGAGCATCCGAAGGCATTGTCGTCAGACATCGCCAAAGAATTAGGTTCACTCCAGCAAAAGCTGTTACTACTAGCTTACTTGCTGTCTAACATAAACTTAATTATAAGTCTATCAAGGAACCTTGAATTTCACCAATACCAAAACACTTTAGCACCAAAAAACTTAATTTGTTAAAAGATTATGGTGTAAAAGACAAATATTAAAAGTCAAGTATCTAAAGTCTAAATTCCATCAGCCTTTGACACTTGACTATCCACCCTTGACACTTAACTATTCACCCAGATGAAAATCGTATTTTTTGGTACTCCCCAATTTGCTGTTCCTACTTTAGAAAAATTGCTGCATCACCCAGAAATTGAGGTTTTGGCAGTAGTTACCCAACCAGATAAACGCCGAGAAAGAGGGAATAAACTAACACCTTCACCAGTCAAAACTCTTGCTACTTCTTTTAATATCCCAGTCTGGCAACCACAGCGGCTGAAAAAGCACACTGTAACCTTAACTAAACTTAAAGAATTAGATGCAGATGCGTTTGTGGTTGTGGCTTATGGGCAAATATTGTCCCAAGCAATCTTAGATATACCTAAGTTGGGTTGTATTAATGTACATGGCTCCATTTTGCCACAGTATCGAGGTGCAGCTCCCATTCAGTGGTGCTTGTACAATGGCGAGCTAGAAACGGGGATCACAACCATGTTAATGGATGCAGGCATGGATACAGGGGACATGCTGCTTAAAGCCACTACACCTATTGAATTACTAGATAATACCTATAATTTAGCCGAGCGGTTGGCGACAATTGGTGCCGATCTATTAGTGGAAACCTTATTCAAACTTAAACAGCAGGAACTTGTTGCTATTCCTCAAGATAATGCCGCAGCGACTTATGCACCTTTAATTCAAAAGCAAGATTATGGATTGGATTGGTCTAAAAGCGCTATGCAATTACATAACCAAATCAGAGGCCTTTATCCCAATTGCACAGCCAGCTTTCGCAACCAAGTTGTGAAAATTACGGCTACCGTTCCCCTTGGTTGTGCCTACAGCCATCAGCTACCACCAGAATTAGCAAAAATACTTGATAAATTGCCTGATTTGTCAACTTTATCCGGTAGTCCGGGAGAAGTGGTAAGCATTACCAAGGGAATTGGAGCTATTGTCCAAACTGGCGAAGGTATGTTGTTGTTACGAGAGGTTCAGTTAGCTGGTAAACGTCCTCAGTCGGGATGGGATTTTGTTAATGGTACCCGCTTAACTGTAGGAGAAGTGTTTGTAAATGGTTAAGGGAGAAATTATGTAGTCGGAAGTTCGTCCTTGCTCTTTTCATAAAAACGGCAAGAATTACAAGGGCCACTGGGATTGACTGCACAACGTACAATTTCTGAATGGGCATTGAAACTACAGGTAGCATCGCCGATTACCCATCGTCCGGCTACCAAACTTTTCTCAGATGGTCTTTGAGCAGATTGTACGTAAAGGGCTATATTATGCAAGCGGTAGCGCCCTGCTTTTAATTGATATTTGTGGCGGCGCTCTAAAACTGCGTAGGTTTTACCATCAAAATCGAGATAGTTTCCGGGTTGCGGTGTCCAATCAAGTTGAGTTCTACCGAGGTACTGACGCGGATGCGTCAATATTACCTCGGTTGGTAAAGAGTCTGGCTCCATAAGCTGATGTGATTTGATTTACATTATAAAAATGGTATCGTAATAACCTCTTCTAGCTTATCGAATTTAGATTATAATCAATGGTTGACTAATTTTTCTGATATATACTATCCAGCGATCGCATCTCATAGTTGTGCGATTTTATCAGTTATTTAAGCTACTAAATAAACAACGCGATCGCTGTGTTTAAATACTCTTGATTAAACAGCGATCGCGCTTCAAATTATGATTGACAAAATGCTATGATTGGCATCGAAATCAATCTAGGCGATCGCTTATTTCAGTGCTGCAGTTGAGTTTTGCATTCAGGCTAAACCTGCTAAGTACCATATGCGACTTTCTTGCCTGCTCTTTGCTGTTTAATATAGATTGAGTTTAGATTCATAAATCTTCACAGAGGCGAAGCGCTGCTAGGGAGTCGGGGAAGCCGATTCCAGCCTACGATGTGGTTGATTTATTAGGGGGAACAGGCGATAGAGACCGATATCAAAAAGGCAAATTTTCCTAGAAGCCTATTACATTGTTTAAAGTTATGTAGCCTTTTGATTACGGAGCCTCAGCCACTGCGGTAAACTATGCCTTGATTATAATTCCTTCGCAGAGAAGAACACTCGAAAGGAGCCTTTTTTCAATGTCTCATACCGTAAAAATCTACGATACCTGCATTGGCTGCACTCAGTGTGTCCGCGCTTGCCCTACTGACGTATTAGAGATGGTACCTTGGGATGGCTGCAAAGCTGCTCAAATTGCCTCTTCACCCCGTACAGAAGACTGCGTAGGATGCAAACGTTGCGAAACCGCTTGTCCCACAGACTTTCTCAGCATTCGGGTTTACCTTGGTGCTGAAACCACTCGCAGCATGGGTCTAGCTTACTAGGTTTTTGAGGAATTCATTTTAATTTCTCATTTTGCTCGCAATCAGTGTCTTAATTAGCAAGCACCTTTAGCAACGTAGGGTGGGAACTTGCCACCCTACAGTATCGTTCTTTAAAAATAGTGACTATTAAAAGGAGTAATATGCTCCTTTTTTCTTTGCTAAAATGTCACATCTATGATACCAACTTAAACAGGTTGGAGTCATCCTCAACAGGGAATGGTGAACTAAATGTGCGGAATTGTTGGCTATATCGGCACTCAAGCAGCAACAGAAATCCTATTAGCTGGACTAGAAAAACTCGAGTATCGTGGGTATGATTCCGCTGGAATCGCTACCATCTGGGAAGGTGATGTTCAATGTGTGCGCGCTAAGGGTAAACTGCAGAACTTACGTTCTAAACTAGAACATTTAGAAACCCCCGCTCAAATTGGTATCGGTCACACTCGTTGGGCAACGCATGGTAAACCAGAAGAATATAATGCTCATCCTCACTTAGACACAGCAATGCGAGTAGCGGTAGTGCAAAATGGCATTATCGAAAACTACCGCGAATTACGGGAAGAATTGAAATCTAAAGGTCATCAGTTTCGTTCGGAAACAGATACTGAAGTCATTCCCCACCTCATTGCAGAAATTATCAAAAAATCCCCCTCTTCTTTATTAGAAGCAGTACGCCAAGCCGTAACCCGCCTGGAAGGAGCATTTGCACTGGCTGTGATTTCTGCTGACTACCCAGATGAATTGATTGTAGTTCGGCAACAAGCACCCTTGGTAATTGGCTTTGGGCAAGGTGAGTTCTTTTGCGCTTCCGATACGCCAGCGATCGTTGCATATACCCGAGCAGTACTACCATTGGATAATGGAGAAATTGCCCGTTTAACACCCTTAGGAGTTGAAGTTTATAACTTTGCTGGCGATAGGCTGAAAAAACAACCTAGGTTGCTGAACTTGAATCCCACGATGGTTGAAAAGCAGGGATTCAAACATTTTATGCTCAAGGAAATTTATGAGCAACCAGGAGTAGTACGCGCTAGTTTAGAAGCTTACTTTACTAATGATGGTAATTCGGCTGGATCTAGCCATTCACCAATTAATCTCGGATTACCTGAATCATTCTATGCAGATATAGAACAAATTCAAATCGTTGCTTGTGGTACTAGTTGGCACGCAGCTTTAGTAGGAAAATATTTGCTAGAACAATTAGCTGGTATTTCTACACAAGTACATTATGCTTCAGAATATCGCTATGCACCATCACCTTTGATGGCTAATACATTAATTATTGGTGTCACGCAATCAGGCGAAACCGCTGATACTTTGGCAGCTTTAGCAATGGAAAAAGAACGCCGCCAAGGTAAAGAAGCTAAATATCAAGCGCGATTATTGGGTATTACCAATCGCCCAGAAAGCAGCCTGGGTCATCTAGTACCACATATTATTAATACATTGGCAGGAATTGAAATAGGGGTTGCAGCAACTAAAACCTTTATTGCTCAATTAATGGCATTTTATGCTTTAGCTTTAGATTTAGCTGCTCATCGTCAATCAATTTCTCCCGACAAGATTGCAGAGATTATTGAGGGACTGCGACAAATTCCCAAAGAGATTGAAGCAACTTTAGAAACTCAAGAAAGCTTAACAGAACAACTAGCCCACCAATTTGCTGAAACCCAAGATTTCATCTTTTTAGGAAGAGGAATTAATTTCCCCATTGCTTTAGAAGGGGCTTTGAAATTAAAAGAAATTAGCTATATTCACGCTGAAGGTTATCCAGCAGGCGAGATGAAGCACGGCCCGATAGCACTTTTGGATGCGAAAGTACCAGTAGTTGCGATCGCCATTCCTGGTAGTGTTTACGAAAAAGTAATTTCTAACGCCCAAGAAGCCAAAGCCCGAGATTCTCGTTTAATTGGTGTAACTCCCGTCAAAGACGGCGAAGCAGCCGAAATCTTTAATGATTTATTGCCAGTACCAACTGTAGATGAATTGCTTTCCCCAATTGTATCGGTGATACCTCTGCAATTATTGGCTTATCACATTGCTGCCCGTCGCGGCTTAGATGTCGATCAGCCCAGGAACCTAGCAAAATCAGTAACTGTTGAGTAGTATTTTATACCATTTATTCAGGGATTACAACGATAAAAAAGTTGGAAAATAAATACCTATAACCGCACTAATGGGTTTAAACAAAAGGTGATCGCAATCTTTAAAGGGAGGGCGATCGCTTTTTTTGCATTTTTAAACTAATAGCAATTTAAAAATTGATACTAATTCTCCAAAATTCAGCAACAGATCCAAACTCGAAACCCCTTGCTACATATGGTTTTCTTAATTTTGAATTTTGTTAGCGTAGCGTTAGCGAGTCATCTCCCAAAGGGAGACGCTACGCTAACGAGCGTCATTTTGAATTTTGAATTGGTATGATTTGTTGTAGAGAAAAAATGTAAAGAGTAAAGGTTGTTATGGTTTACCTTTACCTTTTTTAATTAAGCTAAAGTTTCTGGTTCTACACCCAAAGCCCTTAATCTTTCTTCTAGTATTCGCGCTCTTGTTTCTGCTGCTACAAGCTTTTGTTCTGCAAAACTCGCTCGTTCTTCCGCTTCTTGAATGCATTCTTCGAGTGAGAGTAACCTTTGCCCTTTCTCGTCATACCAATACAACCATTCCCGCACAATTCCTTGATAAATTCCTCGATGTTTCCCAATTCCTAAACCAATTTCTGGGAACCACACAGGACTACCTGACATAAGCACATATTCCCCATCCACGAGACGATACACTTCCAATGAGGATTTTTTCCGCCGTAGAGGATTATATACAACATAGTATAAAATTCCTAATTTTTTGGCGTACAACTCTTTTTTACTACTATATTCTCCCCGATGTATTTGGGAAACAACTTCTAATGCCAAAATTGGTAACTCTTTTTCTTCCCACAGCACATAACTCAAGCGTAAATATTCATCAACAAAGCGCTTAACTCCCAAGCAAAGAAATCCATCAGGGACAAGGACTGGTTGGTTAGGGTCATAATAAATACCCATAGTGACACCAAAAAACCAATCCCAACGTTCTGACCAAACAATAGCCAGAGTACTTTCAAGCAAGGCAGGTATGAGATGCTGTAATTGATTATCCACAGGGGTATCGTCAGAGTTGGGTAATTCTTCGGAAGATGGCAAGCAATGCAACGGGTTGTAGTTTAACATGAGCGGTATGGCAAATGCTGACTCTGGATAGATTGTAGGCAAATAATTTCAGTGAGGTGTGTAAATAGTCCGTGGCTTTTTTGCTGATGTTCTCAGCAAACTTGAGGTTTTAGTGAAAATCAAGCTAGATAGCAGCAATCTCTAATTTTATAAAAATATTGTTAAATTTAATACAGCTAATTTTGTTTATAAACTATTGAAACAATCTTTGATACCAATTTGAAAAGTTAGTGTAGCAGATGGATTTACACAAACATGATTCAGAGGGCAATTCTCAATCCAAAATCCAAAATCCAAAATGGTATGACATTACGATTCAAGAAGCGGTAGATATTTTTCCTTTCATTAATAAAAAAGGGCGGGTTATATACCCGCCCTTCAATTAATAGTCATATCAACTATCAATCTTTTGTTATTTACCAATTTCTGGCGCAACTAAAGAAACTTTTGGTAATTCTTTTTGTTGTGCTAAGGTTGGCACTGAATCCCGCAATTTTGCTGTTAACTGCACTGTTGTAGAGTCATACATCTGAGTTAGTAGCTTGGGATAGAAACCAATACCAATAATTGGCACTAACAAACAAGCAATGATAAAGACTTCGCGCGGTTCAGCATCAATCAATGCTTGGTGAGAAACTAATTCTTCGTTCTCTTGACCGTAGAAAATTTCACGTAACATTGAGAGCAAATAAATTGGAGTTAAAATTACTCCAACTGCCATCAAGAATACCACGATGACTTTAAATGTGGAGTTATATGCATCGCTGGTAGCAAAGCCTACAAACACCATTAATTCTGCTACGAAACCGCTCATTCCTGGCAAAGCTAAAGAAGCCATTGAACAGGTAGTAAACATAGCGAAAATTTTCGGCATTCTCTTGCCGACACCACCCATTTCATCCAACATCAGGGTATGTGTCCGGTCATAAGTTGCACCGACAAGAAAGAATAAACTTGCCCCAATCAAACCGTGGGAAACCATTTGTAATACTGCCCCACTTAATCCCAAATCTGTGAATGAGGCAATACCAATCATGACAAAGCCCATGTGGGAAATTGAGGAGTAGGCGATTTTCCGCTTCAAGTTACGCTGGGCAAAGGATGTCAGGGCGGCGTAGATGATATTTACCACCCCCAATACCACTAAGACGGGCGCAAAATAAGCGTGGGCATCGGGTAGCATTTGGGCGTTCATCCGAATTAAGGCATAACCACCCATTTTCAGCAGAATACCTGCCAATAACATATGCACCGGGGCTGTAGCTTCACCGTGAGCATCTGGGAGCCAGGTATGCAAAGGGATGATTGGCAACTTAACGGCGTAGGCAATCAAAAATCCAGCATATAGTGCTAGTTGGAAATTGAGAGCGAAGTCCTTAAGAGCCAGCGCCCTCATATCAAAAGTTACTGTATCGCCGTAAAATCCCATTGTCAGGGCAGACAGCAAAATAAACAGCGATCCGCCAGCGGTGTACAAAATAAACTTTGTCGCTGCATATTGCCGCTTTTTGCCTCCCCAAATTGACAGCAGGAAGTAGATTGGCACTAGTTCCAGTTCCCATACCAGGAAAAATAACAGCATATCCTGGACGGCGAACACGGCAATCTGACCGCCATACATTGCCAAAATCAAGAAGTAAAATAACTTTGGCTTAAAGGTTACAGGCCAGGCTGCTAAAATCGCCAGCGTGGTAATGAATCCAGTCAAAATAATTAGGGGCATGGATAAGCCATCTGCCCCTACTGACCAATTCAAATCCAGCTGTGGTAACCAGGGGTAACTCTCCACCAACTGCAAATCGGGATTTGAGAAATCGTACCCAGTATAAAAAGCGTAAACAATTAGTGCGAAATCTATCAGCCCTACGATGAGGGAGTACCAGCGCACTGTTTTGCCGTCTTTATCTGGGATGATAGGAATCAGTAGCGACGCGGCTATTGGCAACAGAATAATCGTCGTCAGCCACGGGAAATTAGCTGTATTCATCGCAATTCGTCTGCAATCAAAATCATGTTTGGCAAAAAGTCACTAGCTATTAAGTAGCAGCTTTTTTGAGATTTGGTCTCCCTTGTTAGGTTGATTTAACAAAAATGAAGAAAGATGAAGGTAGGTAAATGGTTTAGCCCGCCTTCATCTCTATTAAACACAATATTTCACTATTCACTAGATACGAAGCTATCAGAAGTGATTAATTGCTTAACGAGTGCTGATTCCGAATTCTCTTATTAATCAGAACTCAGCACTCAGAAATCTCCTTAGGTAATACCAAAGAAAATCACTAAACCCAAAACTGCCCCAAAGATAATCAAGGCATAAAATTGAGCGCGACCATTTTCGAGGTATTTCAATCCTTCGCCACTGACAAGGGTGAAAAAGCCGGTGAGGTTAACAGCACCATCAACGACGCGGAAATCAACTTCCATGACTTGTCTGGCTACGCGACGCAAGCCCATCACGAAAACGCGATGGTAAATGTCATCAAAGTACCACTTGTTGAGGGAAAGCTCATAAAGTGGTTTGATTTTCGATGCGATCGCAGCTGGGTCGATTTTACCGCGCAAATACATCAAGGAAGCCAAGGTAATCCCGATTAGAGAAATGCCTACAGAGGCCCCTGCCATAATGTAGAATTCCGTCGGGTTAAACTCGGCAGCTTTTTCCAGAACTTCGCTCAAAGTTTCTGTGGGTGGGAAAATAAATTCCTCGAAGTAGTTGGCGTATGGTGTGCCTACCAAACCAATCAAAATCGAAGGTACGGCTAAAACTGCCAAAGGTAGGGTCATTGTCCAAGGCGACTCGTGGGGAGTATCGCTATGATGCCCATGATCACCATGATCGCCATGATGGTCACCTGTGGCAGCTAATTCGCCTTTCTTCATCGCCCCAGGGCCAAAAGTCGGCGCTGGTTCGCCTGATTCTAATTCCAGGATAATTGTCGAAGCTTTTTTGAGCTTGTCTTTGATTTTCTCATCAGTACCGCGGAATTTGCCTTCAAATGTCGAGAAATACATTCTAAACATATAAAAAGCAGTAATCCCAGCAGTTAGCCAGCCAATAAGCCATAAAAATGGGTTAGCTTCAAAAGCCTTGCCGAGAATTTCATCTTTTGACCAGAAACCAGCAAAGGGGGGGATACCAGAAATTGCCAAGCAACCGATTAAGAAGGTGATTCCGGTAACTGGCATATACTTACGCAATCCGCCCATTAAGCGCATATCTTGAGCTAATGCGGGGTCATGACCTACGACTCCTTCCATACCGTGAATCACGGAACCGGAACCCAAGAACAGCATCGCCTTGAAATAAGCGTGGGTCATGAGGTGGAATAATCCCGCGCTGTAGGAACCTACTCCCATCGCCATCACCATGTAACCCAACTGGGAGATGGTGGAGTAAGCTAAGCCCTTTTTGATGTCATTTTGGGTAATAGCGATTGTCGCCCCTAAAAATGCCGTAAATGCCCCTGTAAAGGCAATGACGTTCATGGCGGCGGGCACATGTTCAAAAACCGGGTACATGCGGGCGACCAAGAACACCCCAGCAGCCACCATTGTCGCGGCGTGGATTAAGGCTGAAATCGGGGTGGGGCCTTCCATTGCATCCGGTAGCCACACATGGAGAGGAAATTGGGCTGATTTTGCCACCGGGCCGAGGAAAACTAAAATCGCTAATAGGACAGCTAGGAAATTGCTGATGGAACCCGATTGTACAAGTTCACCCAGGCGATCGCCCATGACACCAAAATCAAAGCTGCCTGTTGCCCAAAATAGCCCCAAAATACCAAGTAAGAGACCGAAGTCTCCCACACGGTTTGTGACAAATGCTTTTTGGGCTGCGTCTGCTGCTGACTTGCGATCGTACCAAAAGCCCACCAACAAGTAGGAACACATCCCCACCAGTTCCCAGAATATATATACCTGCACCAGGTTGGAACTGACAACCAGTCCCAACATTGAGGAGCCAAATAAACTGAGATAGGAATAAAACCTGACATATCCTGGGTCATGAGCCATATAGCCATCGGTATAAACCATGACTAAAAAAGCTACTGTGGTCACAATCACCAGCATCACAGCTGTTAGGTGGTCGATTGTGTAGCCCATACTCAGGTGAAAATTGCCTGCTGCTGCCCATTCTAGGGTACGGACATAAGTTGGATGTCCTTGAATTTGACTCCACAGCAAGGCAAACGACAGCCCCATCGCTGCTCCCATTAAGGAGATAATCACTACAGCGTTCAGCTGCCGCAGGCGGTTTGTCACCTGATTTAACGAAATTAATCCTAGACCGACCAGCATTGCCCCTAACAGTGGCAATACAGGAATCAGCCAGGCATATTGATAGATTACTTCCATCACTGACGCGTACTTTTTAGGATTCTTGACTAAGTTAAAACAGTGCTGCTGACGGTCTTCAGAGGACTAGAACAGAGAAAGAAGTTGAGAGACACTGCTGTGGCTTCCCCCAGGATGGGTCTGAACCGCAGGGACTTGTAGACATTATCCAGGGGGCTTCCCAAAGAGTAGCAAACAAGTTGCATTTTCCCAACCCAGGCAACTGCTGTGAGTGCTGGGTTTCTCGTAGTTTCCCGAATGGCTTGCCGTCGGTTAGGGTACGTATCTTAACTTTCAAGCAATCTCCATTACGGTCAACTGTCCGTCCTCAGGCAACTGTCAGGTCGAACTGTTAATAATTGTGACACACACCCTTTAGCATAAAATACCCCACCGACAGGTATTGCGGTGGGGTGTTAAGCTTGGTTTTAGATTTGCTTTATCAAATTAATCATCAATAGTCAACAGTCAATCAATTTTGGATTTGGTATTGGGAATTTTCGATTGATTCCAAGGATCAATCCAGGGGCTTATACTCAACAGTTGAAAAATTTTGCTTCAAAAATTTGGTAATCAGACTTAGCGACAGCCTAAGTCTACGGTTTTGGGGCTATTGTAACTACCAGAGCGATCGCTGTAGCTCACTTTAATTTCTTCTAGAGCTCGACGTAAATCGTCTCTGCCACGGAAACCCTCAAGACGATGCTGGATAGTGCCATTTTCAATCAACAGTAAAGTTGGTAGTGATTTCAAGCGATAAGTGGTAGAGAGTTTAAAATTTTGGTCAGCGTTAACACCAACTAATTTTATTTGCTCCTTACATTGGTCTTGAAATTGCAATAATAAGGGGTGGATAATGCGGCACAAGCCACACCAGGGTGCTTCAAAATTTACTAAAACCGGAATTGGAGATTCTAAAACTTCTTGAGTAAATGTCCGCTCACTAACCGACAACACCATGATGCCTCTAGAATTATAGGGTTTTTAATCAAACTAATTATCAGCAGTAGTGGTATTGGCAAGCAAGTTACTGCCGATAGACGCTCTGTTAGACACAAAGATAGTTGTTTAGACAAAATCGAGCGCGTTGATTGCGGCGTTAAGATCAAAGCCAACGCGACATTCACGGTTGCTTTTTTGGATGTTCAAGTCTTGATAGCCACCATTGTCTGGCAATTCAGACTGAATTTGCTATTTACTTCCTAGCACAATTTATTTTCTAGCAACTACCAACTTAAAATCTCAAACCGACTTCATACACCCCCACTCGCAGCTATTTGAATTTATCCTACATTGATTTGGTAGCAAAGGATAATTTGATATTTTCATCTATTTGGGTAGTATCTTCTGATATCGGGGATCATCTAAAGCTACCATGTTAACTTACTAGTTGCTGCCAATAACAGGGGGTGCGACCACCAAAGCAAAGCTACAAAAATAGCTACTCCTAAATAGGCAGGACGGAGAAATTCTTGCAATTTAAGAGATTGACGACCGTCAATAATTGCTAAAAAGGGAATAATTGAAGTCCGCTGTTTCACAACTTCAAAAGCTTCACCATAACGTTGAGTGAGGCGGCGATCCCCGTGCCAAACACCAAACAAGTGATGCAGCACCAAACCAATTGAGGTAACTAGGGTAAAAGTAGTACCTAGCCAGAGAGTATGAGCAACACACCAAATGATTTGTCCTACCATTTGGGGATGACGGGAAATGCGAATGATTCCTGTTTCGTAAAGATGAACCTCAGGCTTTTGGATAGCGGCAATTTCTAGTAAATTGAAGGTAGCAGGATATAAAAATATAAAAGAAATCGCCGACAGCACCCAAACTAAAATTTGTACACCAGGTACATCTTTTACCTGCCAAAGTTGCAAACCATCATAACGGTGATTAAAAAAGTAAATAATTAATATTACAGCCAAAGGCAGACTAACTAAGGCAAATAAAATCCGGTAAAGCCTTGTCCCAAGGTATTTTTCTGCCACAGGCCGTAAAGCAGCACCTCCACTGTGCGCGATCGCAAAAACTAACTGTAACCCCAATATGACAAAATGACTGGGGGTTAACCAAGAAATCGGCATCATAACTTATACGTAGGTGAAGTAAATTAAAGAAAACTTAGATCAGTACCACAAATACCACAAAGTATTCAAAAGAGGACTTTAGTCAAGATGTTGTGCTACTGTCTTTTTCGAGTCAATCTTCCCAGTTTAAGATGCAATTAATCACACTGAGCTAGCTCAGTGTGAAATGCTGATTTCTTGCTAAAGCCGCTCCTTTCTTGTTTGCAGGTTTAGCCTTATGTCTGACCTTCCTTTCACTTTAGATCAGTTACGTATTCTCAAAGCGATCGCCCTAGAAGGGAGCTTCAAGCGCGCCGCTGATAGTCTTTATGTCTCCCAACCTGCCGTTAGTTTGCAAGTGCAAAACTTAGAACGGCAGCTAGATGTACCTTTATTTGACCGTGGAGGACGACGTGCCCAATTAACTGAAGCTGGACATTTACTTCTGAGTTACGGGGAAAAAATCCTCAGTCTGTGTCAAGAAACATGCCGTGCTATTGAAGATTTACAAAATCTCCAAGGTGGCACTTTAATTGTCGGTGCTTCTCAAACCACAGGTACCTATCTGCTGCCGAAAATGATTGGGATGTTTAGGCAAAAATATCCTGATGTGGCGGTGCAATTACACGTCCACTCAACGCGGCGCACTGCTTGGAGTGTAGCTAACGGACAGGTAGATTTAGCCATTATTGGCGGTGAGATTCCTGGTGAATTAGCCGAATCTCTAGAAATTCTTCCCTACGCTGAAGATGAACTGGTGTTGATATTACCTGTGTTTCATCCCTTAACCAAACTTGAAACTATTCAAAAAGACGACCTTTATAAACTCCAATTCATTGCTCTAGATTCCCAATCCACTATTCGCAAAGTCATTGACCAAGTGCTAGCACGCTGTGAGATTGATACTAGGCGGTTTAAAATCGAAATGGAATTAAATTCCATAGAAGCCATTAAGAATGCCGTGCAATCAGGTTTAGGGGCTGCGTTTGTTTCCACATCCGCTATTGCTAAAGAGTTACAAATGGGTGTATTACACTGCGCCCCAATTGAAGGGGTTGTTGTGAAGCGCACACTTTGGCTGATTTTTAATCCCAATCGTTATCGCTCTAAGGCGGCAGAGGCATTTAGTCAGGAAATCTTGCCCCAGTTTGCTACCCCTGGATGGAACCACAATGTGTTAAAATTGACACAAAAAAATTTAATGGTCAATACATTGGATGCAGTAATACCCAACTCCTCTGACGAAGACTAACCTCTGGTCATTAGTTATTAGTCATTAGTCATTAGTCATTAGTTAAAAAGACTATTACCGCTGCCTAAGAAGTCAAAAGAGCCAGTGCGTTAGGTCGCTGGATTTGAGAGCATCTGGCACTCAAAAAAACTTTGATTCTAGGCTCTACCACTGTGTTGAAAAATAACTTGATTTAAGCACGCTGTACTATGGACTACTGACTATGGACTATTGACGAATAACTAAAATGGAAGTCTACTGCACTCGTCCACGCTGTCCACGTCCACAAAACTATTTTGCGGATTTGGATGATAACACGACCCTGAAAACAGCACAACAAAAATACTGCACTGCCTGTGGAATGCCATTGATGCTAGATGGTCGATATGTACCCATCAAGTTGTTAGGTAGAGGCGGTTTTGGAGCAGCATTTTTGGCACTTGATCGCCGGATTCCGGGAATGCGCCAATGTGTAGTGAAGCAGTTTCAACCTACAGGCAATTTAACATCTACTCAACTGCATCTAGCACAACAGTTATTTGAAAGAGAAGCAGAAGTTTTAGCCCATATAGGCAACGAACACGACCAAATACCTGATTTATTTGCTTTTTTTCCCATTACAGTTCAAAGCTTGCAACCAGGACAGCAAGACCAATTTTTCTATT
This sequence comes from Nostoc linckia FACHB-104, assembly GCF_014696615.1. Taxonomy (GTDB): domain Bacteria; phylum Cyanobacteriota; class Cyanobacteriia; order Cyanobacteriales; family Nostocaceae; genus Aulosira; species Aulosira linckia_A. The sequence continues at coordinate 12,407 of NZ_JACJQJ010000032.1, read as the reverse complement.
TAGTACAAGAATATATTAACGGGCAGAATCTTGAGGAAGAATTAATTAAAAAAGGTAGATTTTCCGAACCAGAAATTTTCGAGGTACTGCAAGAAATCCTCAAGGTACTAAAGTTTGTTCATGAGCGAGGCATTATCCACAGAGATATTAAGCCATCTAACATTATGCGCCGTCGTGATGGCAAACTTTTTTTATTAGATTTTGGTGCAGTTAAGCAAGTGACTAATTCCCCAGCTGCTTCTTCCACAGGAATTTATTCTATGGGATTTGCACCACCTGAGCAGATGGCTGGCAATCAGGTTTTCCCCTCTACAGATTTATATGCTTTAGCTGTAACTGTCCTGACCTTGCTGACTGGTCAGGAAGCAACTAAGTTATTTGATGGCTATAGTAATCAATGGGTCTGGCGCACGCTAGTAAATGTGCAACCACGTCTAGCTGATATTTTAGATAAGATGTTACTGCCTGCTGCTAATCAACGCTTTCAGTCAGCACAAGAAGTTTTAAATGCACTAGCTGAAATCAACCCATCACAGTTAACACCACCAACACAAATTTCTCCTAAATCGCGGACATCACCACCAACCGTAAAAAATTCGCGTGCTGCTGTTTCACCATCGCTACCACCAGTAGCAGCTTTTTCGACCTGGGAATTATTAGCGGGAGCAGCTTTTAGCGGGTTTGAAGGTGCATTAATTGCGATCGCTCTTTTTAGTTTGTTACATAACTTGATTACAACTTTTAGCATTTCCGCTTTGATTTTGGGGATGCTAATTTTCGCCCAAACTAGAAGGTGGATTGAAAAATTAGATTTATTAATTATTCCAGCGATTACTTTTGCGATTATCTTTTTTCTGCCTTTATTACGCAGTGAACTCGGCATTCAGCAAGTAGTTGTTTTGGCAGTGGCGGCGGCATTAGTAAGTATTGCACTCACTGCACTATTTAGGTTGATTTACAAATTGCTTTCCTTAATTCTGTGAACCATTATCAGTCTGATGAAATTCATTTCAGAGGTTAGATATTTTACAATTGATTACACTTTATTAAAGCAGCTTAATAAGCTTCAGATTATTTATTTTTTAATATTTACTGCAGCGAATAACAATCAAAGCTTAACCTTCTGTTAACCTATAAATATTTTCAAAATGGGACATTGCCTGTATATCCACAAATCAAAACTACAACTATGTCGCCACGGAACGGAACGAATGAAACTGGTGTTTTGGTTTTAGCTTTGACCATCACACTAGGGTTAGTGGGTGTTGTATTTTGGTGGTTGGCTAACAACTCTGGTGTAATTGAGAGTTTTACTAATAATTCTTCCCGCCAAGTTTTTCAGCCACAGGATGACATTGCTCAAAAAACAAATCCTCTTCCTTCAGGATTATTTAGCTATGGAGGAAGTACTACTTGGGCTCCCATTCGCAAAGAAGTAGAACCAAGAATGCAAAAGCTATGGCCCCAGTTTCAATTACGTTATACAGATCCCACTACTGGTGCGCCTGGATCTGGTACTGGGATTAAAATGCTGTTGGATAACCAACTGGCTTTTTCCCAATCATCTCGCTCATTAAAAGATGAGGAATACCAAAAGGCGCAACAACGGGGATTTAAACTCAAAGAAATTCCAGTAGCAATTGATGGGATTGCGATCGCAGTTCACCCCAGCCTCAAAATTCCTGGTTTAACTCTGACACAGCTTAAAGATATATATACGGGTAAGCTAACTAATTGGCAACAGGTGAATGGCCCCAATTTACCAATTACAGCTTACTCTCGCCGTTTAGAAGAGGGAGGGACTATCGAATTTTTCGATCAAAATATTATGGCAGGTGAAAAATTTGCTGCAAATATCAAGTTTATCGCCACGACAACTCAAGCTTTAAAGGAAGTCTCCAAGAATCCTGGCGCAATTTATTATGCTTCTGCCCCGGAAGTAGTTGGACAATGTACTGTTCAACCTTTACCCCTGGGACGGACATCCGATCAACTCATCCCCCCTTATCAAGAACCTTTTGTTCCTCTACAACAGTGTCCGCAACAGCGTAACCAAATCAATGCAGCCGCCTTTCAAAAAGCTGAATACCCGATTACTAGGCGATTATTTGTAATTGTGAAACAAAATGGACAAGGCGATCAGCAAGCAGGAGAAGCTTATGCTAATTGGCTACTGACACCTCAAGGTCAAGAATTAATTGCTAAAGCCGGATTTGTCAGAATTCGCTAATAAAATATTTGTTATTTAAACTACAGTCTCAAACAGCCAATCAATTTTGGATATTAAATTTACTCTCAGCCTTCTTAAAGGTTTGCAGCCCAAAATGTAATTGAAGATTTCGGTTATTCCATAGTTAAAACTATAGCGGTTCTCTTTTCAGTGTCATACACTCTGGCAATGGCAAGAAACTAGTGCAGTAGAGACTATTCAACCCTAAATCAGTCCACTGGCTACAGCATAGGGAAACGCTGCAACACAGCGGCTCCAAAATCGAAAAATTCGTTCACTACTTGTATTTAATCGACATACAGGCGAATGTGCTATGTCTCAAAAAAATGAAACTCCTATTCTGGTTTTGTCTCTATTAATCACCGTTGGGTTAGTAGCTGGTGCTTTTTGGTGGTTTACCCGAAATAATAATTTTAATCTTAATCAAAGTATTTCTCGCAATACAAATCAGCCCCAGACAACAACAGAAAAATCTAGCAGCAAAAGTTTTGCTACTGTCCAAAATGTCCCTACAGGATTATTTAACTATGGAGGTAGCACATCTTGGGCACCAATTCGGCTGACGGTTGACTCAGCAATTACAGCTACCAGACCTGAGTTTCGCTTGCGTTATGTAGAGCCTAGCAATGCAACGCCTGGTTCTAGTACTGGTATACAGTCACTCATCGATGGTCAACTAGCATTTGCCCAATCCTCTAGACCACTTCTTGATCAAGAATTAAGCCGGGCCCAGCAACGTGGTTTTAGCCTCAATCAAATTCCCGTGGCAATCGATGGATTAGCTGTAGCAGTTAATGCCAACCTTAATATACCAGGGCTGACTTTAGACCAACTGAAGTCTATTTACACTGGCAAAATTAACAATTGGAGCCAAGTTGGTGGCCCAAATATTCCAATTAAAGCTTATTCTCGCCGCATTACTGATGGCGGTACAGTAGAGCTTTTTGTCCAAGACATCTTGGGTGGTCAATCTTTCGGATCGCAGGTGGAATTTATTTCCACAACCACCCAAGCCTTACAAAAATTGGCTGGTAGTCCTGGCGGTATCTATTACGCTTCTGCCCCAGAGGTGGTTACTCAATGCTCAATTAGACCCTTGCCGTTGGGGCGGACGCAAGGGGCATACGTTGCTCCTTACCAAGAACCATTTGTCCTCCCGACTGAATGTCCTGGTAAAAGAAACAAATTGAACATTGAGGCTTTCCAATCCGGAAAATACCCGATTACACGCAATCTGTTTGTGGTGGTCAAACAGACTGGTCAAACCGAGCAGCAAGCAGGTGTTGCTTATGCCAACTTACTTCTAACTGAGCAGGGGCAGGAATTGATTACCCAAGCTGGGTTTGTCAGAATTCGCTGACACCTGCTATTGATTAGCAGATCTGAGCTTTAGCTAGCTCGATTAATGGACTCTGCTGGTAAGCAAATCAAATTATCCCCTTGGGTCAGGATTAAGCCACGCTGACGTAATTTGCCCATCAAACGGGTAACAGTAACACGAGTTGAACCGATGGCACTACCAATTTGGGCATGGGTCAGGGGGAAAGGCAGGCAATAGCCACGAATTACATCGGGGTCAGTTTCGCTCATTGCCGGCTCGCCATATTCCTCAATTAACAAGGTGAGGAATCCTAAGAGTCGGTCAATTGTGCGGCGTTGTCCCAAAGCACTCAGCCACAGCAACTTACGTTGGTGCTGATAGCGGAAGGCATCCATCACTTCGCGACGGAAGTGGGGCCAGTTATCTAAGTCGTGCCAGTACATCCACAGCACCGCTGTTTGGTCTACATGAGCGTAAGCCTGGAGTGTGAATGGAGATTGAGCAACAATTTCAAACGGTTGTCCGGCTCCAACAAAACCCAAGAAAGCTTCTTCTGGGGTTCTGTTAATGCGTCGAGATGTTAACTGACTAGCAGTAGCGCTGACTTGAGCGGTTCCTACCATCCGGATCGCACCCCTTTGCACCAAATATAGCAATCCAGGGCGAGCTGGAATGCGCTCATCTTTGCTGAAGGTGCGGCAGCGGTAGTGTTCTTGAGCCCAATCAAGAATTCGTTGCCAAGTCAAAAACGGACGTGAAGCCTCGGAAAAAGAGGATGGAGATTGCATAGGTAACAAAGAGCGTTCGGCTGAAGACAAAGACGACATAAAAAGGTGCAAGGAGTGTCTTTGTGTTGGCGAGTTCGGCTTAACGCCTAACAGCGCCAGCCATTCAAAGAATAGAAAGGAAATTACTCCCTACTCTTTTGTTATACTTCTTACTGTACAATGATGGTAGTAAAGTTTACCCTCTATTCATTGAATATTCATCAAATTTTATTCTACTCTCATTTTTCTTTATCTAGAAGAAACTTATAACTTTTGATAGATGACAGAAAATCGATACATTGGCGATAAAGCTGTCTTCATTAATAACTACGTGCATTTTAATTTACTAGTTAGCAAATACACAGCTATAAAACGGTTAATATACAGTCATCTGTGGAAATCACTGAGTGTTTATACCTGGAATACAGAATTAGACAGCATAAAAGATGCGAAATTTCCTCTATATAAAGGTAGAGATGATAAAAGAATTTTATATATTTCGGGTGTAGCTCTCAAGTTAGAAAAATCTCAGAATCAAAAATCTTTAGATATAGCTCAGTCGATCGCTGCTAATTTATCAGAGTTGGATGGGGACGTTTTTCGTATCGAAATTGTTCCCCCTGGCTGGATTCATTTGGAATTGACTCACTCTGCTTTAGCGGCTTGGTTACAAAATCTCCCTATGGGAATTTTTAGGGAACGGAAAATTGCCAGCGATAAAAATCTCCCCATAAACAATTCAGATAGCTTATTTGCTGTACAAAACGCCCATGCGCGCTGCTACTCGATGTTGCAACAGGCGCACCGAGAAGGATTAATTCAACTGCAAGAAGTGCTTTTAGATACAGACAAAAATATTGCCCAGCAAAAAACATCACTAAGCAATTTAGCACCAGCTTATTTGAGTGTTAGCTGTCCTACTCCCATACCTTGGCTAGATAGCGAGCAAAAACTTCGCCTCCATCACTTAGCTGAAGGTCATCTGATTGGAGAGTTGGTGCAAGTGGTGGATGATTTAGAGTGTCATCCTATTAACAGCACCGTTAACTGGGCAAAAGCGGCGCTGAATTTAAGTCAAGCCTTTGAAAACTTCTGGCGCGAGTGCCGCATTTGGGGCAAAGTTAAAACTACCTCACCAGAACTAGCTCAAGCCAGATTGGGATTATTGATGGTGACTCAATCTGTGTTCAGGTTTTTACTAGAAGAAAAACTGGGGTTATTTGCTCCCAGAGAATTATGAGAAAGTTTTCTTAATATACTTATTGGCAACAAGAAAGGTAAAAAGTGTTCAATAGAAAGCTGTTCGCTTTTTCTCAAACACAAAGTTATTAAAAATAGGACAACATTCTGAAATAGAAAATTTGTTGATTTCTCAGTAAACTCACTAAAGAAATAAATAAAAATTTACAAAGCAGATATTGACTCAATCAATATCATCGGATATATTATCTGGTGTGTGAGGAGCGAACCAGCAGGGGCACCGAGACGAAACACGGCCAGTCGTCGGTGTCCTTTCTGATTTTATACAGAATTAAATTTTAAGAGTTTGCTCCTAAGATAGTAAAAATTGTTCAATTGCTACAGCTGCTCCATCTTCCTCTACAGTAGGAGCTACCCACTTAGCGATCGCTTGCACTCCTGCGGGAGCATTACCCATAGCGACACCAATGCCAGCATACTCTAACATTTCTACATCATTGAAGTTATCTCCAATAGTCATGACGTTAGCAGCTTGTAATCCTAGTAATTCTTCGGCTAGGTAACGCACTGCGGTTCCCTTATTTACAGAGGCGTGAGTCGCCTCAAAGAAGGTTGCAACTGATGTTGTGAGGTAAAGTTCAGCGGGGGTGTATTGGCTGCGTAAATTGCCTAATATCCTGTCTATGACATCGGTGTCATCACACAAAGCCAAAACTTTTGTGGGTTCATTTGTTAAAACTTGACGTAAATCGCCCACAGGAGTCGCGGTAATCCCAGAACGTTGAGCGTAAATTTTGGTTTCTCTGGTTAATTCCCGCACATACAGCTGGTCATTGATATAAAAATGCACAGATAACAGCGATCGCAACTCTGGCTGCTCAAAATAATCTAGTAGCTGGTGAGCAATTTCCCGAGAAACAGTCAAATGACGATGAATGTTTTGGGTAGCAGGGTCTTGAATCCAAGCACCCTGATAAGCTGCTAAGGGTAAGACAGAACCAATAGCTTCGTGAAAGCGTAAAGCTGAACGATACATTCTACCAGTTGCGATCGCCACTTGAATTCCTCTTGCTTGTGCGGCGGCGATCGCTCGCTTTACGGGTTTGCTAATGGTGTTAGACTTGCCAGAAATCGTACCATCGATATCTAGAACCAATAGTTTAATCTCTGCTTGAGCTACAGACTGATTATCAGTAGATGCAAGATTCTGAGCAGATGCTTTAGACATAAAAATCCCCAAGATTTGAACTTACAGCGTATTTGAGGTTTATGAGGTACAGTAACAACAATTAGTAAACCAATTTTTTAGATGCTTTGGATTAACTAATTTCAGAGCAATTTTAATTAAACCATCAACTACAGATGCATTCTTGGGAGAAAATTGTTTCAGAAAAGCTTTTAATTGTGACCACCAATGCTCGATGGGATTGAATTCGGGAGAATAAGGAGATAGATAAAGAACACTGGCTCCAACAGATTCAATTAAAGGCTTAATCTCTTCGACTTTATGTGCACACTATTACAACTGCAAGATAGTAATTCTTCTCTAGTAGCTATTTTGAAAATATAATTTAAATTAGTATGCTGGTAAATATGCAAAGACCCAGATTAGCTAAAATCCGGGTATATAAGATGATATTTGAGTATCAAAAACTTGATATCTAAATTGCAGATTTACTTTCTAACTGGATACCATAGTTCTCTAGTCATCAAGATATTGGTAAGTTACTAAATCTGAGGATCTAGTAATCTTGGTGATCAGAAAACTTTACTTAAGTCTAACAACTTGATGTTTTGATTCGGTTTTTTAAGGTTTTCTTGAAATCTGTAGGCTCAAAATCTGTAGAAGCTGAGAAAGAAAGTGAAGCTGCATTAGCTACTCCACTTGTAGCGATAATACCTGCAAAGGTTGTAGCAGTAGCTAAAGCTTGAAAAAATTTGGAATTCATAGATGATTTTCTCTGAAACTATGATTGCACTATTCCTGATTTATTTCTAACTTTAAAATGCTAATTATTGGTTTGATGAATATACCTAATTTTATGTAAATACTTTATGAAGTAATGAAAAATAACGTAACTGTAAAAGTAATATTTAAAAGCTTAATGATGAGAACGGTAAAATTTCTGAATTAGTCAAATGAGCGTAAATTTTCAGTTTTTACAGTTTTTGTTCTACTAGAAGCGCTGATACAATGATTGCTCTTGCTCAAAAAGAGCCATGTCTACGCCGCACTGTACTTGTGCTACAAGCAATCATTTTGATGCTGAAGCTGCGTCGTTGGTACTTGGATGTAAGCTTCTAGCTAAAATAAGGCTATGTCTCAAACTTCTTCTTCTACAACAGCAACACGCCCCACATTCATCCTCGTAGATGGACACTCGCTAGCCTTTCGTTCTTACTTTGCTTTTGCTAAGGGACGAGACGGTGGACTACGTACAAAAACGGGGATTCCTACCAGTGTATGTTTTGGCTTTATCAAGTCCCTGCTGGAAGTCATGACAACACAACAGCCACTGGCTATGGCGATCGCGTTTGATTTGGGCTTACCGACTTTCCGTCATGAAGCAGACGATACCTATAAAGCCGATCGCCCTGGTACACCAGAAGATTTTGTACCGGATTTGAAAAATTTACATGAGTTGCTTGCAGGCTTCAATCTGCCGATTTTTACGGCTCCTGGTTACGAAGCAGATGATGTGCTGGGAACTTTAGCACAGCTAGCTACTGCAGCTGGGTATAAAGTGAAAATTCTCACAGGCGATCGCGATTTATTTCAACTTATAGATTTAGAAAAACAAATCACCGTTTTAAATTTTAGTCCAGATGCCTGGAAGCGCTCTACAAATGGCATCACAGAATTTGGCCCGGAACAAGTTAAAGAAAAGCTTGGTGTCTTACCTGAGCAAGTTGTGGATTTTAAAGCTCTATGTGGTGACAAATCAGATAATATTCCTGGCGTTAAAGGAATTGGGGAAAAAACAGCAGTACAGCTACTTAGTACCTACGGTTCCCTAGAAAAAATTTATGCTGCATTAGATGAAATTAAAGGCGCAACTCATAAAAAACTCGTAGAAGGGCAAGAAGATGCTCAAAAGTCTCACTATTTAGCAAAAATAGTTATAGATGTTCCTTTAGAAGTTAATTTAGAAGATTGTAAATTAACAGGATTTGATCAAAACGTCCTCGTTCCAATTTTAGAAAAATTAGAATTCAATCGCTTCTTAAAACAAATTAACGAACTGCAGCAAAAATTTGGCGGACAAGTTGCAGAAGTTACAGAAGTTCCAGCACCAGCAACAACAGCACAAATTAACAGTAATGACGATGATGGTGATTTGTGGTTTTTCAGTGCTGCTGATACAGCAGCTGTTCAACAAAAGCCAGATTCTGCAATTCAACCACGTATTATTGATAGCGAAGCGAAACTTATTGAGTTAGTAAATCTCTTACAACAATTTACCAATCTAGAGACACCCGTTGCTTGGGATACAGAAACTACTGATTTAGAACCACGAGACGCTGCTTTAGTAGGGATTGGTTGTTGTTGGGGAAGCAACCAGGATGATATGGCGTATATTCCTGTTGGTCACAAAACAGGGAATAATTTAGAGCTAGATAAAGTACTAGCAGCACTACGTCCAATTCTGGAAAGTGCTAATTATCCTAAAGCTTTGCAAAATGCCAAATTTGACCGCTTGGTTCTACGGTGTCAAGGCATAAAATTGGCAGGAGTGGTTTTTGATACTATGTTAGCCAGTTACTTGCTAAATCCAGATGGTAGCCACAATTTGAGTGATTTAGCTTACAGATATTTAGGTTTAACTGCCAAAAGTTATGTAGATTTAGTTCCTAAAGGCAAAAATATTGCTGACTTAGATATTCCCACTGTTGCAGATTACTGCGGGATGGATGTCTATTCTACATTTGGATTAGTACCGAAATTACGTGAGGAACTAGAGCAAATTCCGGCTTTACATAAGTTATTTCTGGAAGTAGAACAGCCTCTAGAAGAAGTTTTAGCAGAGATGGAATACACAGGTATTCGCATTGATTCTGCCTATCTCAAAGAACTTTCCCAGCAGTTAGAAATTGATTTAGCAAAGTGGGAAGAACAGGCTACAGAAATAGCTGGCGAAAAATTTAACTTAGGTTCTCCCAAACAATTAAGTTATATATTGTTTGAAAAATTAGGGTTAAGTACTAAGTATTCGCGCAAAATTCAAACAGGTTACTCTACAGATGCAGCAACTTTAGAGAAACTGCAAGAAAATTATCCGGAAAATGGTTTTCTTGAGGCCATTATTGAGTATCGTACTTTATCTAAATTAAAGTCTACTTATGTGGATGCTTTGCCAGCATTGGTAAGCGAAAAAACTCATAGAGTGCATACAGATTTTAACCAAGCAGCAACATCTACTGGGAGATTATCTTCCTCTAACCCCAATTTACAAAATATTCCTATTCGGACAGCTTTTAGTCGCCAAATTCGTAAAGCATTTTTGCCCGAATCAAGCTGGTTAATGGTAGCTGCTGATTACTCACAAATCGAGTTAAGAATTTTGGCTCATTTAAGCCAAGAACCAGTTTTAGTCCAAGCCTATCAACAGAATGAAGATATTCATACTGTAACGGCGCGCTTAGTGTTTGAAAAAGAAGATGTCACATCAGACGAACGTAGGTTAGCAAAAACCATCAACTTCGGCGTAATTTATGGCATGGGTTCTTTAAAATTTGCGCGTTCAACTGGAGTAGATAAAGCCAACGCCAACGAATTTATTAAGCGATTTAACGAACGCTATGCACAAGTATTTACATATTTAGAACGTGTCAAAAAAGAAGCGATCGCCCAAGGTTATGTAGAAACAATTTTAGGTCGTCGTCGTTATGTTGAATTTACCAGCAATAGTTTACGCAAATTAAAAGGTAGCAATCCAGAAGAGATTGATTTGAGTAAATTAAAGAATTTGGGTGCTTATGATGCTGGTTTACTGCGTTCTGCTGCTAATGCACCAATTCAAGGTTCTAGTGCCGATATTATCAAAATTGCAATGGTGAAACTCCATGAGATTTTAAGTAAATATCAGGCACGATTGTTATTACAAGTTCATGATGAATTAGTGTTTGAAGTTCCACGCCAAGAGTGGGAAGAATTGCAACCACAAATTAAGTCAGCAATGGAAGATGCAGTTAAGTTGAGTGTTCCATTACTGGTAGATGTACGTGCAGGTGAAAATTGGATGGAAACTAAGTGATGATTTAATTAAGTTCTGTTAAGGGTGAAAAAGGGAAAGGGTTAATTCAAAGAAATAGTCATAAAAAAGCTCTTGTTTTTACACAAGAGCTTAAAAAATTGATTGTCAGTGATGAAAGAAAGCTTGAGAACTAGTCAAGTTCTGTCATGGACATTGCTGGCTCATTCTCACGGTCAATACCTTTCTCAAAACCACCTGCTGCTGCTCTAGCGCGACCAGCGTGCCACAAGTGACCAATGAGGAAGAAGAAACCCAAAACGAAGTGAGAAGTTGCCAACCATGCACGAGGAGATACATAGTTGAAAGAGTTGATTTCTGTTGCTACACCACCTACGGAGTTCAAAGAACCCAGAGGAGCGTGGGTCATATATTCAGCAGCACGACGAGCTTGCCAAGGCTGAATATCGTTCTTGATTTTGTTTAAGTCAAGACCGTTAGGGCCACGTAGAGGCTCTAACCAAGGGCCACGGAAATCCCAGAAGCGCATGGTTTCACCACCGAAGATGATTTCACCACTAGGAGAGCGCATCAGATATTTACCTAGACCAGTGGGGCCTTGAGCAGAACCGACGTTAGCACCTAAGCGTTGGTCACGAATCAAGAAGGTTAAAGCTTGAGCTTGTGAAGCTTCAGGGCCAGTAGGGCCATAGAATTCGCTGGGGTAAACGGTGTTGTTGTACCAAACCATACAGGAAGCAATAAAGCCCATAAGGGACAGAGCGCCCAAGCTGTAGGAGAGGTAAGCTTCACCAGACCAGATGGATGCACGACGTGACCAAGCGAAAGGCTTGGTGAAGATGTGCCAGATACCACCAGCAATACAGATGAAAGCAATCCAGATGTGACCACCGATAACATCTTCCATGTTATCGACGCTGACGATCCAGCCTTCGCCACCAAAAGGAGACTTGATGAGATAACCGAAAATAACGGCTGGGTTCAGAGTCGGGTTAGTAATAACGCGAACGTCACCACCACCAGGTGCCCAAGTGTCGTAAACACCACCGAAGAACATTGCCTTCAGAACCAACAACAGCGCACCGCATCCTAAGATGATCAGGTGGAAGCCGATGATGTTGGTCATCTTGTTCTTGTCTTTCCAGTCATAACCAAAGAAAGAAGAATATTCTTCTAAGGTTTCTGGGCCACGAACGGCGTGATAAATACCGCCAAAACCTAGCACAGCTGAGGAAATCAGGTGAAGTACACCAACAACAAAGTAGGGGAATGTGTCGATGACTTCGCCACCAGCACCAACGCCCCATCCTAAGGTAGCAAGGTGAGGTAACAAGATTAAGCCTTGCTCATACATAGGCTTTTCAGGGATGAAGTGAGCGACTTCAAACAAAGTCATTGCTCCAGCCCAGAATACGATCAAACCAGCATGGGCAACGTGAGCACCAAGCAGTTTGCCAGATAGGTTAATTAAACGAGCGTTACCAGACCACCAGGCAAAACCTGTTGATTCTATGTCGCGTCCACCGCCCAGGACGGCCGATCTATTAGAGAGCGTTACCACGAGGTAATACCTCCTCAGGGAATACAAATTGTTCGTGGGGCTGATCTTGAGGAGCCATCCAAGCGCGGATACCCTCGTTCAGCAAAATGTTCTTAGTATAGAATGTTTCAAATTC